>CAYSLC010000136.1:0-15544 GCA_964431545.1 uncultured Desulfobacteraceae bacterium | reverse complement strand
ACGGCCACAAGCTCGACCGGAAGGACGGGGAGAGTCCGGGGCGTTTTCATTTTTCCCTGGGGTATACATTCTAATGGCTTCTAATGGCAACGGCTGGATTCCCGACGGGACCCGACTCCCGAGGAACGCCGAAACCGGCAGATCCGAAAACCCGATACCGGCGGCCGGCAAAACAAGGAGATGGACCATGAGCGCTCGTGGCGGATACGACAGCCCGTGGAAAGAGATCCTCGCCCTCTACTTTCAGGAGTTCATGGAGTTCTTCTTTCCCGACATCGCAGGGGAGATCGACTGGCACCGAGGGTACGAACTTCTCGACAAGGAGCTGCGCCAGATCACGAGGGAGTCGGAGGTCGGCTTCCGGCTGGCGGACAACCTGGTGAAGGTCTGGCGCAAGGACGGCCGGGAGGCCTGGGTGCTGATCCACGTGGAGGTGCAGGCCCAGGCGGAGAAAGATTTCGGCCGCCGGGTGTTCGTCTACCACTATCGGATTTTCGACCTCCACCAGCGGCCGGTGGTGAGCCTGGCCGTGCTTGCGGACGACAATCCAAGGTGGTATATTTCAGCGTACGAGCAGGAGATGTGGGGATGCCGAACCAGGTTCGAATTTCCGGCGGTGAAACTGCTGGCCTACGAAGATCGATGGGAGATGCTCGAATCATCGTCGAATCCCTTCGCCGTCGTGGTCATGGCGCACCTGGGAACCTTGGAGACCCAAAAGAACGACGAAGAGAGACTCCGGTCCAAGCTCCGGTTGAGCAAGAGCTTGTACCGGCGGGGGTGGTCCAAACAGGAGATCATCGACCTCTACCGGTTCATCGACTGGATCATGGCCCTTCCGGAAGGATTGGAGAAGGCGTACCACCAAGCGCTCGTAAAATTCGAGGAGGAAGTCAAGATGCAATACGTGACCACCGCCGAGCGGATCGGTATTGAGAAAGGGGTCGAAGAGGGGATCGAGAAGGGCCGGAAAGAAGGTGACCGGGAGCGGGCCGTCAAGACGGCCAAGAATTTGATCGCCTTGGGGGTTCTCACCGAAGGACAGATCGCCCAGGCCACGGAACTTCCCGTCGAAGAGGTTCGCCGGCTGAAAAAAAAAGAGACGGACGTCTCCGAATAACCCCCATTTCCCTCGTGAAAGAATCGCCTTGGGGGCCCCTCAGGATGTTGTGACGAGAAGACTACGGCGCCGCCAGGGGGGTTCCCACCGGTAGTTTCGGGTCCTCCGCGACGATCAGGTGGTCGTTGGACTCGCCGAGGACCAGGACGCCGACCGTCTCGCCGCTCTCCCGGAGGACCACCCTCGGGTTTTCGTACCGGTTGACCACCGCGGAACGGGGCACCCACAGCCCCTGGGTGTCGATGGTCAGCGGCATGGCGAACCGGAGCCCGCCCCGATGGTCCCCGTCATATCCGTCCACCACCAGCTCCACGGCCAGCTTCCGGGTCGCCTCGTCGAACTCCGGATTGACCCAGTTGAGCCGGGCCCGGACGGCCGTCCCCTCCAGTTCGGCTTCGAAGGGCGCGGGAAGATCCCGGATGGCGCGCAGCTCCTCGCCGGAGACCGCCAGGGGGACCACCAGGCTCCGGAAATCGGCCACCCGGGCCAGGGGAACGTTGGGCACGATGATCTCCCCGGCCTCGGCCGTGCGGTCCACCACGATCCACCCGGCGGGGGCGTCGATCCGATGGCGCCGCTTCCGCTCCTTGAGTTCGGCCAGGGCCGCTTCCAGGGCGGCCCGGTCGGCGGCCAGCACGTCCCGCTCCAGCCGGGCCTGGGTCAGCTCCTCCAGGGCCGCGTCCCGCTTGACCCCGGTGGCCCGGTCCCCCTTGTGGAGCTTGTCGATCCGGTCGAACTCCCGGGCGAGGTAGGCCACGTGGGACTCGTTCTTCCGGACGGCCGCCTCGATCTTCCGGATCGACTGGCGGGTCGACGCGATCTGGAAATCGACGAAGGTGTCGTCCAGCGCGAAGAAAGGGGCATCGCCCACCGTGTCCCCCACCTCGTAGTTGACCTTCAGAAGCTTCCCCGAGACCTCCGAGGATACGGTGACGGCGGCGGCGCTCCGGGTGTATCCGGTGAGGGAGATCTGCTTTTTCGCCTTCCGGACCACCAGGTCCTCCCCATGGGCGGGGGCGGAACAGATCAGGAAGAGGGCGACGAGAAAAACGGCGAGGGATCGCATGGGGAACCTCCTTGTGGGTGATCTTCCGCGGACGGGTCCGGTCACCGTCCGCGCCGGGAGGTTCAGCCTACCAGATCTCCCGATTCGTGGGAAACCCTTTTCCGCAACCGCCGCCGCATGGAAACACGGGAGGGATGAGCGGGGGGCGGCCGGGAAAGCCGCCGTCCCCCCGCGGTGAAACTCGTCCGATGTCTACGGGAGCCCGCCGCCCTGATCCGGAACCGGGGCCTCGGCCGCCTCGATCTCCGGCTCCTTGCTGGAGATCTTCAGGGTCTTGCCTTCCGATTCCTCGGCCGTTTTGTGCCAGGAGAGTTCCAGGCTCAACTTCTCTTTGTCCTTCTTCCGTCTCGCCTCGATCTCCACCCCGAGGGTCTTGGGCGGGTTGAGGGTGAGGTACCGCTCCCCCTGCTCCACCACGATCCGCCCCTCCCGGAAGCCCTCGATGAGGCCCTCCAGATAATGGATCACCTCCTGGGTCTCCATGGTTCCTTCCATGCTGATGTCGTCCTTGCCCATTGAACCTCCTCTGTCTTTTCCGTTATCGTTGATATCGGCCGCCGGCGGTCCCGTCGGACCAGGACCCCTGTTGCCGGCCCCGCGCGGTCACGTCCGTTTCAAACCCCGGTCAACCTCTTGGTCAAACCAGGGAGAAGAGGACGGGGACGAAGTGCCGCTCCTGGATGAGGGGGCCCGTTTCCGGATCGATCAACCGGCAGTCGATCACCTCGATCCCCATCCGGTTGAGCCGTTCCTCCTCCACCCCGCCCGGATACGCCCCGTTCTCCCGGTCGACGATCACATAGTCGAGAACGTCCCTTGGGGCGGTGCCGTCCGGATCATCCATCCGAAGATACGCCACCAGCCGCTCCACCTGATCGGTCAGGGTGTACCCGAAAACCTCGGGATCATGACCCGTGGACGGAACATAGACCTTGGGGCAGGGATTTTTCCGGACGGCCGTCCCCACCCCGGACGGCAGCAGGTTGGCCACCAGGCTGGAGAAGAAACTCCCCATGGGGTAGCAGATGAGTTCCGCCTCGCCGATGCGTTTGACCATCTTGTCCCGGATGGTCACGGCGGCCGGCCGGGGGGCCCTCCGGCCGCCGCTCAGGTAGATCCGGGAAACCCTGGCGGCGATGGGCGCCGTCTCCTTGCCGGTGAGCCGGTGCTGGCCAACGATCACCTCGCCGTTTTCGAGTTCCGCGATCAGATGGAGGTGCCGGTTGAGCAACGGACGAACGGTCCCCCGGACCTGGACCAGCTTGGAGAAGATGTAGATCACCGGGTCCATATGGCGGCCGTTGTCCAGGTATCCGCCGGTGAGGATCAGGTTGCCGATGCTCGCCTTGGCGAGATCGAAGTCCTCCGGCATGTGCTCCCGGAACCGGCGCAGATGGTGGCGGATGATCTTGCGCATGGGATCGGGGATGGCGGCCACCAGGGGGTGGCGCCCCTTGGTCATGGCATCGAGGATCCGGGAAAGCTCCCGGCCGTCCCCGTCCTCGGGAAACCGGTGGGCGAAGAGTTTGAAGATCTCGGGGTTGCCGTGGAGGCTCCGGTCGGCCAGGGCCAGAAGACGGTTGCGCACGTCGCCGATGGCCGGCATCCGGAAGGCCTCCCGGAGCTTGGCGGAACTCCCTCCAGAATCGAAGGGGGTGACGATGTGGATGGTGTTGTGGCTGTATTGGATCAACTCCCCGCAGGCGGGCCGCAGGGCGGTGCCGCCGGTGAAAAAGAGGATCTTGGGCCCCAGGTCCGGGCTGCGCCGGTAGAGGGCCAGCCGGACCGGATCCGGGATCTTCAGGCTCCTGCGGATTCGGATAAGCATGCCATGCAGTCCAGGGCGGCCCGGGCGAAGTCGACGCCGCCTACGATCTCCCAGACCGGGTGCCGGGAGAGAAGGCGGATGTAGGCGGCCTCGGAGAGGTCCGGTGCCGCGGCCGGATCATCCGGCAGAAAGAAGAGGCCGGTGGGCTTCATGAAGGCGGCCAGAAGGTCCGGTCGTCGCCCGATCTCCACCCGCCGGATCCGGGGATCTTCTCCGGCGTCGCGGTCCCAGTTGAGGATGACCAGTCCGTCCATGGGCCCGGAGAGGACGAACCGGTCCGGGCCGAAACATCGGTCGATGGGGGCGTCGTACTTGTGCTCCACCGCCCACAGGCGGTCCCGGGATAAGCCTGAAAACCGCTCCCGGTCCGCATCCGGGACGATCTTTTCGAGGTTGGGATTGTTGAGGGCGGTGCCGGGGTTGATCCGGGGCAGTTTGGCCACCCCGAACATGGAAAGCCCCTGGTCGGTCTCCGTCACCATGATCCGGTCGTTGCTGACGAACCGGGCCCCGTGGTTCATCAGCTCCAGGGCCAGCGTCGACTTGCCGGCGCCGGAGGTCCCGGCCAGGGCCAGCCCGCGACCGTCCAGGAGCACCCCGGCGGCATGTCCCAGGAGACATCCGTCACAGAGCTTCCACTCGATGTACCGGTTGTTGATGAAGTTGATCACCTGATTGAGGTTCTCCCGGCACGGACCGACGGCCAGGTGGTCCCCTTCGCCGAAGAGAAAGATCATGCCGGTGAGCCGCTTGCGGACGATCCGTCCATCGGGAAGATCGACGAACTCCTCCTTGATCCGGGTCTTGCCGGGATCGGGAGGTTTCCGGGTAAAGGACACGGGGAGGTCCGGCGGATCGGCCTGGTGGACGGTGACCGTGATGGGGGGAGCGGGGTCGGCCGCCGTGACAAAGGGGCCGTAATAGTCGGCCAGGGCCCCGATGGTCTCCTCCCGGTCGGCGTGGACCGCCACGGCGCAATCGCCGAACCGGAGGTCGAGACGATGCGCGGCCGGGTGGTCCCGGCGGATCGCCGCGGCGAGGGTCCGTCGCTGGGTCATGGGGTCTCCTTTCCCCCGATCTTCTCCATCACATATTCCACCAGAAGCCGGGAGACATCGATGCCGCTGGTGGACTGGATCCCCCGGAACCCGCCGAAGGCCGAGACCTCGAAGACCATGGGCCCCGCCTCGGTCTCCGCCACGTCCACGCAGGTGAAGTCGAGGCCGAACAGGGCCTGGGCCCGTTCCGCCAGCCGGATGATCTCCGGGGACGGCTCATGGAACTCGTACTTTCCCCCGGAGCGCGTGGTGGTGTTCCAGGCGTCGCCGTTCTTGCACCGGGCATAGGTGGTCAGGTACCGGCCCCCCAGAAAGGCGATCCCCAGGTCCTTGCCGGGGAGGTCGATCCGCTTCTGGATATAGAGGATGGCGTTCTCCTCCCGGTACGCCTCGATGGCGGCCCGGGCCCCGGGGCCGGAACGGATCAGGGCCATGCCCCTTGCCTTGGAGGTGTACAGGGGCTTGAAGACCGCCTCCCCGTACGTTTCCACGGCGGCCAGGGCCGCCTCCACGTCCTCGGTGACGGTGGTGGGGGGCATGGGGATCCCCCCGAGCTGGAGGGTCACGGTACAGCTCAGACGATCGAGGACCCGCATGATGTTCAAGGGCGGGGAGAACATCTTCAGCCCCCGTCCGTTCAAAAACCGGAGCATCTCCAGGCGGTCCAACAGATCCGGGGAGTACCGGGCCCCCACCTTCTTGATGATCAGGGCGTCGAGGGCGGTGAGATCGGTGCCGTCGTACCAGGCTTTCCCATCGGCGAGATCGAGCCGGATCCCCTTGAGATCGATGAGCAGGCGCCGGCCCGTCAACCGGTCCACGGTGTCCGCCAGCAGTTCCGAGGACCATCCGCCGATGGTCCCCACGACCCCGATGTGCGGCATTGTGTCTCCTCCCTTCGTGAAACGCTAGTAGATGAGTACGTCCAGGGGCAAACGGAAGGCCTCCCACGGCTTGTCCGCGTGGCCGACCATCCGCTCCATGAGATAGTGGGCCCGGTGGTACATATCCTTTGCGAACCGGAAGTTCAATTCAAAACGGCTCGACGTGTAGAAGGAGCGGGCCAGGGCCAGGGCCATGCGCACCTGAAAGGTCTCGTCCCGGTGGGCGTCGGCGAAGCCGAGAAACCGGCGGTAGAAATGGAGGATCACCTCGTTGAGGCGCCCCCGGATCCGGGGCTCGAAGACCGGCAGACGGAAGTTGGAGACCAGGAAGACCGAGGCGTCCTGCACGTAGTCGGCGTCCCTCGACCGGTAGAGGTCGATGTAGTTGATGGTCTCCTTGTCGTGGTTGTAGACGATGTTGTTGACGTTGAAATCCCCGTGGATGAAGACGGTCAGGGGGGCCTGGACGGACCGCTCCACCCGGCCGCAGGCGGCGATGAGTTCCTGGGAGGATTGGATGGGCATTCCGTTGATCCCCTTGGGATTCCGGATGAAATGGGGATGGACCCGGCGGACGGCCTCCAAACGGCTTTGAAGCTGTTCCATGTAATCGGTGCGCAGGGGATGCCGCCGCAGGGTCGACTCCCATACTTCGCCCAGGGTCTGTTCGAAGATGAACAGCACGTTGCCCAGGATCTCCTCGCTCTCGGTGAGCAACACCTGGTCCAGGGTGCACCCGGAAAGGAACTCGATGAGCATGGAGGCCGTCTCCCGCCGCTCATAGTATCCGAAGACCCGGGGGGCGAGACCGGGATAGATCTCCTCCCACCGTTTGATGTTCTCCCGTTCCAGCTTGATCTTCTTCTTGATCCCCTCCTTGAAGATCCCCTGGGCCTTGGTTCTGCCGATCCGCTTGTCCTCCACCTTGCCGATGCGGCATCCGGACCGGGACCCCCAGATGGAGTTGAAATCGATGTCGCCCAAGGTCCCTTCGAACCCGGATTCGGTGAGGGTCTTCTGGAGCGCCTCGAACTGGCGGATCTTGATCCGGTCCCCGATGATGGCGAAGATGAGCGCCTCGCCCACGTTGAGCAGGGAGTCGCCGATCCGCTCCAGGTACCGGAAGATGAAGATCACCGTGATCAGGTCCTCCACCCCCTTGCCCTCCCGGATCTCGGCCATGATCTGGTCGAAGCTGGTCTTGTACATCTGGTCCAGGGTGAACTCGGTCCTGCAGATCTCCAGGGCCCCGGACAGGTCCTGGTTCCGGAAGACCCGGATGATCCGTTCCAGCCCCTTCTGGATCTCGGTGAACATGGGCGGGTAGTCGTACCGGTGCATGACGGACCGGTCGGACAGGTAGTGGGTCTGTCGGGCGATATTGACGCAGAAGTCGCAGATCCGCTCCAGGTTGGTGCAGATGACGTGGAGGGATCGGACCGCGTTGACCTCCTTTTCATCCATGTGGCCCCGGCCGTGGATCTTGGAGAAGCAGTGGTTTTCCACCGTGGTCTTGAGGTTGTCGATGTAGTCGTCCTTGGCGGCGATCTTCTCCAGGAGGCCGTCGCTGAAATCGTTGAGCAGCCCGCAGGTCATCTTGACCTGGTACCGGGCCTCGGTGAGGAGCAGCCTGGCGTTTTCCAGAATGGTGTCCAAGGTCATCGCACCTCAGGGGCCGATCTGGATGGTGGGTTCGTTGGGGTGCGGGGTCCTGGCGTCCTTCCAGGTGACCTTGATGGAGAGCTTGTTCTTGCTCCCCTTCTTCCGGGCCTTGATGGAGACCTGGAGAAGGTTGTTGGGGGAGAGGACGATCTCTTCGTCCAGGGACCGAAGGGAGATCCGCCCCTTCTCGAACCCCTCCACCAGGGCGCTCAGATACCCGCCGATGGTCTCGTTGTCCTGGAACGCCTCGTATTCGAACAGGTGGTCGTCGGCCATGATCCCTCCCTATCCCGCCAGCCGGGCCTTGTACGCCTCGATGACCTGTTTCCGGCTGGCCCCGGCCGTGATCAGGGACTTGCGGATGGACAGGTTCTCCCAGGCCGGCTGGAAGCCGACCTCCCGGGCGGCCTTCTCCGGGTTCCGCTCCCGGGGGTGCCGGGTCTTCTCCCCCATGTGGGTGTCGTCGCCCATGAAGATGAGCAGCGGGCGGCCGGAGCCGGACATCGCCCGATTTTTCTTGTCGAGCACCGAGATGAGGAACTCCGTGTACTTCTGGGACTGGGGGTTCCAGACCTCGTAGCCGTCCACGTCGTATTCGGCCAGGAGGATGGGCCAGAACTGTTCCGGGTGGGGGATGACGATCCCCGCCTTAAGCCCCCTCGCCTCCTCGATCACCTCCGAGGTCCGGTAGAAGTATTTTAGGGGAAAGCCGCCCTTGACGATCTTCTTGACGGCGGTCAGAAAGGTCTGTGCCCGGTCGATGAGGGGATCGCCGTACTCCCGTCGAAGGGTATCGAAGAAGTTGCGCAGGAGTTTGTTCTTTATGGATGCCGCCGGTACCCGGTCCATGTGGGTGTCGAGGAGCCGGCTCACCTTCCCCACATAGACCCGGACGAAGTGGACCAGGGAGGCGTTTGCGCCGGTCTCCCGGGCCGCCTGATCGAGACGGTCCTCCAGGGGGCGGGTGATGGTCCGGATGAAATCGAAGAGCTGGGAGGAGCGGTACTTGAAAGTGTGGGCCAGCATCTCCCGGAAGATGGGGGCGTCGCCCATCTTCTCCGTCTCAAAGTGAAGGAGCAACTGGACCTTCTGGTTGAATCCGGCGGAGAAGCAGTCCACCTCCACGCCGCTGTACCCGTCGTAGGTCAGCAGCTCGTTGTGCTGGGTGGGGATGATCAGCTCGTCGCTCCGGTTGGGGAAGGTGGCGTCGATGCGCCGTCGGATCAGCTCCAGGGGGACAAACTCCGGATGCCAGTGGATGGCCAGCACGCTCTCCTGGCGGGGTTCCACCCGGGAGGGCGTCTCGATCCAGGATCGCTGTTCTCCGTTGAGTCCGACCTCGACCACCCGGAAGAAGCGCTCCTCATCCGACTCGGTGATCTCTTCGGGGATATCCTTGGGCACCAGTGAAATACACTCCATCTTCGCCTTGGAGGCGGCCTTGTCCATCTCTCCCCCTCTCCCGTCAATCACTTGTAATCGTCGTGGCACTGGGATTTGAGACGGTCGAGATCCGCATAGGCCTTCCGGACCGCCTCGAGATCCTCGGCCTCGCAGGCCGATCCGAAAGCCCGGCATGCGGCGCGGTACGGCTCATAGAAGGCGTCGCCGTACCCCGGAAAACCGACCATCAGACGGGAATCGGACAAAAACGAGGAGACGACCCCGGATTCGGGCAAACGCCCCGCTTCCAGGGCCTCGGAGATCGATTTGAAGGTCTTCTTCATCCGCTTCTTCAAAATTTTGTATTCGGCCTTTTTCCCCTCGGGCCTGGGGTCCGGCCCGCCGCCGGCCCCGGGGGACCCGGATCCGGCGGGGCCGGTCCCTTCCGCCTTGAGTTTCACCGCCACCTTGAGCCACTTGCGCCTCAGATCGAGCTTCACCTTCCGGAATCCCTTCAGATCCGGCAGGTCGCCGGGGCCTTTGCCGGTCCCCTCGGGGTCGATCTGATCGGCGAACTCCCGCAGCAGCCCGGCCGTCTCGGCCCGGGTCAACCGCCACTCATGTTTTCGATTCCGCTTCTTCTTACCCATTTCATATCCTTCGTGTCTGTCCGATTACCGGGGTAAGCGATCGCCCCTTCCGGAAATCCCGAAAGCCGTACTTATAGCTCGCGATTGTTATGGTTTCGTTAGGGCCGGAAAAATTTTTTTAACCGCCCCTGATTTCAGGTGTTCGACTTCGATGCCGGCGGGCCTAACCAGATTCTAACCGTATCGTAATTCTTTACAAACGGAAACCATCTATCCATCCGCCCTTGTGACGAGGGTTGTACGGGCAACCCGCACTTTACCCCAACCAAAACGGCAAAAACAGAAAGAAAGAAGGAGGAAGACAGAGAATGAGACGGAATTCAGCGAACAGTATCAACAACCTTCTCCTGGCGGGCACGGTCCTCATGGCCTGCATGATGCTCGTCAACGGGTGCGACGATTCCGAGGCCATCGACAGCCAGACGGCCAACGCCGACGCCCCGAAGAACGTCATCTTCATGGTGCCCGACGGCATGGGACTGTCCAACGTCACCGCGGCCCGGATCTACCAGAACGGCCCCAACGGCGCGTCCCTGACATTCGAACAGCTCCCCTTCATCGGGTACCAGCGGACCCACTCCAAGAACAGCACCGTGACCGACTCGGCCGCCGCCGCCTCGGCCTGGGCCAGCGGGGACAAGTTCAACAACGGGGAGATCTCCTGCATCGACGACGACGAAGACGGCGTCTGCGACGGGACCCGGAAGTACCAGAAGACCATCCTGGAAGTGGCCCAGGACCGGGGGATGGCCACGGGTCTGGTGGCCACCTCCGACATCACCCACGCCACCCCGGCGGTCTGGGGGGCCCACGTCCACAACCGGAAATGTGAGTCCGAGATCTTCAGCCAGTTTCTGGATCACGGCATCGACGTTCTGCTGGGGGGCGGCGTCGCCACCAACCGGAGTTCCTGCATGCTCGCCGAAACCGACGACACCTACAACCAAGGGCTGATCCAGCAGGCCGTGGACATGGGGTACGCCTACGTGACCACACGGGACGAACTCAGCGGCACCGCCGGAAACGCGCAGAAGCTTCTGGGGCTTTTCCGGAAAGGCGGCCTGACCCCCATCTACGAACGGTCCATGGACGCCACGGAGCCGACCCTCGCGCAGATGACGGCCGCCGCCCTGGACGTCCTGGAGGAGGACCCCGACGGCTTCTTCCTCATGGTGGAAGGCTCCCAGATCGACTGGGCCAACCATGACCGGAACATCATGTACCAGATCCACGAGACCCTCGACTTCGATGATTCCGTCAAGGTGGTCCTCGACTGGATGAACGCCGACGTGAGCCGCCAGCAGAACACCCTGCTCATCGTGGTGCCGGACCACGAGACCGGCGGATTCATCATCGACGGTCCCTACGGCGCCCTCTCCCTGGCCGGGGATACCGCCGCCCAGCTTGTGGACAAGGCGGGCGAGCCGGTGGTCACCGAGGACGGCTTCCCGGTGATGTCGCCCGACATCCTGGGGTACTTCGGCAGCAACTGGGCGGAACCCACCGAGAGCGCCAACCACACCGCCGTGGACACGCTGATCTGGAGCAACTCGGCCGACTGCGCCAAGGCCATGGACAACACCGACCTCTACGACATCATGAAGGCGTACATGGAGTAACCGCCACCGTTCGGTCGACCGTATCGATCCCTCCCGTAAAAAGCGCCCCGGCAATCGCCGGGGCGCATCCCCCAGATCGTCCCCCCGATCGCCCCCAAGGGGGGAAACCAACGCTCCCTCACCCCCTAACGCAATTCTAATCTTTTCTTTACAAATCCCAAATATCCGGACGATAAAAAGGGACCCGCAGCACTTCGGTTCAACCGTTAACCCCAAATTAAGGAGATCGTCCATGAAAACCGAACGTCCCAGGCTTTTGCTTCCCTTCCGCCTTGCCCTGACCGTCGTTTTGGCAGCCCTCCTGCTGCTGCCGCGACCGTCTCTGGCCAAAAAGAATCCCACCGAAGGCCCCCGTGCCAAGTACATCTTCCTGTTCATCGGCGACGGCATGGGATTTCCCCAGAAGACCGCCGCCGAGCAGTACAGCGGGCAGCGGCTGGCCCTGGATACCTTTCCGGCCCAGGGGGTCACCACCACCTATGCGGCCGACCGGTTCATCACCGGTTCCGCGGCATCGGCCACCGCCCTGGGCGCGGGGCAGAAGACCAACATCGGCATGATCGGCATGACCCCGGACCAGAAGCCGGTCAAATCCGTGGCCGAGATCGCGCGGGACAGCGGGATGAAGGTGGGGATCATCTCCAGCGTCTCCATCGACCACGCCACCCCGGCCGCCTTCTACGCCCACGTCAAATCCCGCGGCATGTACCATGAGATCGACCACGCCCTGGCCGCCAGCGGATTCGATTTCTTCGGCGGCGGGGGACTCAAGGATCCGGCCGGGAAAAAATCGGAGAAGCCCCTCGGGGACGCCCTGGAAGCGGCCCGGAAGAACGGATACCGGCTCGTGGACAACCGGGACGACTTCATGGCCCTCAAAAAAGGGGACGGCAAGGTGATCGCCTGGAACCCCTGGCTCCAGGACAGCCAGGCCATGCCCTACGCCATGGACGCCCGGCCCGAGGACATCTCGCTGCCGGAGTTCACGGCCAAGGCCATCGAACTGCTCGACAACGACCAAGGGTTCTTCCTGATGGTGGAGGGGGGAAAGATCGACTGGGCCTGCCACGCCAATGACGCCACCGCTTCCATCATCAACACCCTCTCCTTCGACGAAGCGGTGCGGGAGGCCATGAAGTTCCAAAAGAAGCACCCGGAAAAGACCCTCATCGTCACCACCGGCGACCACGAGTGCGGCGGACTGACCATCGGCTTCGCGGGGACCCAGTACGAGACCTATTTCAACATCCTCGGCGGCCAGAAGATCTCCTTTCAGAAGTTCACCGACGATGTGGTGAAAGGGTATTCCGGGGACTTTGAGGGGATGAAGCCCCACATCACCGAGAGCTTCGGTCTCAAGTTCGGGGGGGATCCGGAGGCGGACCCCCTGGTCTTGGCGCCCCACCAGGTGGAACAGATCCGGGCGGCCTTCCAGCAATCGATGGCCGGGGAAAAGGAGAGATCGAACAACCCCGAGACCTACCTCCTCTATGGCGGATACGATCCCCTGACCGTCACCCTGACCCACATTCTGAACCAGAAGGCCGGCCTGGGATGGACCTCCTACAAGCACACGGGGGTGCCGGTGGGCACCTCGGCCATGGGGGTGGGCGCGGAGGCCTTCAACGGCTACTACGACAACACCGATGTGGCATTGAAGATCATGGCCGTCATGGGCGTCGACGCCAAGGTCCATGAGATGGCCGCCGCGGCATCGACGGATGCCCTTGCTCGACAATAGATCCCCGACAGGCGGGACCGGCCCGGCAATATCCGGCCGGTTCCGCCGCCCAACGCCTTTTGAAGCGAGGCCATGGTAGCTTCCAAATCCGCCCGGATTCCGGATGCAATCCTGGCCGCCGCGTTTTTAGCCCTCACCCTCCTGCTGTTCCTGCTGCCCACGGGATTCGAGGAACGGGTTCCGCAAAACGCCCTCCGCTGCCGGGGCCGGGTCACGGCGGTGGACGATTCGGACCTTCAGATCCTGGGGATGATCAAGAAGGGACACCAGGAGGTGACCCTGGAGATCCTGGACGGTCCCTTCGAGGGAAGGCGCCTCCGGGCCGAGAACCCGCTCATGGGACGTCTCGACCTGGACAAGATCTTCCGGCCGGGGGATATCGCCTTGGTGGTCCTGACCCTCGACAAGGAGGGCGGGATCATCTTCGTCAATCCCCAGGACCACTACCGGCTGGGTGTGGAGCTTTGGCTGCTGGGGCTCTTCGCCCTCCTGCTGCTCGCCTTCGGGGGATGGACCGGCGCCAAGGCCCTGCTCTCCTTTCTCTTCACCGCCATGGCCCTCTGGAAGGTGCTGATCCCCTTGGCCCTCAAGGGGGTCGACCCGGTGCTCCTCTCCCTGGGGGTGGTGGCCGGGCTGACGGGGGCCATCACTTTCCTGGTGGTGGGATGGAACCTCCGCGGGCTGACCGCCTTCCTGGGCGCCTTTCTGGGGGTGCTGACCGGTTGTCTCCTGGCCGTCTACTTCACCCGGAAACTCCACCTCCACGGCGCCGTCCTCCCCTTCGCCGAAACCCTCCTCTACTCCGGGTTCGGCCATCTGGACCTGACCCGGATCTACATCGCCGCGGTCTTCGTGGCCGCCTCCGGCGCGGTGATGGACCTTGCGGTGGATGTTTCGGTGAGCATGCACGAGGTGGTGACGCGGCGGCCGGAGATCTCCCGGCTGGAGGCGATGCGGTCGGGCCTCCGGGTGGGGAGGGCCGTGGTGGGCACCATGACCACCACCCTTCTTTTCGCCTATTCCGGGGGATTCATCACCCTGCTCATGGCCTTCATGGCCCAGGGGGTTCCCCTGGCCAACCAGTTCAACCTCATCTATGTGGCGGCGGAGGTGCTCAAGACCCTGGTGGGCAGCTTCGGTCTGGTGACCGTGGCCCCCTTCACCGCGGTGGTGGGCGCCGTGCTCTTCACCCGCCGCCGGCCGGCGTCGGCCGGCCCCACAGAACCCCGCCAACCGAGGTGATAACCGTCCATGGGAATACCCAAAGAGTACGTCCTCGACACCAACGTGCTGCTGGAGGACCCCTGCGCCCTGTTCAAACTGCGCAACGGCAGCGAAAACAATGTCTATCTCCCCTTTCACGTCCTCCTGGAACTGGACAAGCTGAAGAAGGAGCCCCGGCACGGTCCGGTGGTGAGCCGGATCATCGAGAACCTGTCCGAGAACCGGGGGCAGTTCACCGTCCTGTCGTCCAAACGGATCGCCGCCCCCTTCGCAAATCAGGTGGATCACCACATCCTCGACGAGATCCAGCACAGCGGGCTGGCCGATCCGATTCTGGTGACCAACGACAAGATTTTCGGACTCCAGGCGGGCCTGCGGGGGATCCGCAGCGAGATCTACCGGGAATCGGTTCCCTTCCAGTCGGAAGCGGCCCACCACACCGGCTTCGTGGAGGGGCGGGAGTCGATCATCGCCAACTGCTTCATGTGGAATGAACAGCGCAAGCCGCTCTTTTTCGGTCCGGACGGAGAGCGGATCATCGACTTCCAGCACCGGATCTGGAACGTGACCCCCCGAAACGTCTACCAGAACCTCGCCTTCGAGCTGATGACCCATCCCGAGATCCCCATCGTGTCGCTACAGAGCGAGGCGGGGTACGGAAAGAGCTTCCTGGCGCTGGCCGCGGCCCTCCACCTGACCCAGCAGCTGAAGGCCCACGAGAAAATCTACGTGATCAAGCCGATGATCGAGATCGGAAAAAAGCTGGGGTATCTGCCCGGAAAGCTCATGGAGAAGATGGAGCCCTACACCCGGTACATCTCCGATCTCATTTTGAAGCTGCACCAGTTGCGGCCCGCCAATCGGATCCTCATTGACACCGCCGTCCACCCGCCCGCCTTCAATCCCAAGCGCTTCGAACTGCTGCCCCTGGCGTTCATCCGCGGCATGAACATCGAAAACGCCGTGGTGATCGTGGACGAGATGCAGAACCTCACCCGCAACGAATGCCGGGCCCTCCTCTCCCGCATGGGGGAACGGGTCAAATGCCTGTGCCTGGGGGACGTCCATCAGGTGGACCACCCCTACCTCGATTCGGAGAACAACGGCCTCAACTGGGTGGTCAACAAGTTCACCGGCAGCCGGATCTACGCCCACATCGTCCTCAAGGGCGACCGGTCCCGGGGGCCCATCACGGACCTGGTGATCAAATCGGGACTATAGCCGGCCGGTATGGGGCCCGATCAGTCCAGATCGGGCGGCGGCCCCGGCAGCACCCCGTCGGCGCACGGCGGCAGGCCGTCGCGGTTCC
>CAYSLC010000135.1:0-15582 GCA_964431545.1 uncultured Desulfobacteraceae bacterium | reverse complement strand
GACGCTCACCCGCTTGGCCGACCGCCATGGGGACCGGTTCCGGCCGGACGACGGATGGGAGGCGCTGGAACGGGAAGCCCGGTAGACAAGCCGGCGGAATGCTTCCCAAAGCTCCGGGGGGCGGGACATCAGGTGCGGGCGGGTGGACGGGTTCCGGTCTTCTTCTCCCAGGCCTTCTCGGCCCCCTGCTTGGCCACCAGCTTGCTCATGCCCACGAAGGCGCCGGTGGCCGCCGTCCAGGCCAGGGCCTTGGGCCATCCGTTTCCGGTGATGTCCGGATTGGTTGGCGGCGGGCTCTTTTTGGCCGCCGTCCACCCTTTCTTCATGGCGTTTCGAACCGTCAGGCCCGCCAGAATGGCGGCGCCGGTGGACAGCAGGGTCCACCCCACTCTCCTCGGTCTACTGGTCTTTTTCCGCATGGCGTTTCCCTTTCCCCGGGCGCTCCACGACGCCTTTGGCCTCCTCCGCCGGGTCGATGACCTCCAACCCGCAGACCCGCGCGATGGATTTGCACAGCCGGACGAGCTGGGCCCGGTCTATCCGATCGGCGCGTCCGAAGCTGTGAATGATCTTGGCCACCGGCTTTTTGGTCACCGGATGACGCTCGTTGTGGGCCAGCTGGTAATATTTCACCACTGTCCCGTCCTTCCGCTTGACTTGTGTGGTTCTCAAATACATAATGCTCACCATTATACCGATGGGATCATATATTGTCAAGAAATGGCCGGAAATCATATGTGCCTACTCTAATAGCAGGTTCATGAGCGAGGCCGTCGGATCAGGACCATTGCCGGTACACCGCCACCACGGCCACGCCCACGACCATGGCCAGAAAGGCGTTTTTTGTCCGATGGGCGATCAGGGCCGTGCACAGGGCGCCGGCACATCCGACGACGCCGGCGGAGATCATCCCCGGCACCACCAGCGACAGGAGGATGGTGCCGGGCAGGGCGTCCATGAACCGCTTGAACCGTCCCGAGGCCGGGAGCCTCTCGGCCAGCATCAGCCCGCCGAACCGGAGAAGGTAGGTGACGGCCGCCGCCAGGAGGATGACGATGAATCCGTCCAACTGAAAATCACTCCCGCCCATGATCTCCCCCTTTCCGGGGCGGATTTGAAACGGCGGCCATGAGGGCGCCGCCGATCCCGCCCGCCACGATGTACCACTTGCCCGGCAGCCACTGGTCGGCCACCACCGATAAAAGCCCCGCGGTCAGCCAGGGGAGCGCATCCCGCCCGCCGCGCCAAAGGCTCACGGTGAGGGCGGTAAAGACCGCCACGAAAACGAAATCGAGGGCGTACGCCTCCGGGTGTTGAATCACCGCGCCCAACCGGTGTCCCGTGAGGGTACCCATGCACCAGGCGGTCAGGACACAGACCCCGCCGCCCAGCAGAAACCAGGTGGTCGCGGTTCCGGCCCGATGCTCGGCCATGGTGATGGCCCAGTTTTCGTCGGCCACCAGGTGCATCATGGCCATTTTGTGGGGGAGCCCGGTCCCCCGAAACAGGGGATTGAGGCTCGCGCCGATGAGAAGGTACCGCAGGTTGATGATCAACACCGCCAGGGTGATCTCCAGGATCGGCAGCGGCGCGATCCACATCTCCACCATCACGAACTGGGCGGAGCCGGCGAATACGGTGAGGTTCATGAGCAGAAGCTGGAACCAACCGATCCCCTTTTGGGCCGCCAGAACGCCGAGGATGCTGCCGTAGGCGGCCACGCTGGCCGCCACCGGCAGGTTCTTGATCACCCCGCCGAAGAACATCGGACCGTGGCCTGTCCGGTGCCGAAGACGGCCTTTGATGGTATTTTCCATTGCGCCCTCTTTGGGTCTCGTATTATCCTTTCAACAGTGCCGGGGGGCGCAGACCCCCATCGGCCGCCGGCAACGACGCGGGCGTCTTTTCTATACGAAAAGCCCCGGGAAAGCAAACTTTTGGTGGAATCGACAAACAGAGAAACCGTCCAGTGCCGATGCTCAAAATCTCCAACAACGTAACCATCCCGGACAACGAGATCGAACTCTCCGCCGTCCGGTCCCAGGGTGCGGGCGGCCAGAATGTCAACAAGGTGGCCACGGCCGTCCACCTGCGGTTCGACATCCCGAATTCCTCCCTGCCGGTTTTTT
Organism: uncultured Desulfobacteraceae bacterium; assembly: GCA_964431545.1. Taxonomy (GTDB): domain Bacteria; phylum Desulfobacterota; class Desulfobacteria; order Desulfobacterales; family JAABSP01; genus CAYSLC01. The sequence continues at coordinate 13,453 of CAYSLC010000135.1, read as the reverse complement.
ACAAGAGCCGGCTTTTCAAAAAGAACGACCAGCGGATCACCAAGGATGGGGTCATCGTCATCAAGGCCCAGTCTCAACGCACCCAGGAGGCCAACCGGGAGGAGGCACTGGAGCGTCTCGGGGAGCTGATCAAGAGTGTTTCCAAGATCCCCAAAAAGCGGAAGGCCACCAGACCGTCCCGCGCCTCCAGGGAAAAACGGCTGGACCGAAAGAAAAAGCGGGGCAGAACCAAGTCCCTGCGGGGGCGGGTCGATCCGTCGGACTGAACCGAAAAAGCGGAAGGAAACTTGGAATGCCGAACATCATCATCGATTGCCCGGAGGAGGTTCTGATCTCCCTAAAACAGGACACAGCCTCCTTCGGACGAAACCTTGCCCTGACCGCGGCCATGAAATTTTATGAATTGGGTCAGTTGTCCTCCGGGAAAGCCGCCCGATTGGCCGGAATCTCCAGAATCGATTTTCTACGGCGTACATCGGATTTTAAAGTGCCCGCATGGGATCTAACGGAGGATGAGCTGATAGAGGACCTCAAGAATGCCTGATGGGGCTCGGTCCCGTACCGTGATCAGCGATACAAGCCCGCTATTTTATCTTCGCCAGATTGGTGAATTGCAAATATTGCGCGAGTTGTACGGCACAATATCGGTTCCCCGGCAAGTGGTGGATGAGCTGCAAGCGGGAGGAATCACTTCACGTGAATTGAGATCACATCGTTGGATCCAACACAAAAAGATCGATATCCCGACCACCCTTCGGATGATTCCGGATCTCGGTCCAGGGGAATGCGGTGTCATCGCATTGGGATTACATACCACAGGTGACGCTTTGCTGTTGCTGGATGATCGACTTGCCCGCAGGATCGCCGATCTGAACGGACTTACGCTGACTGGAACAGCGGGTATCCTCCTCAAAGCGAAAGAGAGAGGTATCATTGGGTCGGTTCGGTCGTATTTGGAAAAATTGATCCATAACGGTTTCTATTTGCACGAAAACCATCTTCATATGATCCACAAACTATCTGGAGAAGAGACAGACGACAAATGACCACCTGTGATCACAGTGAACTGGTGTTGCTGGCGGAAACCGAGGACCGGGTCCGGTGCCGGCACTGCCACCTGACCATCAAGACCGAGGAACTGGGCGACGGCTACTGCCCGGAATGTTATGAATCGACCGGAAAACGGCGGTACGACTTCGAGAATGCCCCGGACCAGGGACCGGCGGTCACCCGGTATCGGTGCGAAAAATGCCATGCCCTCATCGAGGCCGAGTGACCGCGGGAGGGGAATGCCCGCGAAGGGGACCGAAATCGACGTCCCGGTCCGATGTCAACGCGGAACCCGGCGGCGGGCGTCGGAATTGAAGATCGATCCGTGCCCGTTCCGGCGCCCCAAATGAATCCATAAAGGAGAATCCATGCCGGAATTAGAAGACAGAGACCTGTTTCGGAGCCGATGCTACATCGATGGAGAGTGGACCGGCGGCGAGGCCGGCGCCACCCTGGAGGTGACCAATCCGGCCACCGGAGAGATCCTCGGAACCGTCCCCAGGCTCGGTGCCGAGGAGACCCGATCGGCCATCGAAGCCGCCGGGCGCGCCTTCGAGGAGTGGCGCTCCTGGACGGCCGGGGAGCGGGCCGGGCTGCTGCGCAAATGGCGCGACCTCATCCTGGAGCACCAGAAGGACCTGGCCGTCCTGATGACGGCCGAGCAGGGCAAGCCCCTCTCCGAATCCCAGGGGGAGATCGCCTACGCCGCCTCCTTCATCGAGTGGTTCGCCGAGGAGGGCAAGCGCGCCTACGGCGACATCATCCCGGCCCACCAGCGGGACAACCGGATCATGGTGATCAAGTCGCCGGTGGGGGTCTGCGCCGCCGTCACCCCCTGGAACTTCCCCGCCGCAATGATCACCCGGAAGGCCGGCCCGGCCCTGGCCGCCGGCTGCACCATGGTGGTCAAGCCGGCCTCGGCGACGCCCTTTTCGGCCCTGGCCCTTGCAGAACTGGCCCATCGGGCCGGCATCCCCGCGGGGGTCTTCAACGTGGTCACCGGCAGCTCCTCGGACATCGGCGGCGAGTTGACCGGCAACCCCCTGGTGCGCAAACTGACCTTCACCGGCTCCACCGAGACGGGGAAAAAGCTGATGGCCCAGTGCGCCGGCACCGTCAAGAAGATCTCCCTGGAACTGGGGGGGAACGCGCCGTTCATCGTCTTCGACGACGCCGACATGGACGCCGCCCTGGCCGGTGCCGTGGCGAGCAAGTATCGGAACACCGGACAAACCTGCGTCTGCGCCAACCGGTTCCTGGTCCAGTCGGCCGTTCACGACGACTTCGCCCGGCGGCTCGCCATGGAAGCCGAGGGGCTGGCCGTGGGCGACGGGCTCAAGGGGAAGACGGACCAGGGGCCCCTCATCGATGCGTCGGCGGTGGAGAAGGTGGAGCGGCTGATCCAGGACGCCGTGGACAAGGGGGCGCGGGTGGTCACCGGGGGCAAACGCCATTCCCTGGGCGGGACCTTCTTCCAACCCACGGTCCTGGCCGACGCCACCCCGGAGATGGCCGTGGCAAGGGAGGAGATCTTCGGGCCGGTATCGCCCCTTTTCCGTTTCGAGACCGAAGCCGAGGCCCTGCGGATGGCCAACGACACGGAGTACGGCCTCGCCGCCTATTTCTACACAAGGGACATGGCCCGGATCTGGCGGGTGGCCGAGGGGCTGGAGTACGGCATCCACGGCATCAACACCGGCCTGATCTCCACGGCGGTGGCCCCCTTCGGCGGCGTCAAGGAGTCGGGCATCGGCCGGGAGGGGTCCAAGTACGGGTTGGAGGAATTCCTGGAGGTGAAATACCTCTGCCTGGGGGGCATCAACACGGGCTAGGCGTTGATCAGCACGATGGCGAACACCCCGGCGCAGAGGGCGGCGACCCGGCGCCGGGAGACCGTCTCCCGGAAGAGGAGCCGGGCGCCGATGAAGCTCATCATCACCACCGAGGCGCTGATGGTGGGAAAGACCACCGAACTCTCCCATCCGGGCCGGCCGAGGGTCCGGAAGAGGAAATAGAGGGAACCGTAGTTGTTCACCCCCAGGAGCACCCCGGCCGCCAGGTCCCGAACCCCGAACCGGTCCCCCCGGAGAACCGTCCTGTACCCCAGCACCGTAAGCCCCGCCAGGAAAGCGAAGCCGAAGGCGGCCACGAGGTATTCGTGGTAGGAGACCCGGAGAAGGTGGTACGCCTGGACGTATTTGGCCAGGAGGAGGTTGATCCCGAACGCCGCAAACAGCGCCAGGGGGAGGATCTGGAGCCCGCCTCTCGAAACCGGACCCGCGGGGCGCTTCTCCACGGAACTCAAGTAGAGGGCGAAAAGCGCCACGGCGATGCCCACGAGCTTGAGGGGATTGGCGGCGTCCCCGTAGAGGAAGAAGGCCGCCGTCGTGGGGATGACGACGGCCAGCCGCGTCGCCAGGGCGGTGACGCCGACTCCGTTTTTCCGGGTGGTCAGGGACAGAAGGAAGAATGAGCCGATCAGCAGGCCCCCCTGAACCCCGGCCAAGGCGATCAGGGGCATTCCCTGGGCCTCCATGCCCGAATCCCCGGCCGCCATCGAGAGGTACCCCACCAGCACACAGACCAGGTAGTTGGTGACCAGGGCGGGGAGAACGATGACATCGAGGCGCTGAAATGCCTTGAAGATGAGGTGATTGAGGGTGGAACACAGAATGCTCAGGCACAGAAATATCACGGAATGTTCCTCCAGAACAGAGAACGACGGAACCCGGCGTCGGCCGGAGATCTTTCGAAACAAGGCCGCCGGCGGACCCGACGGCCCCATACTGTTACCCTGTTTCCGATCGGCTTTCCACGGAAAAATGGTGTGTCAGCCGAGGTTGTGATGGTTCAGGTGTCGACGAAACCCTTGCGCCCTCGCCTCCCTTTGTGTAGGCTCAGGGCAGTCCGCCGCGGCGTCGGCGACACGGGTCGGCCGGCATCGGGGACGTTTTACAGCAGAGACCGGGCGGCCCGACCTCCGGCCCGAGAATTCAACGACACCAAAGGACGCCATGATGGTTTCCAGCCCCCAAGCTCCGCGTCGCCCCCCTGAAGGACCCCGAACACCGATGGGCCGATGGGGACTGATCTCCGTTATTCCGCCCGTTTTTCTGATGGTGGCCCTTCTGCTCGGGGCCGTTCCCGCCGCCATCGCCGAAACGGGGGATCAAGGCGCCGGCATGGCCGAAGCGCCCCTCTGGGAGTTCGTCCTCTTCAACACGGCGGCCCGGATCCCCCATTATCGCGGCTCCGACGAGGCAAAGTGGTATTTTGTTCCGCTCCCCTACATCATCTACCGGGGCGAATACCTCCGGGTGGACCGGGAGGGGCTTCGGGGGATCTTCCACGAAGGGGAATTCTTCGAAACCGACATCTCCCTGTTCGGCAACCCGCCGGTGGAGGACGACAACGAGGCGAGGGAGGGGATGGCGGATCTCGATCCCCTGTTCGAGGCGGGGCCGGAGATCAAGTGGTACTTTCTGGGCCGGAACCCTCCCGATGAACTCTATCTGCGGGCCGCCCTCCGGGGGGTCTTCTCCTTCGGGCTGGACGGCGGAATCGACATGGGGTACGAGGGGCTCCACGGCGGCGTGGCGCTCAAATACGACAACAACACCCTTCTCCGGGACCAGGGAATCGGTTTCGGCCTCACCATCGGCGTCGACGTCACGGACAGCCGATTCAACGACTATTTCTACCGGGTATCCCCGGAGGACGTCCGCCCGGGACGCCCCCGGTACGAGACGGAGGACGGGTATGCCGGCTTTTCAATCGGGTTGAGCGTGGGCAAACGCTTCACCGATGCCCTCGGCGTGGGCGTATACGGACGCTGGGACAACATCGACGGGGCCGCCTTCGAGGAGAGCCCCCTGGTGAAGCGGACGGACAACTTCTTCTTCGGGACGATCCTGACCTGGCGGATCCACGCATCGGAGCGGACGGTGCGCGTGCGGGCGGGGGAGTGACGACCCTATGGGGCGGCGTTCATTTTTTCGTTTCCGAACCGTCCTCACCGGCCTCGTCCATCCCCCTTTTAAACTCCGTCTTGGAGGTCTCCCACTGCTTCTTGAAGAATCCGCCGATGGTCTTGCCCATGGAGAGCGGCTTTTCGATCTTTCCGCCCGCTTCCACCACCAGCCGCAGGATCTTGACGGGGTCCTTGCCCATGGCCCTGAGCTTCCGCCCGAGATGGAGGATCTCCCGCTCCTCGTCGGAGAGTTTTTCAGCATAGATATAATGATCTTCGCCCATGTCGTCGGTTCCTTTCCAGCGGTTCGGCCGGCCCCTGGTGAACCGGCGCCGATCGACCCGCGGGGTCCGCCCCGCGGGCCGGAATGGTTCCGAGAATAGTTTTGCATCCTCGGCGTGTCAATGGTACATTGAGGTCGTTGGATCGTATAATTCATACTATGGGAGGTCGTTATGGGTGCCTTTACATCGACAAAAGAATTTTTTGAAGCAGGACTGGAGAAGCTGTCGAAGATCTTCGTCGACGATGATGTCGCCAAGGCGTCGATGGTGCTGGCGGCATGGATCACGGCGGCCGATGGGAAGATCGATGAGAGCGAACTGGATGAGACCGAAAAGTTCATCCAGGAGGCCGATTACCTGAAGGGCCTCGATAAGGCCGCCCTTTCCAGGGAGTACCGGAAGTGGTCCAAGCAGTTTATCCAGGATCCCGAGGATGCCGTTGCCTATGCGTTGCGGGACATTACGCCGCTCATCAAGAAGCCGGAGGCGGTCAACGCGGTCCAGCTTGCCTACCGCATCGCCAAGGCGGACGGCGACCTGGACGAGAGGGAACTCAAGACAGTGGACAAGGCGTGCCACTTCCTCGGCGTGACCTGCTCCGAGGACACCGGCTGCGTCCTTGCCGAATAGCCCACCCCGCCTGGAACGAACCCCGGGGGGCCGTCCCAGGCCCCCTCGGGCCGCTCACGGCCCCGGCCACATGACTCAATTGACGTCCCCCAGGTAGGGGTCGTCTCCCCCCGCTCCCACGGCCGGAAGAACGGGGATCAGATCCCGCAACACCTTCGGGTAGAGACGGCCCTCGGCCAGCCCCCCCACCTCGAGCCACGCCACCCCGGTCTGGGAGCCGTCGGGATGGGTCCCAACGCCGGCGGCGTACTCCCCGACGATATTGCACCGGAAGAAGAACTCCACCTGGTGCGTCTCCCCGTGCTTGAAGGCGAACTCGTGGTGTTTCCCGATATACTCCCGGACCCAGACGAGCCCGCCCACCTCGACCCGGGCCCCCGCCTCCTCCAGGCACTCCCGCTTCAACGCCTCGACCAGGGTCTCGAAGGGTCGCTGTCCGCCGCCGGGAAGGGCGTGCCAGCGCTCCGAGGCCTCCTCGTGGCGCACGGCCAGGAGCCGATGGTCGACGATGATGATCGCCTTGGCCGAGTTTCGGATGGTCGTCATGTTGATGTCTCCGGCCTCTCTCGGTCAGTTTTTGCCGTCGGCCACGTGGAGTTCGACGTCGGCCGCGGCCAGCAGGTCGGCGATCCCCTCCGGGGGACGGCGGTCGGTGAAGACGGCGTCCACCTCCCGGATATGCCCCATCCGGACCATGGCGTTTCTGCCGAATTTGGTGTGGTCGGCGGCCAGAAAGACCTTCCGGGAGTTGGCGATGATGGCCTGGGCGGCCCCCACCTCCCGGTAGTCGAAGTCGAGCAGCGTGCCGTCCAGGTCGATGCCGCTGATGCCGATGATCCCGTAATCGACCTTGAACTGCCGGATGAAATCGATGGTGGCGTGGCCGGTGATCCCCCGGTCCTTGTTCCGGACCACGCCGGAGGCGACGATCACCTCGAAGTTTTCGTTTCCGCTCAGGATGGCGGCCACGTTCAGGTTGTTGGTGATCACCCGGAGCATCTCCTTGTCCAATAAAACCTTGGCCACCTCCTCGGTGGTGGTGCCGATGTTGATGAACAGGGAGGACCGGTTGGGGATGTGGCGGGCCACCATCCGGGCGATCCGCTTTTTTTCCTGAAGACAGAGGACCTTCCGGGCGGTGTAGGCGTAGTTCTCCACGCTGGAGGGCAGCCCGGCGCCGCCGTGGTGGCGGCGCAACAGGCCCATTGCGCTCAGGGTGTTGATATCCCGTCGGATGGTCTGGGGGGTGACGCCGAACCGCTTGGCCAGATCCTCGATGGAGACGAACCCCTGGGGTCGGACCAGCTCCAGGATCTCCTCCTGCCGCTTTCCGATGGCCGGCCCCTCGGTCAGAAGATCGTCGAGGTCGTCGTTGCCCTGGGGCTCCGATCCGGCCCGATTCGATTGGGACTTCGCCATGGGGGTTTCCTTGTGGACGATCGGTTGCGAGGCGGAGCGGGTTTCCGTCTTTTTGCTCATTTCCAGCTCCGGCCTTTTCAGAACCGAATCATAGCAGCCCCGGATCGGTTTCACAAGTGAAAAAACCATTCCGGTCCTCGCCGGACCCCGAAACCGATCCTCCAAACCTTGGATTTACCTTCTATTATCCCCTTTGTTCCGGATACGGAACCCCGGGGTTTTCCCTTCGGTCTTTTTTCTGATTCGAACATATCCCTCCCTAAAATTGTTACGTTCCGAAAATATCCCTTGCAAATGGGAGCCGGATATGGCATATATCCCTGTCAAGGAAAGTTCGTTTCATCTTCTGTCCCGACTGTTGCATCCGGACCCATGGCGGGAGGCTCTTCGTTGCAGACGCAGGTATTGATCATCGGCGCGGGCGTCACCGGGTTGGGGGTGGCCAGGGATCTGGCCCTCCGGGGGGTCTCCTGCGTCATCGTGGAACAGGGGGACGTCAATTCCGGAGCGTCCGGCCGGAACCACGGCCTGCTCCACAGCGGCGGCCGGTACGTCTCCTCCGACACGGCGGTGGCCGCGGAATGTCTGGAGGAAGCCGATCGACTGAAGCGGCTGGCCCCCCAATGCGTGGAGGAGACCGGCGGCCTGTTCGTGGCCGTCGAAGGGGACGACGAGACCTTTGTGGCCGATTTTCCGGACCACTGCCGAAAGGCCGGCATCCCGGCCCGGCCGCTGGATATCCGGGAGGCCCGGGAGATGGAGCCCTGCCTGACCGAGCGCCTCGTCGCCGCCTTCCTTGTGCCGGATGCCACGGTCGATCCGTTCAAGCTCGCCCTCCAGAACTTCTGCCAGGCCCATGACCATGGAACCAGACTGATGCGGTACCACAAGGTGGTCGGCTTCAAGCGGGAGGGGAACCGCCTCCGGGCCGCCCACCTGGTCAACACCCAGACCGGGGCCTCCCAGTTCGTGGAGGCCGATCAGGTGGTGAGCGCCGCGGGGGCCTGGTGCGGGGAGATCGCCCGTCTGGCCGGAGCCCACATGGACATGGTCTACGCCAAGGGCAGTCTTCTGGTGACCCACGACCGGATCAGCCGCCGGGTGATCAACCGGCTGCGCAAGCCGTCGGACGGAGACATCCTGGTGCCCGGCGGCACGGTCTCCATCTTCGGCACCACCTCGATCCCCATGGACGCCCCCGGCCAGGTTCGGCCCACCGTCCGGGAGGTGGACCTGCTGGTGGACGAGGGGGCGGCCATGGTCCCGTCCCTGGAGACCACCCGCTATATCCGGGGCTATGCCGGGGTCCGGCCCCTGATCCGGGGCGGCGCCGGCGGCGGGGACCGATCGGTGAGCCGGGGATTCATCCTGGTGGATCATGCCGGCGACGGCCTGGAAAATTTTTTCACCATCTCCGGCGGTAAGCTCACCACCTATCGGCTCATGGCCGAGAGAACGGCCGACGGGGTCTGCCGGCGGCTCGGCATCGACGCCCCCTGCCGGACCCGCACCGAACCCCTGCCTCCGGACCCCGCCTGCGAATGGACCGAACCGGGCCTGGCCCCGAAAAAATGGATCCGGGAGCATGTCAAGGCGGAATCCTTCATCTGCGAGTGCGAAATGATCCCCGAGGCGGTCGTCGACGACGTGGCCGCGGCGATCCGGAGTCAGGGGGGACGGCCCGGGCTGGAGGCCATCGCCCTCCGGACCCGCCTGGGGAAGGGGGCCTGCCAGGGGTCGTTCTGCGGGGCCCGGGCCACGGCCCACCTCTACGACCGGGGGGCGTTTTCGGGCGATGAGGGCGTGGAGGAACTCCAACAGTTCCTGCGGGAGCGGTGGAAGGGGGAGCGGCCCATGTTGTGGGACGGCCAGTTGATCCAGGCGGAACTCAAAGAGGCCATCTACTGCGGCCTCTTCGGCATGGAGTGTTGAGGCGTGGACCGGACCCTCGATTGCGAACTGGCCGTGATCGGCACCGGCCTTTCGGGAATGGCCGCGGCGCTGTTCGCCGCCGAATCCGGCATCGACGCCGTCTTGATCGGGGAGACCGGGGAGATCACCTTCGCCAGCGGGTACCTGGACCTGCTGGGCGTCCACCCGGTGGATACCTGCCGGCGCCGGGAGGACCCCTGGGCGGCGGTGGAGGAGCTGGGCCGGGACCTGCCCGACCACCCGTACGCCCGCATCGATCCGGAGGACATGGACGCGGCCTTTCAACGGACCATGGCGTTTCTGGCCGACCAGGGCCTGGCCTATCGCCGGCGCGCCGACCGGAACGTGGAGACCCCCACGGCCCTGGGGACGGTGAAGACCACCCATGCCGTGCCCGCCTCCATGTGGAACGGCGTCCGGGCGCTGGAGGAGGCCCGGCCCTGCCTGATGGTCGACTTCGAGCAGCTCCGGGGGTTCAGCGCCCGGCAGATGGCGGTCGCCCTGGAAAAGCGGTGGCCCGGGCTGCGCACGGCCACCATCCCCTTTCCCGGCCCCGCATCCGTCCGGTACACCGAACAGATGGCCATGGCCCTGGAGGTACCGGCGACCCGGGCCCGGCTGGCCGGCGACATCCTGGCCTGCCTCGGCCGGGCCCAAACCGTCGGGCTGCCGGCGGTCCTCGGCCTCTACCGGCCCCGGGACGCCTACGAGGACCTCCAGGATCGGATCGGCGTGCCGGTCTTCGAGATCCCCACGCTGCCGCCGTCGGTGCCCGGCCTCCGGCTCAGGGAGGCGTTTTTGGGCGGATTGACCCAAAGAGGGATACGGGTGTTCCCCCGCCACCGGGTGACCGGGGCCGTGATCGAAAGGGGGGAACCCTTCCGCCTTGCCGTCACCGCCCACGAGGAGGCGTTTTCCCTGACGGCCCGGGGGATCGTCCTGGCCACCGGCCGGTTCCTGGGGGGCGGGCTGCGGGGGGACCGGGGCGGGATCCGGGAGGCCCTCTTCGACCTGCCCGTGCACCAGCCCACCGGGCGGTCCACCTGGCACCGGGCCGATTTCCTCGACCCCCGGGGACACGAGGTCAACCGGGCCGGCCTCCGGGTGGACGAGGCCTTCCGGCCCCTCAACGGGGGGAGCCGACCGGCCCACCACGGCCTGTTCGCCGCCGGCGCCATCCTGGCCGGACAGGACTGGACGCGGATGAAGTGCGGCGCCGGCCTGGCCCTGTCCACCGCGCTCGGCGCGGTCAACGCGTTCCAACAGATCGGACGAGGAGGAGAATCCGGAAAATGAGCCTGACCCTGGAATCGATCGGCAAGACCGTGGGCGGGGAGGTCCACATCGCCGACATCAACCTGACCCTGGAGACGGGATCGAGAAACGTGATCCTGGGCCGGACCCTGGCCGGAAAGACGACGCTGCTCCGGCTCATGGCCGGGCTCGACCGCCCCACCACGGGCCGGATCCTGGTGGACGGAAAGGACGTCACCGGCGTATCGGTGCGGAAACGCAAGGTGGCCATGGTCTACCAGCAGTTCATCAACTACCCGTCCATGACCGTCCGGGAGAACATCGCCTCCCCCTTGAAACTGAGCGGAATGAAGCGGTCGGAGATCGACCGCCGGGTGGGGGAGGTGGCGGAGATCCTCCACCTGGAGCCTTTGCTCGATCGGTTGCCGTCCGAACTCTCCGGCGGGCAGCAGCAGCGCACCGCCATCGCCCGCTCCCTGGTGAAGGAGGCGGAACTCCTCCTTTTGGACGAGCCCCTGGTCAACCTCGACTACAAGCTGCGGGAGGAGCTGCGCGCGGAACTCCAGGAGATCTTCAGGAAACGGGAGGCGATCGTGGTCTACACCACCACCGAGCCCACCGAGGCCCTGATGCTCGGCGGCGACCTGGTGGTGATGGACGAGGGGAGGGTGCTCCAGACCGGCCCCACCCCGGAGGTCTACCACAGCCCGGCCACCCTCAAGGTGGCCGAAGTCTTCAGTGATCCGCCCATCAACTATATCGACGGACGGGTAGTGGACGGCATCGCCGTGCTGGGCAAGGACATCGAAGTCCCCCTGGTGGACCACATGAAACAGGTGGGGCAGGGCGAATACCGGTTCGCCGTCCGCTCCAACCACCTCTTTTTGAAACGGCAGAACCCGGAGGACAAAGAGATCGCGGGCCGGGTGGAGCTGGCCGAGATCAGCGGCTCGGAGACCTTCATCCATGTCCGACACGAAGGGACCGGACTGGTGGTGCAGGACAGCGGGGTCCACTCCCGCCGGATCGGTTCCGACATCTCCATCTTCGTCAACCCGGATCGACTCTACGTCTATGACCCCGCGGGGGCCCTGATCGCCGCCCCCGACCGGCGGGTCCGCGAATAAGGAGACCCCATGGCCCGAATCGAACTCGATCGGATCGCCCACAGCTACCTTGCCAAGCCCTCGGGGGAGGAGGACTACGCCCTCAAACGGATTCACCACACCTGGGACGACGGCGGGGCCTATGCCCTGCTGGGGCCCTCCGGCTGCGGGAAGACCACCATGCTCAACATCATCTCCGGCCTGCTCCGTCCCAGCGAAGGGCGGGTCCTCTACGACGGCCGGGACGTCACCGATCTGCCGCCGGAAAAACGGAACATCGCCCAGGTCTTCCAGTTTCCCGTCCTTTACGACACCATGTCGGTCTATGACAACCTCGCCTTCCCCCTGCGGAACCGAAGGGTGGAGGCCGGCGTGGTGAACGACCGGGTCCGGGAGGTGGCCGACATCCTCGACCTCACCCCCCATCTCAAGAAGAAGGCGGCCGGATTGAGCGCCGACGCCAAGCAGAAGATCTCCCTGGGGCGGGGACTGGTTCGCAGCGATGTGGCGGCGGTCCTCTTCGACGAGCCCCTCACCGTCATCGATCCCCACCTGAAATGGCACCTCCGGCGGCAGCTCAAGCAGGTCCACGAACAGCTGAAACTGACCCTGATCTACGTCACCCACGACCAGATCGAGGCCCTCACCTTCGCCGACCAGGTGATCGTCATGTACGAGGGGGAGATCGTCCAGGTGGGCACCCCCCAGGAACTCTTCGAGAGCCCGAAGCACAAGTTCGTGGGCTATTTCATCGGCAGTCCGGGCATGAACTTTCTCCCCTGCTCCCTGGAGGGGGACACGGCCCGGGTGGACGGCCATGCCGTCGCCCTGGACAAAGAGACCGCCGAAAAGGGCCGCCGGGCCGAAGGGAAGCTGGAGCTGGGGATCCGGCCCATGTTCCTGGCGGTCCACAACGGCCCGGTGGACGGCGGAGTCCCGGTGCGGGTGCGGCTGGTCCAGGACCAGGGGAGCTTCAAGATCCTCACCCTCGCCCTGGCCGGCCACACCCTGCAGGCGAGGCTCCCCGAGGAGCAGCCCCTGCCCGGCGACGACGCCTGGATCACGTTTCCACCCGATCAGACCAAGCTCTTCTCCAATGAGCGACTGGTGAGCTGAAAGGAGCCGCCCGATGGAAAAATGGGAAGACAACAAAGCCTGGTTTCTGGTGCTGCCGGTGTTTCTCATCGTCGCCTTCAGCGCCATCATCCCGTTGATGACGGTGGTCAACTACTCGGTCCAGGATATCTTCGGCCCCGGCCAGCGGGTCTGGGTGGGGACCGAGTGGTTCGAGGAGGTGCTCCACGACTACCGCCTCCACGACGCCCTCTGGCGCCAGTTCCTCTTTTCGGGGCTGGTGCTCCTCATCGAGATGCCGCTGGGCATCGGCATCGCGCTGCTCATGCCCAAGAAGGGGTGGGGGGTCTCCGCCAGCCTGGTGACCCTGGCCCTGCCCCTGCTGATCCCCTGGAACGTCATCGGGACCATCTGGATCATCTTCACCCGTCCGGATATCGGCCTGTTGGGGGCGGCCATCAACAACCTGGGCATCGCCTTCGACCACACGTCCTCGCCGGTTCAGGCCTGGATCACCCTCATGCTCATGGAGGTGTGGCACTGGACCCCGCTGGTGGCGCTGCTCGCCTACGCGGGCCTGCGGGCCATCCCCGAGGCCTACTACCAGGCGGCCCGGATCGACGGGGCCTCGGGATGGGCCATCTTCCGGTACATCCAGCTCCCCAAGATGCGGGGGGTGCTCACCATCGCCCTGCTGCTGCGGTTCATGGACAGCTTTCTCATCTACGCCGAAC
>CAYSLC010000134.1:0-15674 GCA_964431545.1 uncultured Desulfobacteraceae bacterium | reverse complement strand
TGTGCAACTGGTGCTCCTACGGCGCGGCCGACCTGGCCGGCGTCAGCCGGATGGAGTACCCAGCCAACATCCGGGTCATCCGGATTCCGTGCACCGGTCGAATGAGCCCCAAATTCGCACTGGCCGCCCTGCGGGAGGGGGCCGACGGGGTGTGGGTCTCCGGGTGACATCCCGGAGAATGCCATTACCTGGAAGGTAATTACTTCGCCCGTCGGAAATTCACCCTGTTCACGGAACTCCTGGAGCACATGGGCATCGAGCCCGGCCGGATCCATTTTTCCTGGATCTCGTCGGCCGAGTCCACCAAATTCGTCGACGTTGCCCAAAAGGTCACCGCGGCGGTGAAGGAGCTGGGACCGAACCGGAAATTCGTCAAAAAAGAGCTGAAGGTCGCCTAAGATGGAAGCATATACGGAAAAGATCCGAGAAATCGCCCGCGGACTGCTGGAGCAGGGCACGGTGGAGATGGTCATCGGGTTCCGCAAAGGATCCATGCCCATGATGAACGAGCCGTGCTTCGTGACCGGCGCCGAGGGGGTCGATCAGCTGGTCTGGGACGGCAACTGCGGCATCAACCTGGCCAACTACCTGACCAACCGCAAGGAGAAGATCGGCATCGTGGCCAAGGGGTGCGACAGCCGCAACATCGTCACCCACATCATCGAAAACAAGATCGACCGGGAACAGCTCCATATCATCGGTGTTCCCTGCAAGGGGATGATCGACCGGCGACGGATCCACCAGATGGCGCCGGGGGAGATCACCGAGGTCGCCGAGGAGGGGGAGACGGTCCGGGTCAAGGGCACCGACTTCGAAGAGACCTACGGGCGCAACGAGGTGCTCCAGGGCAACTGCGCCGTCTGCGTCCACCGGAACCCGGTGATCCATGACGAGATGGTCGCCGAGCCGGTGGCGGAGCAGACCGATGTGGACCGGTTCGCGGACGTCCGGGAGATCGAGGCCATGAGCCCCGAAGAGCGGTGGGCCTACTTCGAAAAGCTCCTGGAACCGTGCATCCGCTGCTACGCCTGCAGAAACGCCTGCCCCCTGTGCTACTGCCCCACCTGCTTCGTGGACGAATCCCGGCCCCAGTGGGTGGGCAAGAGCCAGAACCCCATCGATATCCTGACCTTCCACTTCCTCCGGGCCTACCACTGCGCCGGGCGGTGCACCGACTGCGGCGCCTGCGAAAGGGCCTGTCCAGTGGGGATCAACATGCGGTCCCTCACCAAGAAGCTCAACAAGGATGCCTTTGAAAAGTGGGGATGGGAGGCCGGCCTGACCCTTGAGGAGCGTCCGCCGCTGGACACCTACCGGCCCGGCGACCCTGAAGATTTCATCAAGTAACGGCCGCGCGCGGCACCGTAACCCGAATCCAAGAAACGCATACGAAGGCAATAAAAGATATGAAGTGCATCAAGATCGACAAGCAACGATGGCCGGAAGGACTTCGGGAGGCGGCCGGAACCTACCGGTTGTTCGGTCCGGCCAAGACCGAAACGGATGAGTTTTGCGACTTCAAGGCCCTGGAGCCGGGCCGGATGCCGGACATGGCGGTGCGGAACACCCGGATGTCCCCCCGATCGGTGATCTACCCCCAGTCGGAGGTGATGCTGGAGTTCACCACGGACGAGAGCCGGGAGGACGCCCACATCCTGAAGGAGCCCGAGAGGGACGCGCGCCCCCGGGCCGCCGTGGGGATCCGCCCCTGCGACGCCTACTCCTTCGTGCTGGTCCGGAAGAACTTCGACACCCCGGAATATCAGGATGTCTACTGGCTGCGGAACTACAATGAGACGACCTTCATCGGCCAGGCCTGCGACCGGCCCTGCGCCACCTGCTTCTGCACCAGCGCCGGCTGCGGCCCCTACCACGAGGAGGGGCTCGACGTGCAGCTGGTGGACGCCGGCGACCACTACCTGGCCCGGGTCCTCACCGAAAAGGGCGAGACCTTCATGGAAACCGCCGGATGGACCGACGTGGTGGACTGCCCGGAGGAGGAGATCGCCGAACGCAAGGCGGCGGCGGAGAAGAAGATCGTCTCCCATGTCCCCACCGACCGGCTGGCGGAACAGGACCTGATGGCCCTCCACGAGGCCGGCTTCTGGGAGGACGTGGCCTTCTCCTGCATCAACTGCGGCACCTGTACCTACTCGTGCCCCACCTGTTGGTGCTTCGACATCCAGGACGAGACCCGGGGATGCAGCGGAGTCCGCATGCGGAACTGGGACACCTGCATGTCCCCCCTGTTCACCCTTCACGGATCGGGTCACAACCCCCGGGGGCAGAAGGTGGAACGGGTCCGGCAGCGGTTCATGCACAAGCTCAAATACTTTGTGGACAAGTATGGCGACGGGATCCAGTGCGTCGGGTGTGGACGGTGCGTCCGCCTGTGCCCGGTGAACATCGACATCCGCCGGGTCTGCGACCTGATGAACAGCCATGATCCGGAAGCGGCCGAATGCGCCTGCCCGACAACCTGAGGAGAAGGGGGTACGCCATGCAAAACCCATATCTGCCATACCCGGTCCGCATCGAGGAGATCGCCACCGAGACCGAGGACAAGAACCTCAAGACCTTCAAATATGTCTTCGAAAACCCCGGGGACGAGGAGAAGTTCGCCTACATGCCGGGCCAGTTCGCCGAACTCTCCGTGGCCGGCAAGGGGGAGATCCCCATCGGCATCGCCTCCTCCCCCACGGAGAAGGGGTTCGTCAAGTTCACCGTCAATAAGGTGGGCCTGGTGACCTCCCACATGCACGCCATGAAGGCCGGCGACATCATGGGGATCCGGGGCCCCCTGGGAAAGCCCTACCCCTGGGATGTGCTGGAGGGCAAGAACGTGGTCATCATCGGCGGGGGGTTCGCCTTCACCACCCTGCGCTCCTCGATCATCTACATGCTGGAGAACCGGGACCGCTTCAAGGAGATCCACGTGATCTACGGGGCCCGGACCCCGGGGATGCTGCTGTACATCGACGAACTCAAGGCGTGGGAGGCCCGGGACGATATGGAGATGCACCTCACCGTGGACGCCACCAGCGACCCCGACTGGAAGTACAATGTCGGCTTCGTCCCCACCATCACGGAGCAGAAAGCCCCGCCCGCCGACGAGGAGACCTACGCCATCATCTGCGGCCCCCCCATCATGATCAAATTCACCCAGCCGGTCCTCAACAACCTGGGGTACGATCCCCAGCGGATCATCATGTCCCTGGAGAACCGGATGAAGTGCGGCATCGGCATCTGCGGCCACTGCAACGTGGGCAAGGAGTTCGTCTGCAAGGACGGACCGGTCTTCACCCTGTCCCAGCTCAACGCCATGCCCAAGGAATATTGACGACGATTCTAAGGAGTTGGGGCGGCGGCCCGTGGGCAACTTTTCAATTGACATCGGCGGGGGAATACGTTAAAGGGTTAGTTTCTGAAAAGGAACGTAGGCTGAGGCCGTAACTGTAAATATCTATTTTTCATTTTTAAGGAGGGTTATTTCATGCCAGAAGTAGAATTCATGGGAAAACAGTTTAAAGTTGATGAGGACGGATTCATCGATGATTATAACAACTGGTGCGATGAGTGGGTCCAGTACGTCAAGAAGGAAGAGGGCATCGATGAGCTGACCGACGAGCACAAGAAGGTCATCGACGTGCTCCGGGAATACTACGAGAAGAACGGGATCGCGCCCATGGTCCGGGTCCTCTCCAAGGTCACCGGCTTCAAGCTGAAGCATATCTACGAGCTGTTCCCCTCGGGACCGGGCAAGGGAGCCTGTAAGATGGCCGGCCTTCCCAAACCCACCGGATGCGTCTAGTATCATACCTGCTTGAACGCTTTTCCCGGTATTCGCAATCGAAAAAGCCCCGCCCTGCGCGGGGCTTTTTTTTATTCTTTAGAGGTATTTGGAAAGACAGCGCGGCGGAGGCGCCATGATCCTGACCGTCAAGACGGCATCGAAGACCCAGTTGATCGACATCACGGCCAACATTCAGGAGGCGGTCGCGGCCGCCGGCGTTGGAAACGGACTCTGCATGGTCTATGTCCCCCACACCACCGCGGCGGTCACCATCAACGAGAGCGCCGATCCCAGCGTCAGATCGGACATCCTGATGATCCTCAACCAGATGGTCCCCTGGAAGGCGGACTACCGGCACCTGGAGGGCAACTCCCCGGCCCATGTGAAATCGACCCTGGTGGGCGCCTCGGAATTGGTGGGGGTTGAGGGGGGCGAGCTGGTGCTCGGCACCTGGCAGGGGATCTTCTTCTGTGAATTCGACGGTCCCCGCACCCGGAAGGTGGATGTCCGGTTCCTGCCCATGACCGGCTGATCGCCCTTCACCGGAGCCGTCACCGAACCCGCCCCGGCGACGGCCACCGACGGCAAGATCCTTCCCCAAGGAGAGGCCATGCCCCCCCGACTCGACGAGACCGACCGCGCGATCCTCAACCGAATTCAGTCCGACTTTCCCATCGCCCCCCGGCCCTACCACGCCATCGCAAAGGACCTGGGGCTGCCCGGCGAAGAGGTTCTCGATCGCTTGGCCCGCCTCAAGGAGGCGGGGATCATCCGGCGCATCGGCGGCAACTTCTCCCCGGACAAGCTGGGGTTCGTGAGCACCCTCTGCGCGGCCCGGGTTCCGCCGGAGAAGGTGGACCGGTTCGCGGAGACGGTCAATCGGTACCCGGGGGTCACCCACAACTACCAGCGGGACAACGACTACAACGTCTGGTTCACCTTCATCGCCCCCTCCATGGAGGAGATCGAGGAGAACCTCTCCCGAATCTCCCAGGAGACCGGGATCACCGGGATCCTCAACCTGCCCGCCACCCACGTCTTCAAGATCCGGGCCCACTTCGATCTCTGACCAAAGGGCCGCCATGAGAGACATCCGGGCCGCCGCCGTGATCTTCCGATCCTTTCCTGGAGAGGTGGACCGGAACCTCGCCGCCATGGCCGAATGGATCCGGATCGCCGCCCGGCGGGGCGCCGAGCTGATCTGCTTTCCGGAGATGAACATCACCGGCTACTCCACGGCCCCGGAGATCGCCTCGGCGGCCCAGCCGATTCCCGGGCCGGTGACCGACCGGGTGGTCCGATGGGCCGCCGGGGAGGGGGTGATGGTCCTGGCCGGGGCCGCGGAACGGGGCGGGGACGGGCGCCTGTACGCCAGCCACTTTGCGGCGGCCCCCGACGGCACCCTCCGGATATACCGGAAGCTCCACATCGCCCCCCCGGAGCAGGGCCTCTTCTCCCCCGGCGACCAAGTCCCCCTCTTCACCCACGGCGGACTCAACTTCGGCATCCAGCTCTGCTACGACGCCCATTTCCCGGAGTTGACCACCCTCATGGCCCTGGAGGGGGCCGATGCGGTCGTCCTCCCCCACGCCTCTCCCCGGGGGACACCGGCGGGCAAGATGGCCTCCTGGCTCCGGCACTTGACGGCCCGGGCCTTCGACAACGGGGTCTACATCCTCGCCTGCAACGCCACCGGCACCACCGCCGGCGGGTTGAGCTTTCCCGGTGTGGCCCTGGCCATCGATCCATCTGGACGGGTGATGGCCGAACACCTGAGCGAAGATGAAGGCCTGCTGGTGATCGACCTGAAGGCAAAGGCCCTGGCCGGCGTCCGGCGCCACAAGATGCGGTACTTCCTGCCCAACCGTCGGCCGGATCTTTTCCGCCGCATCATCGAGGCCGGGGCCGACTTCCCGCCGGCCGGCTGAGTCCTTCGGGACCATTCGCCTTTCGGGCGCCGTGGAAGCCCTTCCCCGAAACGCCGGAGCCCCGTGAACCCTTCCGTCCCGAACGAGACCCCGACCTTTTACCGGACCCTATCCACCCCCTTCGGCCCCGTGGTGGTGTTCTGGTCCCCCCACCAGGAGGAAGCGAAGGTCGTTCGGATCCTTCTTTCGACGCCCGATCGCCGGGGGCAGGACCGGGCGCACGGCTTCGCCCCCGGTGCGGCGCCCGGATCCTGCCGGGAGATCGATGCGCTTTGCGGCGACATGGCGGCGTTTTTCGGGGGAGCGGCGGTCAATTTCGATCTCAATGCGGTCCGCCTCGATCGCTGTCCCCCGTTCCAGGCCGCGGTCCTCCGGACCGAACACGCGATTCCCAGGGGGAGCGTCGGCACCTACAAGGCGATCGCCCACGCCGTGGGCCGCCCCAGAGGGTTCCGCGCGGTGGGCAACGCCCTGGCCAGCAACCCTTTCCCCATCATCATCCCCTGCCACCGCGCCGTCCGATCGGATGGAACCCTCGGCGGATACCAGGGCGGGCCGGCCATGAAGCGGACGCTATTGGAGATGGAGGGGATCGGGTTCGATGAAAAGGGCCGGGTGGCGCACGGGCCCTTCTTCTTCCCTGGGAGGGGAGATGATGCGGGGAGGAAGGGGTCCGGAGGCATGATGATCCGCCTTTGATCCGGGGGGTCGTCGGACACGGCAGGGGTACTTTTTCGAGCCGGGGTCCCCGGATTCCGCTTGATGGTTGCGGTTGCGCCGGAAGCGGCTACGGAACCGGCCGGGCGCTGGGATTCGGCGCCAGGAAGGCGACGCCCCAGGTGCCCGGCCCCATGTGGGCCCCGGAGGTGAGGGAGAGGGGCTGGAGGAGAACCTCGCTTTCCGGGCGGGCCTCCCGGACCCGGGCCGCAACCGCCTCCACCCACTCCCGGTTGTCGGAGTACTCGAGCAGAATCATCTCCAGCCGGCCCCGCCGAGCGGCTTCGGCGAGACGGGACAGGGCATGGCGGAGCTGCCCCCGGCGGCTTCGCACGACCCCCACCTTCCGCGCCCCTTCGGGCCTCGGGGTGATGATGGGTTTCACGTGGAACATGTCGCCGAAAAAGGCGCCGGTCCTGGAGAGCCGTCCACTGGCCGCCAAATAGCCGAGCTGTTCCAGATACAGATACTCCTCACACCGTTCCAGGATCGATTCGGCGAATCGGACCACCGCCTCCGACGAGGCGGCCGCCCTTGCGTACCTGGCAACGGCCAAGGCGAGCACCGCCAGTCGCCCGGAGGCGGCGCCCGTGTCGATAACCGCCATCCCATCCGCTCCGTCGTGTTCCCCCTGCCATGCCGTGGCCGCGGCATAGTTCCCGGTGTAGGCGGACCCGACACAGAGATAGAGGACCTTTCCGTGTCGATCGAGGGCACGGCGGTACCGCTCCCGCCGCTCCGCCGTCGGGGCCTGGGCCGTGGAGACCTTTCGGCCCGACCGCATGGCCGCATAGAGTTCGTCGGGGGAAAGCTCCGATTCCGGCAGGGATCGGTCCCCGATGACGATGGTGCTGTCGAGGAGGGTGATGCCCAATTCTTCGGCCGTCCGCCGATCCAGGGACCCGGCGCCGTCGGTCATCACATGGATCGGCGGAAAGGCTGGTACGTCCCCATCGGATGCGGACGGCACCGGCTTCGGCGGGGCCATCCGCTCCTGGGACCATCCCTCGGTCCTCCCGATCCGCTCCAGGCGCTTTCGGGTCGATGGGAGGTCATCGGTGTGGAGGTGGACCTTCAGCCGCTCTTCCAGCCGGGAGATCACGACGCTCTCCCCGCAGGCGCGGATCCGTTCGAGGACCGACGCCTCCCCATTTCCCGGATGGAGGAAGGTCTGGACGCAGTACCCCGGCTCCGGGAGCGGGCGGAAACCGGGAGAGAGCCGAACCCGGGCGCCGAACCGGTCCGGGATCGGGGGAGCCGCCCCCCCCCGTCCGGAGATCCGGAGGAGGACGGACTCCAGCAGGACGAAGAGCCCGAGGGCCCCAGCGTCGACAACGCCGGCCGCCTTCAGGACGGGCAGTGAATCGGTGGTGGAGCGGACGGCGGCGTCCAGCGATTCGATGATTCGCTCGGCCCCGGCCGGATCATCGAACGGCGCCGACACGGCTTGGTCGGCGAAGGTGTCGAAGAGGGTGAGCATGGTGCCCGGCTTCGGTTCGGCCACGGCGTGGTAGGCGGCATCCCGCCCCCGGGCGGCGGCCCGGCCGAGATCCTCCGGCCAGCCCTTTGCCAGGAATCCGGAGAGGAACGCGGCCCCGATGTTGCCGGAATTACCGACGGCGGCCGATGCCACCGCCGCTGCCAGGGACTGGGCATCGAGGGTCCCGTTGCGCAGCGGAGCCAGGGTGACCACCAGGTTCTTTCCGGTATCTCCGTCCGCCACCGGAAAGACGTTGATGGCGTCGATCAGGTCGGACCAAGCGGCCAGCCGTTCCACCCCTTCGGCGAATCCCCGCGGCCACGGGCCTCCCCTATCAGAATCCAAGGGCCCGGCGGATATCGGCGGGGATTTCAAAGAGGGTCTCCATCTCCGGCATCTTCACCGCCACCTGCTCCCCCCGCCCCCGGGCGCAGATCACCCCGTCGGAGACCCGTTCCACCTCGAAATCGACCACGATCTTGACGTTGGCGTCCCGGGCTGCGGCCCGGCAGAGGAAGGCATCCCCGTGCCGCAGGGAGGCGATGTATTTGGTGGAACTCTTGGTGATGGGAAAGAGGGTTCCGGTCTCCGTGGAATACCGGTAGAGGTCGATTCCTCCATCCAGAAACAGTCCGAATCGGGCGATGTCGAAGTACTTGAGATAATTCCCGTGCCACACCATGTGCATCGGGTCGAGGTCATGGAAGGGGACCGTCAGGCGGACCTCGTGTATCCGGCCCCGGTTCGTCCCCTCCCTATCGGGTCGGTCCATGGGATCCTTCTGGGGACACCTCCGGAAGCCCTTTCCGGAGACGCCGGTGGAAGCGTCTCGTCGGAAGCATCCGGATCTCGATATCAGGCTTCATCGGATGGCGTGGTGGTCTGCCCCTCTCCGTCCTCGGAGGTTTCCGTATCCTCCTCGCACCGGCACTGGCAGTTGTCGCTCAGGGAACCGTCTGTACAGCGGCACCATCCGGTTTCACAATCGCACCCCGCAACGCCGCCATTACCGATACAGCACTGGGGCCCGCACCCCGAATAGGTGGGCGGAGTGCCATAGGTCTGGATGTTGCCGGTGATGTCCACCGTCCACGACTCGCCCGCGGCGGCCACCACATCGATGTAAAAGTCCCCCGGCGGCAGATAGAGGGTGGATTTTCCCTCTGTCACCGGATCCATATAGACGATGGTCTCCCAGACCTCCCCGTCCTCCATGCGGACGATGTGGATAATGATCCGGGAATCGGCGTCATGGGTGATGCTCACCTCCACATCGCCCCCACCGGAGCGGAATGGCTCCGAAAACCCCTCCCCGGTGGCCGAACCCGTGAACGTCTGACCGGGGAAAGAGGGGGAACCGCCGTCCCCGCCGCCCGTGGCCGGCTCTTCATATCCGTCGTCATCTCCGCAGCCGATGGATAGGGCGAGGAGAAGGACAAGCACCAGGTTCAATATCCATCTTGTCTGTCGCATGGTGACCTCCGAGGTCCGGCCGGTGGCGCGGCCGCAAAAAATTGGGATGTGGCGGCGGCAATGCCGCCGGCTATCCGATTTCAATACCCCATGACGGTCGGCAGGGCAAGGAAAACTATCGGGTCCGGGAAAAAAGGCGGAAAGAAAAAGGGGTGGCTGCCCCTAGCCACCCCTTCACACAAAGGAGGTATGTAATGGAGGGAAAGCCAATGTTCGTTGGCTCGCCTTAATCTATTGCAAAGTCCATGCAAACCCTGTGAAAAAATTTTTTCCTTGGGATATCCGCATATTGCGGGAGTACCCGGATTGAACAGCGCGGGTCCGTACGCCCCGGAAAGGCCAATTTTTGTCAAAATTTGACAATAATTGTCCTCACCCCCTCCGTCAGCCTTCGTCCTCCATATCCAGGGAATCATCATCGGCGATCTTTATGGGGGAGTTGACCGGGTCGATGGTATCGTCATTTTCGAACTCATCCTCGATGTCGTCGTCATCCAGCAACTCGTCGATATCCTCCTCGCCGTCGTCGATCTCCTCGGCTTCGGTCGGATATTGATCCTCCCGAAAAAGGTAGTTCATGTCATCGAACACGAGATCCACCGACGTTTCCTCGGCCTCCTCCCGGTACAGGTTGATCACCGCATCGGCGATGCGCTGGATATACATGACCGGCGGGTAGAGGTTGACGGTCCGAAGGGTGGTCGCCAACGGCTGGGGCCCCTTCTCCATGGCCGCCTTCAAGCGATCCTCGGGATAGGTCTGCTCGCAGAGGAGGGACATGGCGTCCTTGTCCAGTTCGGCGTACTCGCTGATGGTCAATACCTGCTTCTCGTCGTCTCTGACCACGGTGTATTTCTGCTTCATTTCAACGCTCCTTTTCCGTTCCTTCCAGATGCCCCTCCCGCTTCAACAACTCATAATACCAGCAGGAGAACTCGAACATGGCGCGGTACCGGTCGTCGCCATTGACGATCCCCAGGCAGATCTCCAGTACCCCGCCGGCGTATTTGTTGCCGTAGTCGCCGGAGGCCCGGCTCTGTAAAAACTCCCGAACAAGGGCCTTGGTGGTACGCTTGGTCTTGTCCGTCCGGATGTCGATGGGATCTTTGGGCTCCAAAAAGGGATTCCACTTTTCATACCCCATCTTTTGGATGTGTTTGCGTCGGCGATCGGACATGGCGTCGAAGATCGCCCGCTTCCGCTCCTCGGCCTGTTCCTGAGTCAGTTCATCCACGGCCGCCCCCTTCCTTCCGCTCCGCCTCGGGGTCATCGGCCATCCCCAGGTAGACCTCGTCGTAGGTGGTCAGCAACGCCATGGACAGCGGCACCAGCATATCGGCCATTCGCACATATCGTGTTTGGAGCGACTGTACCAGCTCCGCCGAGATCTCGTAAAGCTTTTTGTGGAGCACATCCACGTTGACCGTTGGGTAGGCCTCTCCCCGGGCGAACCCGGACAGCCCGCAGGTGTGCCCCTTCCCTCCGATGGCCGTGGGGATGCCGTACAGCCGGCAAGTGATCGGCCGGTGTTCGTAGAGCAGGCACCGGGACCCCTCGTCGAGCAGGGGACACCGAACCCGCTCCGCCGCGATCTCCTCCAGCACCGCGCCCTCCTCCTCCCCGGCTTCCACCCGCTTGTAGGCGTCCCTCTTGATCTTGTAGACCCGCCGGTCGGCCCGGTCGGCCGCCTCCAGGATCTCCCGGCGCCGGGGTTCGGACTGGATATCATTGAACCGATGATTGAGGTAGATCGCCTCCACCAGGCTCAGATCGAAAAGCGCATGGCAGCAGTCGTCGCATCCGAGCTTGCACGTGACGGCATCGGGAAACTCCCGCTCCATCCGGTCGAAAATGGAATCGGCCATGGCGACCAATCCCCGGTATCGTTCAAAGTATGGCGTAAAATCGAAATCCATCTCTATTCTCCTTCTCCACCTGACGATCCCCCGGGGCCTCTCCCCACGGGAGCGTTCCACGTGGAACGTTATTTTCCGATACAGAATCGATCGAAGATCTCCCCGAGCAGATCCGGGGAGATCGTCTCTCCGGTGATCTTTCCCAAGGCCTCCAGGGCGTCCCGGAGTTCGATGGTCACGAACTCCTCCGGCAGCCCCTCCCGCACCCCGGCCAAGGCCCGCTCCCCCGCCGCCATCGACGCCCGGAGAAGCCGCAGATGGCGCTCGCTGGGGCTCACTCGCTCCTCGGTCTCGTCCATTTCCCGGTCGAGGATCAGCCCCTTCAACCGTTCCCTCACCCCCTCGATCCCGGTGCCGAACCGGGCCGAGGTGGGGAGCCATTCCGGGGAATGCCAGTCGTCCGGCGGATGAAAGGCGCCGGGTTCCGCCACCAGGTCCCACTTGTTGGCGACCAGGAGGTGCGGCGTCCCCCGTATGTCGCGGTAGATGGTGCCGTCCTCGGCGCCGAGGGGTCGTGAGGCGTCCACCACCAGCAATACGGCATCCGCGCGCCGAAGGGCCCCGTGGGTTTTGCCGACCCCGAGACGCTCCAGGGGATCGGTCGTCTCGTGGAGGCCGGCGGTATCGGCCAGGACCACCGGAAGACCGTCCACATCGAGGGTAACGTCCACCAGATCCCGGGTGGTGCCGGGGTGGGGGCTCACGATCACCCTCTCCTCGTCCAGCAGCGCGTTGACCAGGCTCGACTTTCCCACGTTCGGCCGCCCCGCCACCACCACGGTCGCCCCTTCCCGCAGGTACCGCCCCATCCGGCCTCCGCCGATCAAGCCCGACAACGGGCCGATCACCTCTTCCGACAACCGCCGGGAGAGGGCCTCCGCCGGAAAGGGCTCCTCCACGTCGTCGGGAAAGTCGATGGCCGCCTCCAGGGAGGCCAGAAGATCCAGCAGCGCCGCCCGAACCGCTTCCACGCGCCGTCGGAGGTCTCCTCCCACCTGCCCCATGGCCGCGGACCGGGCACGATCGGTTCTGGCGTTGATCAGGTCGGCCACGGCCTCGGCCTGGGTCAGGTCGATCCGTCCGTTCAGAAAGGCTCTCAGGGTGAACTCACCGGGGCCGGCCGGGCGGGCGCCCCGCTCGGTGACCAGCGCCAGGATCGCCCGGAGGGCCGCCGGGCTCGCGTGGGCCTGGATCTCCACCACATCCTCCCGGGTATAGGACCGGGGGCCGGGCATCACGGCCAGCAAAACCTCGTCCACCACCGCGCCGGTGTCGGGGTGGATGATATGTCCGTAGTGGAGCCGGTGGGGGGAGAGCCCGCCCCCGGAGGGTTCGGTCCCCGTCCCCGACCGGCGGAAGATGGATCCGGCGATGGCCACGGCGTCCGGCCCCGAGATCCGGATGATGCCGATGCCGCCGCCCCCCATGGGGGTGGCGACGGCGGCGATGGTGGCGCTGTCCATACGTCGAATCTCCGGTTCCGGCCCCGGGGGCCGTTTTCAGGGGTGGGGTGCCGCCCGACCTACTGGGACTTTTTCTTCTTTCTCCCCGGGCCCCGTTTGGGGAAGATCACCAGTTTTCGGTAGAATCCGTCCCCCTTGCTCTGGGTCCGGACCGCCTTGTCGTCCTTGAGGGTCAGATGGACGATCCGCCGGTCGTGGGAATTGAGTTCCTTTTTGATGGTCACCGGCTTTCCGGTCCGCTTGACCTTTTCGGAGAGCTGTTCGGCCAGGCTCTCCAACTGCTGCCGCCGGTTGTCCATGTATCCTTCGATGTCCACCTGCACCCGGATCCGCTGGTCCTGGCTTCGGTTGATGATCTTCTCCACGATATACTGGATGGCCTCCAGGGTCTGGCCCTTCTTGCCGATCAGTATGCCGGCGTTTCCCCCCTGGACGTTGAAGAGGATCCGCCGGTCCTCCCGGGTGGCCGTCACTTCGGCTTCGGTGGTGATGAAGTCGATGATCCGCCGGAGGGCCTCCGTGCCGATGTTCATGGCCTCTTCCCAATCGATGGCCGGTTCCGGTTCCGCGGACTTTTCGGGATCGACCTCCGCGGTCGCTTCCTCGGCCCCGGGCGGCCCGGCCGGCTCCGCTTCGGCGACCGGTTCCGGTGAACGGCCGGCGGAGGAGGCCTCCGTCATCTCGAACGCCTCCTCCACCAGAGAGCTGACCGCCTGGGCGAACTGTTCGTTGGAGCTGTCCGCGTGAAGCTCCTGGACCGGGGCCTCCTCCGGGATCCCGGCCACGGCCGGCGGGGTGTCGGGCGCCGGCGGCTCATCCTGTCGCTTCTTCTTCCGCCGGGAGGGGCGTTCGGGCTTCGCCTCGGGCACGGAGACGCGAATTCGCGCCTTCTTGGTCCCCACCAGGCCGAAGATCCCGGTGGAACCGTAGGAGATGACGTCGTACTTCAGTCTGTCCTTGGGAATATTGAGTTCCTGGCAGGCCCTTTCCACTGCGTTTTCCACCCCTTTGTCTTCAAATTCCATCCAAGTGGACATGGATCTAAACCTCCATCGTTAAGACTGTTTCTTCGAAATGTAGTATTGCTGCGCGATCGACAGGACGTTGTTCACCAGCCAGTAGAGCACGAGTCCGGACGGAAAGTTTATGAAGATAAACGTAAACACGATGGGCAGGAATGTCATCATCTTGGCCTGGGTGGGATCCCCCGGCGGCGGGGTCATCTTCTGCTGAAAAAACATGGTCGCCCCCATGATGATGGTGAGCACGGGAATGCCGTAGGGCGGCTGCATCAGCGGCACATACTCCACATCGAACCGGAAGAGCCGGTCGGGGGCGGAGAGATCGTTGATCCATCCGAAAAACGGTGCATGGCGCAGCTCGATGGCCCCGTAGAGCATCCGGTACAGGGCGATGAAGACCGGGATCTGGAGGATCATGGGCAGGCATCCGCCCATGGGGTTGATCTTGTACGTCCGGTAGAGGGCCATCAATTCTTCGTTCATCTTCTTCTTGTCATCCTTGTACTTCTCGCGCAGTCGCGCCATCTCCGGCTGGAGCTTCTTCATCTCGTTCATCGACTTGTATCCCTTGTTGCCCAGGGGCCACAAGATCACCTTGATCAGGACGGTCAGGATAATGATGGCGATCCCGTAATTGGGAATGATGCCGTAGAGGAAATTCATGAAACGAAGACACAGCTTGGCGATGATGTCGAACCAGCCGAAGTCGATCACCCGGTCGAGGGCATTGTCGTAGCCGCTCAAGACCTTGTAACTCTTGGGCCCCAGATAGAGATGGAACGCCAGGCGCCTGTCGCCGCCGGGGGGGACGGGGTCGGCCGGCGGGATATACCGGTTCTCGATCACCCCGTCGGGGCGGCGCACCAGGTGAATCCGCCCCTCCCCCGAGCCCTCGGGCACCAGGGCCGTCATAAAATACTGCTTTTCGAATGCGGTCCATTCGATTCGGCCCGACTGGACCCCCTTCTCCTCGACCTCCTTCGGCTCGATCTGTTCCAGGGAGTTGTTGATCAGGGCGCTCGGCCCCTCGAAGGCGTAATAGGCCTGGTTCTCCTCGTCCGGGCGGCCTGTCAGCGCAAAGGAGAGTTCCCCGGTGAGGGGGGTGTCGGACCGATTGAGAACCCGGGTCGTCATGCCGATCAGGTAGGTGCCGGCGGAGAATGTGAAGGTCTTCTCCACCGAAATGTCCCCCCGGGGAGACGTCCAGGCGAAGGACACCGCGCGGGTTCCGTTCTCGAGGATCACGACGTCGCCCGGCGTGTCGGCCGAAAAGAGCGCATCCGCGCGCTCCGGCCCCGCCCCCCCGCCGATCCCCATCCACAGGGTTCCTTCCACGCCCTCGGGGATCAGCTCCTTTTGGGGGGCATCCTCCTCCACCGACTCCCGGTACTCTTTCAGGAGGAAGTGGGTGAAGACGGCTCCCCGCTCGTCCACCCGAACCGTGTACAGCGGCGTCTCCACGGTGATGGTGCGCGCCGTCCGCGTTCCGTCATCCGGCTCGGCGGGAACGGCCGTTTCCGGGGAACGCGATTCGGGTTCCGCGATTTCAACCGGCGCGGGCCGCTCCGGAACCTCGGCCGGGGCGGACGGCGGCGCCTTCGGTTCCGTCACATCGGCGGGCGGCGTCGCGGGCGGCCGCACCGGTTCCCGATCCACAAAGAAGACCTCCCACAGAAAAAACACGAGGAAGGACAGGACAATTGCCAAAAACACTCGGGCATGCTCCATCATCATCTCCTAACAGTTACAAGACAAGGGGTTCCATTCATCCGCGAGAGAGGGATCCGTCTTCCATCGCCGGGATTGAAAAGGGGAGGGGGGCGGGGGATCGCATCCGCGAGTCAGGGGACCGGGTCGACCCCTCCGGGATGGAAGGGGTGGC
>CAYSLC010000133.1:0-15872 GCA_964431545.1 uncultured Desulfobacteraceae bacterium | reverse complement strand
CCGCAAGCACGGCGGTATCACGGAGTGCCGCGCCGGCGACGTCCCTTGCGGCCGATACGTCTGATCCCATGGATTCCCTATGAAAGCGCTTGGAGCGCCGAGGCATCGAACGCGCTCGAGGGGGCAGAGGGGGGAGCTTCCGGATCCACGTGGGAAATGTCATCGCTGCTAGGCAATAAGAAGCAACACTGAACCCCGTTTGTCAAACTTTTTTTCGGTCCCGCCTCGTCGCCACTGGTGGATGACGGCCGGCCCCGGAACTGGACCGTCAACCGATGCCGGCGAGCCTCAAGGTAAATTTACGTTGTTCATTTCCCGCCGATTTGCTATGGAACCGCCCATGAAGCTCTACGACGCGGACAAACCGGCCGGGTCTCCGGTTGACGGAAACGATGGGATGGGCATGAACCGGGAACTCCATGCCGAGGTTCTGCCCGACGGCGCGGCGGTGCTGGAATGGGCCGATGCGACGGCGCGGATTCCGGCGGCGAGTCGACGATTCCAATCCCGGATCCAGGAGCGGTACCAATCCGGGAGCGACGGCGAATGGCTGCTCTTCCTGGCGTTTTCGGGCGGCGCGCCCCGCCTCCACCCCTCCCTGGAATTCTTCCGCGACCTGGCGGGCCGGTTCGGCCTCAAGGTGGCCCGGACCCCGGACCTGGAGGAGATCCGGGAAGATATGGAGGTTCCGCTCCCGGCCGACGAGCGGCGGGAGATTTTGGACCGGGTCCCGGACATGGCCGGCGCCGAGTATATCGACGAGGCCCTGTTGGGGGATCTCTGGGATCGCCTCCACGGCGTTTACGCGGACGCCGTTCGATCCCATGACGGGTCCATGGAAACCTTCATCCAGGGCTTCAGCCCCGACCTCCACCTGGCGGGCCGGGTCTACTTCCACCTGGTGGAGAACCCTCGGGGCGGCCGGCCCTTCGCCTTTCTCGCCACCTATTCCACCCGCCTCGACAGCGAGGGGAAGTCCCGTCACATCCCCCTGAAACACGCCCTCCGGGAATACGGCGAGGCGGAGCTGCTGGAGCTGCTCTCCACCGTGTACCGGGCCGCCGGACAGAGCCGGCTGGTGGCGGATCTGATCGACAGCGGCGAACTCTTCCATCCCCTGTCGTGGGACCCCGCGGAGGCCCATCGGTTCCTCCGGGAGATCCCCCTCTACGAAGCCGCCGGGATCCTCTGCCGGATCCCCGACTGGTGGCGGGGCGGGTCCGCCGCCGTCCGCCTCGACGTCACCCTGGGGGACGCCGCCCCCTCCAAGGTGGGCATGGACGCCCTTCTGCGGTTCGATCCGAGGCTCTATATCGGGGACGAGCCGATCACCGAAGCCGAGGCCCGGGAATTGCTGTCGGCCTCCGAGGGGCTGGCCCTCATCAAGAACCGGTGGGTGGCGGTGGATCCGGACAAGCTCGGCCGGACCCTCGACGCCTACGACAAGCTCCGGGACCTGATGGACCAGGGGTTTACCCTCCGGGAGGCGATGCGGATGCAGCTCCAGCCGGAGCGGCTGCTGGCCGAGGGGATCGACCCGGAGGCCGTGTCGGTCTCCACCGGGGACTGGCTGGCGGCGGTCCTGGAGAAGCTCCGGGATCCGTCGCGGATCGGCGCCGACGCCCCCGAACCGGACGACGGGTTCCGTGCCGACCTCCGGCCCTACCAGCAGAGCGGCGTCCACTGGCTATCGTTCCTCCACTCCCTGGGGTTCGGGGCCTGCCTGGCCGACGACATGGGGCTGGGCAAGACGGTGCAGCTCCTGGCGTTCCTGAGCATCGTCCGTGGCAAAAATCCGGGCCGGGCCAGCCTCCTGATCCTTCCCGCGTCGCTCATCTCCAACTGGATCCGGGAGATCGAGCGGTTCTATCCCGATCTCCGGTTCTTCGCGGCCCACCCCGACGCCCAACCCAAGGGAAAGACGGTCCGGGCCAAGGGCGAAAAGGCCCTGGACCGGCTCGATCTGGTCATCACCACCTACGCACTGGTCCAGCGGTACACGTGGCTCGCCGACTACCCGTGGCACTGCGTGATCCTGGACGAGGCCCAGGCCATCAAGAATCCGGGAACGAAACAGACCCGGGCCGTCAAGGGACTGTCCGCCGTCCACCGCATCGCCCTCACCGGCACGCCCATCGAAAACCGGCTGGGCGACCTCTGGT
Source organism: uncultured Desulfobacteraceae bacterium (assembly GCA_964431545.1). Taxonomy (GTDB): domain Bacteria; phylum Desulfobacterota; class Desulfobacteria; order Desulfobacterales; family JAABSP01; genus CAYSLC01. Next base: position 13,710 of record CAYSLC010000133.1, on the reverse strand, counting down.
CCCTGTTCGATTTCCTCAACCCCGGCCTGCTGGGAAACAGGACCGAATTCGTCCGGTTCACCAAATCCCTGAAAGAGGATCCGTCCGGATACGCCCGGCTCCGGAAAGTGGTCTCTCCCTACATCCTCCGGCGGCTCAAGACGGACCGGTCCGTGATCTCGGATCTGCCGGAGAAGGTGGAGATGAAGACCTACGCCTCCCTGAGCCGGAAACAGGTGGTCCTCTACGGCCGGATGGTCGCCGAGCTGGAGGCGGCCCTGGAGGATTCGGAGGGGATCCAGCGCAAGGGGATGGTCCTGTCGGCCCTGATGAAGTTCAAACAGCTGTGCAACCATCCGGACCAGTACCTCGGGGGCGGGGACTACCCCGAGGCCGACAGCGGCAAGTTCGGACGGCTCCGGGAGATCTGCGGGACCATTCACGAGAAGCGGGAGCGGGTTCTGGTCTTCACTCAGTTCAAGGAGATGACCGGACCTTTGTCCGATTACCTGGCCGCCCTCTTCGGCCGCGAGGGGCTGGTCCTCCACGGCGGCGTACCGGTGGGGCGCCGGAAGAAGATCATCGAGCGCTTCCAGGACCGGGACTACATCCCCTTCATGGTCCTGTCGCTCAAGGCCGGGGGCGTCGGCCTCAACCTGACCCGCGCCAACCACGTAATCCACTTCGACCGGTGGTGGAACCCGGCCGTGGAAAACCAGGCCACGGATCGGGCCTTCCGGATCGGCCAGAAGAAGAACGTGGTGGTCCACAAGTTCGTGACCCGGGGGACGGTGGAGGAGAAGATCGACGCCATGCTGACGGACAAGGCCAAGCTCTCGGACGAAGTGGTGGGCGGGTCCGGGGAGGCGTGGATCACGGAGATGGACAACCGGGAGCTGGTCTCCCTCTTCAAATTGACCCTATAGACGGGATGCGCCCATGGCATACTGGAACTTTCCCCGCTACGTCAGCGTGGCGGAAAAACAGGCCAAGGCCGAAAAAAAACTGAAACAGCTTCGGAAGAAGAACCCGGACATCCGGCCCGTGTGCCTGGAGGGCCAGACCCTGGCCCGATCCTGGTGGGGGAAGGCCTGGAACAAGAACCTGGAGCGGTACGCCGACTATGTCAACCGCATCGGCCGGGGCCGCAGCTACGTCCGCCACGGGGCGGTTCTCGATCTCCAGATCCGGTCCGGTCGGGTGGAGGCGCTGGTCCAGGGGACGGGCCGGCAGCCGTACAAGGTGGATATCCGCATCGAGGAGATCTCGACAAAGAACTGGAAGGCCATGACCGGCGCCTGCGAGGGATGGCTGGAGTCGCTCCAGGAACTGCTGGCCGGCCAGTTTCCCAAGGCCCTGGCCGAGATCTTCACGGCCCAGGGGGAAGGGCTCTTCCCCACGCCCGCCGAGATCAAATTTTCGTGCAGCTGCCCAGACTGGGCCTCCATGTGCAAGCACGTGGCCGCAACCCTCTACGGCATCGGGGCCCGGCTGGACGAGGATCCGTCGCTCTTCTTCACCCTCCGGAACCGGGAGATCTCGGATCTGGTCTCCTCGGCCGTGGTCGAAGGGACCAAGGCCCTCCTGGATCGGGCCGAGCAAAAGAGCGGCCGGGTCCTGGACGATTCCGACCTCTCCGACGTCTTCGGCATCGATCTGGACGAACCGGCGCCGGAACCGGAAAAGGCCGGGCCGAAAGCGGCTTCGACGGCGAAAAAGCGCGGATCGAAGAAGGCGCCCAAAACATCGGAGCCGGCTGCCGCGAAACCGGCCGAGGCGAAAAGAACCGCCAAAAAAGCGACCCGACCAGCCGCGACCGCGAAAAAGCGGGAGAAGGCCGCCCGAAAAAAGCCGGGGCGGCCGCCCCGGAACATCCCGAACCGGTCCGCCGCGCAAAAGCCCCGGCAGGCGGCCAATTCCGCCGCTCCAGAGGGCGGGGCCCCGGCCATCGAGACGGTGGCGGCGGTCATCGCCGGCCACCCCAAGGGGATCGGCGTGGCCGGCATCCGGAAGGCCACCGGCTTCGACGACCGGAAGATCTACAACATCGTCCACCAGCTCAAGGGGAAGGGGCGCATCCGGAGCGCGGGCTGGGGAAAGTACGCCCCGGCGTGACCCCGATGGACGGTTCGGAATCGCGTCCCCGACGCCGCCGGAAGCGGGAAAGGCGGAACCTCTCCTTGTGAAACTGCCCGATTTCAAGCTGGAACGGTATTTCGCCCGGTACGAGTTCAACGTCCGGCACAATCTCTGCGCGTCGGACTGCGAATCGATGCGGATCGCCGATCTCCTCGACCTTGCGCCAGGCGCCGCGCCTCGGTTCGCGGACCATTGGCTGGGGTACACCGAATCCCAGGGATCACCCTCCCTGCGGGCGGCCATCGCCGGGCTCTACGAAACCATCGATCCGGAGGACGTGCTCGTCCACGCCGGCGCCGAGGAGGCGATCTTCCTCTTCATGCAGGCGGCCCTGTCGCCGGGGGACCATCTGATCGTCCATTGGCCGTGCTACCAGTCCCTCTTCGAGGTAGCCCGGACCCTGGGGTGCCGGGTGACCCGATGGGAGGCGAGGGAGGCGGACGGATGGGCCCTCGATCCCGATACCTTGCGGCGGATGATTCGGCCCGACACCCGGGCCATCGTGGTCAACACGCCCCATAATCCCACCGGTTACCTGATGGACCGTCCGGCCATGGCGGAGACGGTCCGGATCGCCCGCGAAAACGGCGTTCTCCTCTTTTCCGACGAGGTCTACCGGGAGTCGGAGCACGACCCGGCGGACCGGCTGCCGGCGGCCTGCGACATCGACCCCTCCGCCGTCTCCCTGGGGGTTCTCTCCAAGACCTACGGGCTGCCGGGACTGCGCATCGGCTGGATCGCCACCCGAAACGGGTCGATCCGCACTAAAATGGCGTCCCTCAAGGACTACACCACCATCTGCAACAGCGCCCCCTCCGAGTTCCTGGCCGAGATCGCCCTGCGCCACCGGGACCGGCTGATCGTCCGAAGCGTGGGGACCCTTACCCGGAACCTGGCCCTGCTGGACGACTTCTTCGCGCTAAACCGGGACCGATTCTCCTGGCGGCGCCCCAGGGCGGGCCCCATCGCCTTTCCGAGGCTGATCGGCGGGGACGTCGACGAATTCTGCCACCGGATGGTGGCGGAGCGGGGCGTTCTCCTGCTACCGGGATCCCTCTACGACCATCCGGGGAACCATTTCCGGATCGGGTTCGGTCGGCGGGATTTCGGAGAGGGGCTGGCGCGCCTGGCCTGATCCGCCGCGCCTTCGATGGGTTTTCAGCCCCGGGTGACGATCCCCAGATAGCCGTCCACGGTGATCCGGTCCCCCGTCTCGATCATGGACGCGGCGTCGGGCACGCCGGTGACGCAGGGCAGGCCGTACTCCCGGGCGATGATGGCGCCGTGGACCAGCATAGCGCCCACCCCAGGGAAGTGCTCAGGGGGTCATGTGGAGTTCCACCACGTTCTGGAACCGGCTCACCAGGTAATACCATTCCACATTGACCCGCACCAGGGCGCAGGTGGGGGCCGTGACGAAGTCCGCCAGGTGGGGGTGTTTTTCGAGGTACCGGGCTTGGAGCGGTTCCCGTTCCGGTCCGGAGACCTCGGCCGCCGCCCCCGTGGCCGTGGCCGCCTCCGCCTCGTGGAAATCCCGGGTCCGGTTGGTCCGGCTGTCGATGAGCAGGGCCACATTGGGATTGGCCGACAGGTAGGCGAATTTCCGGGTGGACCGGGCCGTGGCGAAGAAGAGTTCCCGGAGATCGTCCGAGGCCACGAAAGCCACCAGGCTGGCGTAGGACTGCCCGTCCCCGTGGGTGGAGAGGACGGCCAGGGACTGAACCGAGAAGAGATGTTGAAGTCGTTGACGAGTCTGTTCGGTTTGTTCCATTGCGGCGACACCTTTCACCATTCGGTTTCGGCCAACCACCATCCATTCGCGGATCCAATCCAAATCGATGCCGACCGGAAGGATACAGTTTATCACCTGACCGATCGGTAAGAATCCAGGCGGGGCAGATTCTCTCTTTTCCCCTCTTTTTTAGTATGCCGCACGGAATGCGTCAAATCCTTTGTATGCCTTAGTATGCCGCCGGATCAGAGAATCGATCATAAAAATGCTATCAAAGCGAACCAATTTTCCCCTTGCACCCGAGGCAGCGAAAGGGATATTGAAAGGCGGTGGGATGAATAGTACCGTTCAAGGAAGGCGCACAGCGGACAGATGAATTTCGTATCGGAACCCCAAAGCAGCTATGGGCCGGAAATGGAGGAACCCCTGGTGGTCCGGGGAAACGCCGAAGAGATCCTGCGGCGGTTCCCGGACAACTTCTTCCGCTGCTGCATCACGTCCCCGCCCTACTGGGGCCTTCGCGACTATGGCATTCCTGGACAGATCGGGGCCGAGGCCCAGCCGGCGGATTTCATCCAGCAGCTTGTCGGCGTTTTTGACGAAGTCCGGCGGGTCCTCACCGAAGATGGAAGCCTCTGGCTCAACATCGGGGATTCCTACACCAGCGGTAACCGGGCATACCGGGCTCCGGACAAGAAAAACCCGGTCCGGGCCATGGCCTATCGGGCCCCCACGCCGGAAGGATTGAAACCGAAGGATCTCATCGGAATCCCGTGGCGGCTGGCCTTCGCCCTCCAGGAGTCCGGATGGTATCTGCGCAGCGACATCATCTGGGAGAAGCCCAACTGCATGCCCGAAAGCGTCAAGGACCGGCCCACAAGGGCCCACGAGTATCTCTTTCTGTTCTCCAAGTCGCTGAAATACTATTACAACGGGGCCAACATCCGGGAGGAGAGCGGCCGCAACCGGCGCACCGTGTGGTCGATTCATACGGAGCCGTTTCCCGGCGCCCATTTCGCCACCTTCCCCACAAAGCTGGTGGAGCCGTGTATTCTGGCGGGATCCCAGCCCGGCGACTGGGTCCTCGACCCGTTTTTCGGCTCCGGTACGGTGGGCGTGGTATGTGAACGGCAGCATCGAAGATATGTTGGAATCGAGTTGAACCCGGAGTACATCAAGATCGCCCTGGCCCGCATCCGGAACACCCAGCCGCTTCTGTTCACCGCTGAAGCAGTGGCAGCGGCCAATTAAAGATCGGTTCAAAGCGGCACGATAAATTGAATGGGATCTCGTCCGTCTCGGATCCAGTCCACCGATAGATGCCATCTGTTGATCAAGCGACAGGGGTCCGAACCCCTTCATCTTTCCTTGATTTCCCCCCAAATCGGATCTATTTTTCCCGGTCTATGAGTACAAGAGAGACCAAAGACAATATCGACTTCCGGGCACGGATCGACGCCATCGAGTCCCGGATCCCCGAGGCCTTCGGCGGGGACCGCCACGCCCTTTTGGCGGAGGTCCGTCGCCTCCGGAAGCTGCCTCCGAACGCCCGGGGATCGGAGAAGACCGCCGGGCGGATCGACCGGCTGGAGAGGCGTCTCGCGGCATCGATCCGGCGGCGGGCCGGCCGTCTGGAGAAGCGCCCCCGCCCCGTCTACGACGAGAACCTGCCCATCCTGGCCAAGCGGGAGGAGATCATCTCGGCGATCCGGGAGCACCCGGTGGTGGTGGTCTCCGGCGAGACCGGCTCGGGCAAGACGACCCAGCTGCCCAAGTTCTGCCTGGAGGCGGGACGCGGCGTGGACGGCCTCATCGGATGCACCCAGCCCCGGCGGATCGCCGCCATCACCGTGGCCGACCGGATCGCCGAGGAGCTGGGGGAGAAGCCGGGCGGATCGGTGGGGTACAAGATCCGGTTCACGGACCGGTCCTCGCCCGCATCCTACATCAAGCTGATGACCGACGGGATCCTCCTGGCCGAGACCCAGTCGGACCGGTTCCTCAACGATTACGACACCATCATCGTGGACGAGGCCCACGAGCGGAGCCTCAACATCGACTTCACCCTGGGGATTTTGAAGACCCTGGTGCGGCGGCGCCGGGACCTGAAGCTGATCATCACCTCGGCCACCATCGACACCGAGAAGTTCTCCAGGGCCTTCGACGACGCCCCGGTGATCGAGGTGTCGGGTCGGATGTACCCGGTGGAGGTCCTCCACGAGCCGCCGGCCGCCCCGGAGGACGACGACGGGGGCCACGTGGACGCGGCGGTGCGGGCCGTGGAGAAGCTCCAGCAAGAGCGCCCCTACGGCGGGGACGTCCTCGTCTTCATGCCCACGGAGGCGGACATCCGGGACACCTGCGACTTCTTGGAGGGCCGCCGCTTCACCGGCGTGACGGTGATGCCGCTCTTCGCCCGCCTGTCGGCCGGGGAGCAGTCCCGGGTCTTCTCCTCGGTCCGGGGCCGTAAGGTGATCGTCGCCACCAACGTGGCCGAGACCTCCATCACCATCCCGGGGATCAAGTACGTGGTGGACACGGGGCTGGCCCGGATCTCCCAGTACTCCCCCAGGACCCGGACCACGGCCCTGCCGGTGGCGCCCATCTCCCGGTCCAGCGCGGACCAGCGCAAGGGCCGGTGCGGCCGGGTGGCGGACGGCGTCTGCATCCGCCTCTACAGCGAGGAGGATTACGAAAACCGGCCCCGGTTCACCCCGCCGGAGATCCTCCGGTCGAACCTGGCCGAGGTCATCCTCCGGATGATCTCCCTGCGACTGGGCGAGATCGCCGATTTTCCCTTTATCGATCCTCCATCCTCGAAGCACATCCAGGACGGCTCCGACCTCCTCCTGGAGCTGGGGGCCATCGTCCCGGCGACCGGGCGGAACCGCGCGGGCGAACGGTACCGGCTCACGGAACGGGGGCGGCTCATGGCGCGGATGCCCCTCGACCCGCGTCTGTCCCGGATGCTCATCGAAGCCGGGGAGAACGGGTGCCTCCCCGAGGTGACGGTGATCGCGGCGGCCCTGAGCATCCAGGACCCGAGGGAGCGGCCGGCGGAGAAGCAGGCCGAGGCCGATCAAAAGCACGGCCTCTTCGCCGATCCGGAGTCGGACTTCGTGGCCCTGCTCAACATCTGGCACCAGTACCACCGGACCTGGCGGGAGGTGAAGACCCAGAACAAGGTCCGTCGCTGGTGCAAGGAGCACTTCCTGTCGTTCAAGCGGATGCGGGAGTGGCGGGACGTCCACGGCCAGATCCGGGCCATCCTGGCCGACGCCGACGAAAACGGCCCCGCCGCCGACGATCGGCAGGTCCGGACGCCGCCGGACCGGGACCTGCGGGCGGGGATCCACCGGTCGATTCTGAGCGGATTCCTCTCCAACATCGCCCGGAAGAAGGAGAAGCAGATCTACACCGCCACCAAGGGCCGCACCGCCATGGTCTTCCCCGGCTCCGGGCTGTTCGCCAAGCCGCCCGAGTGGATCGTGGCCGCCGAGATGGTGGAGACCTCCCGCCTCTTCGCCCGGACCGTGGCCGCCGTGGACCCGGCCTGGCTGGAGGCCCTGGGCGGGGACCTGTGCAAGTACGCCTACCTCTCCCCCCGGTGGGACCGGGATCGCGGGGAGGTGACCGCCACCGAGCAGGTGAGCCTCTTCGGGCTGATCTTCGAGCCGGGCCGCCCCGTCTCCTACGGCCGCGTCGACCCGGAGGGGGCCAGCGACATCTTCATCCAGGGGGCCCTGGTGGACGGCGACGTGAAGCGGCCCTTCCACTTCATGGTCCACAACGCCAAGAAGATCGAGGAGATCCGGGACATGGAGAACCGGCTGCGGCGGCGGGACCTCCTGGTGAGTGAGGCGGAGCGGTTCCGGTTCTACCGGGAGCGGCTCCCGACCATCTCCGACATCCGGTCCCTGGCCGCCCACCTCAAGGCGAACAAGGGGGACCGGTTCCTCCGGATGGGCCGGGAGGATCTGCTCAACTACGACCCTGACAAGGGGGAGCTGGCCCTCTACCCCCGCCGGATCTCCCTGGGAAACACGGCGATCCCCTGCGACTACCGGTTCGAGCCGGGCCGGGAGGAGGACGGCATGACGGTCCGGATCCCTGCGTCCCAAGCCCCGTCGGTGGCCCCGGAATCCCTGGAGTGGCTCGTCCCCGGCCTGCTCGGGGAGAAGATCACCGCCCTGATCCGGGGGCTGCCCAAGGAGTACCGGAAACGGCTGGTCCCGGTCACCGAGACCGTGGAGCGGATCTGCGACGAGATGGAGCGGACCGGCGGCTCCCTGATCACCGCCCTGGGGGCCTTCGTCTCCCGCCGGTTCGGCGTGGAGATCCCCGCCGCGGCCTGGCCCACGGAGGAACTGCCGGACCATCTCAAGGTCCGGTTCGCGGTCACCGGCCCCAAGGGGGAGGAGCTGCGGGCGGGCCGGGACCCGGCGGTGCTCCACCAGGCCGCGGCCCGGCGGACCGACACCGACGACTACGCCTCGGCCCGGAATGCCTGGGAGCGGGAGGGCATCGCCGACTGGGACCTGGGCGATCTGCCGGACACGGTGACCCTGAAGGGGAAGAACGGCCGCCGGTGGACGGTCTATCCGGCCCTGAAGCCGTCGGAGGACGGGGAGGGGGCGGACCTTCGGCTCTTCGAGGACTACGCCGCCGCCGGCAGGTCCCATCCGGACGGGGTGGCGGCCCTCTTCAAAAAGCACCTGTCGCCGGATCTGAAGTTCCTCAAGAAGTCGATCCAGATCCCCGGGAACCTCTCCCTGGCGGCCAAACATTTCGGCGGGACCCGGGCCGTGGAGCAGGGGCTGTTCGACAGCGTCCTCGGGGAGCTGTTCCGGAGGGATATCCGCACGGAATCGGCGTTCCGGGAACTCGAAACCGAAGGCCGGAAGCGGCTCCAGTCGCTGGCAAGGGAGCGGACGGCGGCGGCGGCGGCCCTGCTGGACGCCTACGCCGAGGCCCGGACGACCCTCTACGACCTGGAGACGCGACACCGGAACAACCCGGGCCTGCTCGCCTTCCTGGGCGGCCTCCGCGAATCCCTGGCCGCCCTGGTGCCGGAAAACTTCCTGGAACTCTACGACACCGGCCGCCTGGACCACCTGGAGCGGTACGTCCGGGCCATCGCCGTCCGGGCCGAGCGGGCCCTGGTCAACTTCGAGAAGGACCAGGCCAAGGCCGAGGAGATCAAACCCCACGTGGATCACCTCCGGCGTCTCCTGGAAGGGCTCACCCCCGCAAGCTCCCCCGAAAAACGGCAGGCCCTGGAGGCGTACCACTGGCTCATCGAGGAGTTCCGGGTCTCCCTCTTCGCCCAGGAACTCAAGACCCCGGTCAAGGTTTCGGGCAAACGCCTGGATAAGAAACGCGCGGAGATCGAGCGGATGGTGTGAACGAGCCGTCTCCGCCGCCTTCCGCTTCTCCCATCCGTTCGCGGTATCAGCCGCGCGGTCACCCGATCCATCGCTTCTCCATCCGTGACGTCACATCAATATACCCTCCATCCGTCCCCTGAATACTGAATCCACCTTATATTCGGCTTGGGAATGGCGTGTATCATTCCAGTAAGAGTCGGCATCAATTCCGTGTCGCGTCGAGAATGGTTTGATGAACCCCAATTCCATAAGGAGGCAGTGATGGCGAGAAAAAGAAGTTGGCGGTGGTTGATGATGGCCGTACCCCTGTTGCTCATCTGTTCCACGACGTTTGCCCAGGGACAGGAGACCGAAAAACGGCAGGGGATTGAAAACGCACGATCCGAAGCCCGAAGGATCGTCGGCTTTGCGATCCGGGATTCCCAGGGTGAGGAGATCGGTGAGGTGGACAACATCCTCGTCATCCCCGACGGAAACATATTTGCGGTGTTGGAGATCGGCGGTTTTCTCGGAATCGGCGAGGACAAGGTGATCGTCCCCCTCGACCAGCTGAAAGAGACCGGACAGGAGTATGTGGTCTTTACCGGAACCCGGCAGGAGCTGGAAAATCTCCCCAGATACGAAGAGGGATCGTCCCGGCGGTATATCCGGCGCAACTATCGGGTGGTCGGCGCCGATGAAGCGTCCGATGACACCTCCAAGGAACGGAGCGGACAGGATAAGGAACAGAGCCGGAAAAAAGAACAACAGAAGAAGGCCGAAGGCGGGAAGCGGCAGGAGCGATACTATCGGGAAGGGGACAAGATGGTTTCCACCCTCACCTTTCCCGCTCCCGAGGGACGGGGAGAGATCGTCCTCGAACGGGAGGGGATGCAACAGGTTCGCGCCGGCGAATCCTATGCGTACACGCTCCGCATCACCAACCAAACCGAATACCCGGTCCATGACGTGGTGGTGAAGGAATACCTCACCGGAAACATCGAGGTGGAGGATACGGATCAAAAGCGTTCCGATCAAAAGGAGGAGGCGTCCGAATCCTACTTTGATGAACCCCAAAAAAGCGAAAAGGATGAATCCAAAAGCGGGAAGGATCGCCCGAACAAATGGGAAATCGGAACCCTTTCCCCCGGAGAGAGCAGAACCATCAAGGTCACCGCCATCGCCCGGGGCCAGGGAGAGGCGAAATCCTGCATCATTCTCGACTACCAGCCCTCCCTCTGCAATATGTTCAAGATCGTGAAACCGGAGCTTCAATTGACCCGAAAGATCGTCAACGCCGACGGCGAGCCCGTCGACATCGCCTATGTCTGCAGCGATGTCAACATCATCTATACCCTGGAAAACACCGGCACCGGCACCACCCGAGAAGCGACCATCAAAGAGGAACTTCCAAAAATGATCTCCCTGAAACAGGGTGAGGGGAACGTATCCATTCCGGTTGAACCGCTCAAGAGCGGTCAGAAGGTGGAAAAGCAGGTGACCATCTCCGCAAAAGAGCCGACGGAATTCTCAGGACGCGCCAGCGCCACCACCGATCAAACCACCGTCTACTCCGACAGGAGCGGAATCCGCCTGGTGAAGCCGGAAATCACGCTTTCCCTGGACGGGCCGAAGGAGGAGTACCTCGGCCGCGCGCTCACCTATCGCATCCGCCTGGAGAACACCGGCGACATCACCGCCTATCGGACCGTGGTGAAGCTGAACCTGCCCCGGAACATCAAACAGGTGACCACCTCCAGCCAGAAAACCGAGAGGGAAGGGAACCAGTTCAAGGTGGGCAGGCTCGACGGCGGCCAGTCCAGGGAGTTCTCCATCACCTTCCAGGCGACCGAGACCGGCGAGCTGACCGTGGAGGCCGAGGCGGAGGCCTACTGCGCGGCGTCCGGCGCGCAAACGGTCACCACGATGGTTAAAGGCATTCCCGCGGCCCTGATCGAGGCCGTGGATCGTGTCGACCCGGTGAAGGTGGGCGAGGAGACAGTCTATGAAATCCGGGTGGAGAACCAGGGTTCCGCCGAGGACCTGAACGTCAAGCTGTCCGGCAAACTGCCCAAGGAACTCTCCTTTGTGGACGGCCAAGGGGATACCCAGGTGAGCGGACAAGGGCAGCAGGTCGATTTCGGCACCATCAAGTCGCTGCCGCCGGGTGAGGTCGTCTCCTGGAACGTGACCGCCAAGGGCGAACAGGCCGGCAAGAGCAAGTTCCGCCTGGAGCTGATCAGCGACGCCAACAAGGAGCCGGTCATCGAGATGGAGCCGACCACGGTCTATTGACCCCTTCCAACGGGGTCCTTCCCTGTTTTTGGACCTCCTTCAGCGGGCCCCGTCTCCTTCGCGGAGGCGGGGCTTCTCCCCAAGGCCCCTTCCGGCATTTCAACCCCGATTCCATGCCGGGGCGCAAAACGCCCCACCCTGACTTTCAGCGGTATTTTTCAAGGAAATGGGGTCTTCCCCTCATTTCGCCGCCGGTATCCGCACGGTAAAATTCTTTTTTTGTGAATGGACGTTCAACCCACGGAAGGAGGCAACCCATGGATATTTTGATCCGAGATGACGTAAGATCTCTGATGACGGACCGCTCCAAAACCTGCGTGTCGATCTACATGCCCACCGAGCGGGGGGATTCCCGGCAGAACCCGATTCGATTCAAGACGCTCCTCGGCGGTGCGGAGAAGAACTACCAGGAACTCACCTCCGATACGCCCAAGGGCCGGGAGGCGTTCTTCGCCCAGGCCCGGGAGCTTCTCGAACGGGATACCTTCTGGAAGCACCAGAGCGACGGGTTTTGCCTGTTCCTTTCCGATGATCTTTTCCGGTATTTCCGGCTTCCCATCCCATTTGACGAACTGGCCGTCGTTTCCGAACGGTTTCACCTCAAACCGTTGTTGCCCTTCCTGTCCAATGATCATCGGTTCTTCGTGCTGGCGCTCAGCCAGAAAAACGTGCGGCTGTTGCGATGCACCCGACAGCGGGCCGAGGAGCTGGCGCCGGAGGATATGCCCGCAAGCCTCCAGGAGGCGCTGGCACACGACGTTCCCCAGAAACAGCTCCAGTATTACGCCCAGGGCGGCGGCGGCCAACGTCCGACCGATGTCGGCGGCGCCATCTACCACGGCCACGGCGTCGGCCACGATGACGCCAAAAATGCCATTCTCCGGTTCTTCCAGTCGGTGGATGACGGACTGCATGAAGTGCTCCGGGACGAGACCGCTCCCCTGGTACTGGCCGGCGTCGAAATGCTGATCCCCATCTTCAAGGAGGCCTCGAATTACGCCAATATCCTGGACGAAACCGTACCGGGAAACCCGGATGAACTCTCTGCCGCGGATCTGCGGAAAAAGGCCTGGGAGATCGTCGCGGACCATTTCGAGAAGGACCGGTCGGCGGCGGTGGCGGCCTACATGGACATCTCCCGCACGGACCGCGCTTCCTCGGACCTCAGACAGGTGGTGCCGGCCTCCCACCACGGCCGGGTGGACCTTCTCTTTGTTCCCGAGGGGCGTCGCGAGTGGGGGCTCTTCGATCCGGAAGCCGATTCCCTCACCCTCCACGAGGAACAACTTCCGGGCGACGAGGACCTCCTCGATTTCGCCGCTGTCCATACGTGGCTGAACGGGGGGACGGTCTATGTGGTCCCGGCCGAAACGATTCCCGGAAACGGACTGCTGGCGTCCCGGTTCCGCTACTGATGGACCGCCAAAACCTTCGGCCTCAACCGAGACCTTTCCGGATGTAGATGGAAAACTCGGATCCTTCGAACGCCGATGCTTGAACCTCAAGGCCATACACGAGGAGCCGGGAAAAGCCGAATGAAACCGCTGCACCACGAGGAGAAAGACCGGTCGCCGGTGGCGTTGCTGCTGATCGACGTCATCAACCCCCTCAACTTCGACCGGGGGGAGGATCTCCTCGCCTACGCCCTGCCCATGGCGGACCGGCTGGCCGCCCTCAAGGAGCGCGCCCGATCCGTGGGGATTCCCGCGATCTATGTCAATGACAACTTCGGCCGGTGGCGGTCCAATTTCAACCGGCTGATCGCCCTTTGCACCCGGGACGACATGCTGGGAAAGCCGGTGGTGGAGCGGCTCCATCCGGAGGAAGAGGATTTTTTTATCCTCAAGCCCAAGCACTCCGGCTTCTTCTCCACCTCCCTGAGGACCCTCCTGGAGTACCTGGAGGTGAAAAAGACGATCATCACCGGCATGGCCACCGACATCTGCGTGCTCTTCACGGCCAACGAGGCGTACATGAACGATTACGACGTGCTGGTGCCGAACGATTGCGTGGCGGCGGAACAGTCGGAGTACCATCTCGATGCGCTGAAGCTGATGGAGCGGGTGCTCAAGGCGGATACCACCGCCTCCGTGGACCTCGATCTTCCCCGTCTGTTGGCGGAGGCCCGGGCGTCGGCCGGATAGCGGCGGGCACCCGTTACCTGGACGCCTCCCCCAGCGCGGCCACCCGCCCGCGCAG
>CAYSLC010000132.1:0-15898 GCA_964431545.1 uncultured Desulfobacteraceae bacterium | reverse complement strand
CGTCGGCAAAGTGAAGATGAAGATGATCGAGATCGATCAGCAGGTCATCCATGAATACCGGCTGAAAAACGAGGTGATGAAGTACAACCATGGGGAACTGAACCATAGGCGGGATAAGGTAATCATCGAACAGACCGAACCGATCAAACAGGAAGCGGAACAATGGAAATTCAAAAATGAAAAGCTGAAATTCGAAGATCAGGTTAAAAGAAGAGAGCAGAGTAGGGACAAAAAGGAGGACGGCATCGAGGAGGCGCAGCGGAAGCGGCAGCAGAACATAGAGGAGAGCCTCTCCAATCTGCTCCAGTCCATCGACCGGTTGGTCCAGCGGTGGAACAAAGAGCGGGAGTAGCGATCAGGGGTAATTCGACCAGTGCACGGGCCGGACTTCCGCATCCTTTTTATGGAAGGTGTAGAACCCCAGGACCACGCCGATGATGGCGCCCGCCGCCGCGGTGATCTGGGTGACCAGCAGCCTGCCTCCGGCCAGCCAGCCGAGGAAGGCGAAAAGGCACATGGAAAGGAAACCCAAGCCCAGGGCGGGCAGGACCACCCGGAGCAGATAGGCGGCCAGGGGCAGGGCCGTCCAGAAATAGAGGATGATCAGAACGACGATCAAGATGATGATGAAAATGACGCCGCCGAGGAGGACATAGAAATGCTCGGAGAGCTGGGTCTCCCGCTCCACCGCCTCCACCTCCCGATCGGATTCCGGGAACTTCCAGAACTCGGGCTCCGTCTCCAGTGGGGGATGGTCCTGGGCCGGGGCCGTCGGAAGGAACGCCGGGCAGACGGCCAGCAGGAGGAGAGCGAGCACCACGGCGGCCCCGATCCGGTCTCCCCCCCTGGCCCGGATCATCGAAACCGCCTGATCGGTCCGGCGGAAAGGAGGGGGCAATGGTGAGGGGCGCGTCCGTTCATGGCCGGATCATACTGAAACTCCTCGATCCCTGTCAATCAATTGTATCGCGGTCACGGAACGGAGTTGGGCACCGCCGGCCGGGGCGATCGCCCCGGCCGAGGCCCGGCGGCCGGGCCCCGAGGAAGGGGGCCCGCCCATGACAGACCCCCTGTCGACCCGCGGCACCGCCGCCTCCCACTGGCGGCCCCAATCCTACAACGCCGAGGCCAACTCGGTCCACGTGGTCGCCGTGACGGAAAACCCCGTCCGGGTGTGGGACATGGAGAAGGGGACCTTTCTGGAGGAGATGCTCCTTGTGGACGGCGTGGTGCTCCCCGAGTCGAGGAAGGTGCCGCTGCTCGATTCCCACAACCGGACCAGCGTGGCCAGCATCCTGGGCAGCGCGCGGAACTTTGAAAAGCAGGACGATGTTCTGGCGTGCGACGTCTTCTTTTCCGGCACCGAGGCGGGCCGGATGGTGGCGGCCAACGTGAAGGACGGCCATCTCACCGACTTCTCCGTCGGCTACATGCCCCTGGAGGCCCACTACCTGGCGGAGGGGGAAATCCGGGAGATCGGCGGGCGCGCTTTCCAGGGCCCCGTGAAGGTCACGACGCGGTGGGAGCTGCGGGAACTCTCGGTCACCGCCGTCGGGGCCGATCAGATGGCCACGGCCCGGTCCCTCGAATTCGGCCTCGCGGAGATGGAGCCGATTCCTGCGGATCCGCCGCCGGCGGCGGGTTCCCACGGGTATGATTCCCCGGAAGGGGAGCCGGAACCGCCGCCCGGGGCGGCGGAAAACATCCCGGCGTCCGGCGGGGAAGGTCAATGGAGCCGGTCGGCCGCCTCCGGCAATGGGGCCCCGGAACGGACCACCGGGTTTGTGGATGTCTGCTTTTACGCCTTCCTGGCGGTCATGATCCTTTTTTTGTTGCGGGGCCTGGTTTGAATCGGGAGGCCGGCCCGGCGGGGATGGGACCGCCGGCGGTTTGCCTCCGGAAGGAGACCATGGAGTGGATGAAGAAGAACAGGTAGGTCCGGAGGGTACCGAAGGCAAGGAGACCTCCGATCCGGAAGAGGAGGGGCTCTTCTCCCGGCGCAACCTCTCCGTCCTCGCGGGGGCCCTCCTGCTGGTT
Source organism: uncultured Desulfobacteraceae bacterium (assembly GCA_964431545.1). Lineage (GTDB taxonomy): Bacteria > Desulfobacterota > Desulfobacteria > Desulfobacterales > JAABSP01 > CAYSLC01. Next base: position 13,861 of record CAYSLC010000132.1, on the reverse strand, counting down.
TTGATCCTCGTCTATACGGGCCTGGCCGGCGACGTCCGGGACCGCTTCATCGTCATCTACCTGAAAGAGGATCTGAACCGGGCCGCGGCGTTCCTGCGGACCCTCTCCCCGGCCGACGGACAAGAGTTTCTGGAGGCGGATCTCCCCGATCTCAATCCCTTCAAGATGTACCTCCTGGAAAAGTTCCGCCCCGAGGGGATCCAGGGGGAGTTGGCGGAGTTCTGGTCCCTGCTCAAGGAGAAGGTGGACCACAGTCTCGAACACATGGAGATCAGCAAGAGCCATCTCCGGCTCCTCCAGACCTACCGGTCCCTGGGAGACGGCATGCCCGACCCGCCCCCGGACTGGCCCGGATACCGGCGGCGGCTCACCGAGGCGATTCACTATTTGGAGGCGTGGCGGGAGCCGATCATCGAACTCAAGATCGCGGTGGACCTCAAGGAGCGGTTGCGAACCGTCCGGTCGATCCTCCGGTCCGACGGGCGGCTGGGCGGCGATGATCCGGAGGTGGCGCTGGTGGGCAAGATCTATCTGGCCGAAACGGTGGTGGCGTCCGTCCTGGAGATGGAGGCCAACCCGTCCACCGGCGCGGTGTTGACCGCCCTGCTGCCCGAGGTGGAGGATTTCAAGACCAACGACCTGCCCTTCCGGATGATCCTCTCCCGTTTGGACGAGATCTCCCAGGATCCCGTCGACTACAATAGCCTCCGGGAGAGCGCCAGGAAAGGGCTTGAACGGGTGACCCGGGAAGCGGCCGAGCGTTCCCTGATGGTGCGGCGGGTCCTCGGGGAGATCGTGGAGGGGATGACGCGGGCCCGCCAGCGGCGGCTGCTCGACGCCCTCCACCGGGCGCTGGCGCGCAACTACCTGTTCAACCTCGCCAAGGGCGCTTATCCGGAGGATCTCCAGCCCCTGCCCGTGATGCTGGAACGGGAGCTGGCCCGGGAGGACCTGTCCCCGCCCCGATTTATCCGGATCCTGGCCCGGGGACCCGTTTACGGGAAGGAGCTGGAACGGATCCTCTACCTCACCCACAAGAAAGCCTACCAGTATGAGAAGATATCGATCTTCCGGGAGATCCTCGACTGGATGGACCCCCGGGACGCCGGGAACGATGTGCCGCCGGAAAAGGTCGATATCCTCCGGCGCCGCATCGAGCGCCTCCGTCCGCCGGACCGGCCCCACCTCCGACGGTACCGGAACTGGTTCGATGAACAGGCGTACGACCTGACCTGGATCGGACCGCTCCTGGAACGGTACAACTTCTCCCGAAACCCCTACGACCGGAGCCGGATCCGGAAGCGGTTCGTGGAATACTTCCGCGCCATGTGCCGGAATGTGCCCCGCCCCCACACCGGAGACTGCCTCCGGACCTACCGCTCCTCGGCCCGGACGATGAACCACCGTCTCACCAGGGCGGCCACCTCATCGCCGAACGCCGGGGGGGGCCAGAGCCGGACATACGCCTCGTACCGCCGGTCGTCGAAGAGCCACGACGGCTTGTAGACGCCCTGGCGCCAGGGGTGGACGAACATCCGCTCCTCCAGTTCGATCTTCTTCTCCTCCCGGATCTTCGCCATCCGCTCGGCCGCCTCCGGGGGCGCATGGAGGGGGAATTCATAGACCAGATCGAGGACGGTGAGCAGGCAGAGGCCGTGGAAGACGCCGATGGTCCGGTCGGAGCCCACCCGCGCCCGGACCGGATATCTCTGCCTGGAAAAATCGTACTCCCCGGCCAGTTCGAAGGTGAGGACGACCTTGTCCACGTGGTACCGGCGCCGGTCCTTGGCCCGCCGGATGTAGGCGTCCACCAGGACCTCCTCGCGCCGCATCCGTTCCGCCAGCCGCTCCCGGACCCGTCTTCTGGAAAACTCGGTCACGGCGTTCTCCTTGCGCCATAGCGCCTCCTCGGCGCGTTCCGCGAACAGGGCCATGTGGACATCGAGAAAAGGGGCCGCGGTCTTCCGGACCCCGTCCACCGCCCGGGTGGTGATCCGTTCGGCCCCGGAGATGAAGGCGAGGAAATCGTAGACACACTCTCCCAGCGCTTCGATTCCGAGGAGGGCCGCGGGGACCCGGCCCCCCTCCAGCTTCGCCCGGCAGGCCTCCTCCACGGGCAAGGGCTGGGCGGCGGGGACGGGGGGACACAGCAGCACGGCGGCGAGGACCAGGAGCGCCGGATGGATCGCGCGGCGGCGGGCCCCGGCCGTGTTCTCCGCCGAAGGGGGGGGACCGGACCTCAAAAGCCGTCCTCGTCATCCCGCTCCGACAGGGGGCGGGAGAAGAGTTCGTCGAAGAGCAGATCCTTGGCGATATCTTCCCGGGTCAGGCGGTACCCTTCGGGCCATCCGCCCTTTCCGGCGCGTCGCCCGGATTTGGCCCGACCCGGTCCCATCGGCTTCGCCTCTGCCTCCGCCTCCGGTTTTCCCTCTCTGCCCAGGGCTTTCAGCTCCCGCTGGAAGTTGTCGAAGTGCTTTTGCAAGAGGGCCAGCGCCCGGTCCCGGATCTTCGGATCGAGCTTCATGATGTTGTCCATCACGTCGAGGAGATCGTAAACGATGTTCGAATCCCGGCTGTTCATGGTCTACCGCGCTCCTTTCAGGACTCCTCCCCTTCCTTTTCCTCTTCCGTCTCCCCTTCCCCGCCGCGCTTGGCGGTCTTGCTGAAGGACTCCCGCATCTGGCTGTCGGCCCGGACGTTCCTCATCCGGTAGTAGTCCATGACCCCCAGCTTTCCCTTCTTGAGGGCGGCGGACATGGCCAGGGGGACCCTCGACTCGGCCTCCACGAGCTTGGCCTTCATCTCCAGGATCCGCACGCGCATCTCCTGCTCCTTGCGCTCGGCCTCGGCCTGGGCGATCTTGGTGTCCGCCTCCGCCCGTTCCACCTCGTGCTTGGCGCCGACGTTCCGTCCCAGGTCCACGTCGGCCACATCGACGGAGAGGATAAAAAAGGCCGTGTCCTTTCCCAGCTCGTCGGACCAGATCTTCTTGGAGATGGACTGGGGATTCTCCAGGACTTCCTTGTGGGAAGGCGCGGAGCCGATGGCGCCCACGATCCCCTCCCCCACCCGTGCCAGGACCGTGTCCTCGCCGGCCCCGCCCACCAGGTTGTCGAGGTCCATGCGCACCGTCACCCGCGCGGTGGCGGTGACTTCGATGCCGTCCTTGGCCACGGCGGTGACCTTCTCGGTCTTGATCACCTTGGGCCGGACCGACATCTCCACCGCCTCCAGGACGTCCCGGCCGGCCAGGTCGATGGCCGCGGCCCGGTCGAAATCGAGGGGGATCGCCGCCTTGTTGGCGCTGATCAGGGCCTTGATCACGTTCTTGACGTTGCCCCCCGCCAGGTTGTGGGCTCCGAGAAGGGAGATGTCGAGGGGAATTCCCGCCTTCTCGGCCAGGATCTTGGAATCGACCACCAGGTTGACGTCCCCTCCGGCCAGATAGTGGGATTCGAGGAAGTCGGTGCTGATGTCGATGCCCGCCTGGGCCGCCTTGACCTTGGCGTCGACGATGAGTTTCACGTCCCCGCCGGCCAGATGGTGGTCCTCCAGCTTCCGGGTCTTGACCTTGACGTTGGAGTGGGCCGCCTTGACCTTGGCCTCCAGGATCATGTTGGGGTCCATCTTGCGCATCCGCATCAGGGCGACCCGGTAGGGGTTGACCGGATGGCCGGCCACCAGGGTCTGGAACCAGAGGGACCAGGAGGGGGCCACGCTGATCACCGCGGTGATGAGGACCACGGCGGCCGCGGTGGACAACAGAATGATGATGGTGGTGGTTTCCAATACGGTTCTTCTCTCCCTCGAACCCCCGGGCCGGACCCTTGGGTCAGGCGCCGCCGGGATCCGCTTTGTCGACGGCCTTGGGGAGCGTGGGCCCGGCCTCGACGGCTTCGGGGCCCTCGGGCTCTTCTCCGGTGCCCCGGATCTCCTGGAACCGCCGGGCAAAGGGCATCAGCCGCCGTTCCAGGGAGCCCACGGTCCGATTGTAGCCGTCCACGGTCCGGCCGATCTGTTTGCCCAGGTCCCCCAGGTGGTCCACGAAGGTTTCAAAGCGCCGGTAGAGTTCCTGGGCGTGCTCCGAGATCCGGCGGGTGTTCTCCGTCAGCCGGTACTGCTGCCACCCGAAGGCGACCGCCTTGAGCATGGCCAGCAGGGTGACGGGGGTGGTGACCAGCACCTGCTGGCCCACGGCGTATTCCAGGAGCCCCGGATCGCTGTCGAAGGCGGCCCCCAGGCACGCCTCGTTGGGGACGAACATCACCACGAAGTCCGGGGACGGATCGAACTGCTCCCAGTACCGCTTGGCCCCCAGCTCCCGGACCCGGCTCCGCATGGCCTTGGCGTGGTGGGCCAGCTTGACCCGGCGCTCCCCCTCCCGGTCCGATTCCATGGCGTCCATGTAAGCCTCCAGGGGGACCTTGGAATCGACGGGAAGGCGCCCGGACCCGGGGAGATGGATGACCATATCGGGCCGTCCGCCGTTGCCGGAGACCTGTTCTTCGAAGGCGACGTGGCGGGACATCCCCGCCATCTCCACCACCCGGCGCAACTGCATCTCCCCCCATCGGCCCCGGACGGTGGGGGATCGCAGGGCCTGGGCCAGGGTGATGGTGGTGTTCCGAAGGTCGGCATGGGTCTTGGACAGATGCTGGAGCTGTTCGGTCAGGCCCTGGTAGGCCCCCTCCCGCTTCTGTTCCAGATCCCGGATGTGGCCGTCCAGGGAGGTGAGGTTCTCCCGCACGGGATCCACCAGGCTCCGGAATTCGGCTTTCTGGGTCCGCCAGTCCCCCCGCATCTGGTCCATGAACCGGCCCACCTGCTCCCTCGCCTGGTGGAGGAAGGTTCGGGAGTGGCTCTGGAGGGTCTGGTTGGCCAGCAGATCGAAGGTGTCCCGGACCTGCTCCTTGGCCTCGGCAAGCCACTGGAGCTTCTCGGCGTCCGCCGATCGGAGTTCCGTGAGCCGGGCGACCTGGATTTTGAGGGTCTCGTTCTCCCGGAGGGCGGCCCCCTCCCGGGCCTCCATCTCCTCCAAACGCCGGGTGGCGGCCCCGAACCCGGCCTCCAGTTCCGCGATGCGGACCTTGAGCGGCTCCGCCTCCCGGAGCGCCACGGTCCTGGCCCGCATCCAGGCGATCAACGCCCCGAGCCCGCAGCCCACGGCAAAGCCAGCACCCCCCGCCGTCCACAGCCACTGGGCGGCCGTCATCGACTCGGGCATCAACCCGGCCATCGGCCCGGCGCCGTGCCGTTTCCCCCGGCGCCGGGGGCGTTTTCGAACAGGGGCCCCTCCGGGCCGGTCTCAGAACTTGAACCGATATCCGAAATAGACGCCGTCATCGGAGACCTCATACCGTTCGTACGGCTCGTCGAATTCGATCTCCAGGGAGCGGTAGCCGATGATGACGGTCCCCCGGCGGTAGTCCAGGATGTTGATGCCGAGCCCCCCCCGAAGGTCGGTGAAGGTGTCGGTATCGCTGAAACACAGGGGGCTGGGGGCCACGCAGGCTTCGCCCAGGAGATCGAAGCTGATCGATCCGCCGTAGCCGGTCCCGAAACGGACCAGCTCGACGGCCGCGGTGAGAAGGAATCCCACCGCCCCCACGCCGGCCTCGTCCTCCTCGTCGTCCCAGTACCGGTCCTCCTCGTACCGCTCAACGGTTCCGCCCACGCCCCGAAAGCCCATGGAGAACTCGAAGATGTCGTAGGCGAAGAGCCGGTTTCCCACGGTCAGATCCCCGCCGAAGAGGGTATACTCGTCCTCGTTGTGGATCACGTTGGCGGAGATGGTCAGCGCATTGGGGACGTCGGTGAGGACCTTTCCCATGCGGGCCTCGAATACATCCTCGTTGGCGTTGACCTCCACCACGAAGGGGAGTCCGGTGACGTACCCCCGGTCGTAATCCCCGCGGTAGGCGGGCGCAACCGGAGGCCGGTTCGCATCCGGCCCCACGTCGAAGTGCTCCAGCCTGGCGAATGCGGCGGTGGACATCCATGCGAGGAGACAAATGGCGATGCCGATGGTTCGTTTCTTCATCTTTCCTTTCCTTGCCCTTTTGTTCGTCTTCGGGTTTTCCGGGTTAACGCGTTTCGCGGTCCTGGTCGGGCACCGGCGGCCTCGCCCGGTCGAAGTCGGGGAAGACATCCGACCAGTTTTTGACCCGCTTCTGGAGGGTGTGGCGCTTGATCTTACCGGCCCGGTTTCTGGGGATGTCTTCCTTTTCGATAAACTTGACCCAGCGGGGCTGGAGATAGGGGGACATGGTGTTGTTCTCCCGGATCCGCTGGTAGACGAACCGGAGGATCTCCTGCTTGCGGGCCTTGCTCGGCGGGTACCCCTCCTTGAGGACCACATAGGCGATGGCCTCGTCCCGTCGGCCCACCACCGAGCTGGCCGCCACCGAGGGGTGGTCGTTCATGATTTTGCTGATCCTCGGATACTGCTCGGCGGGCAGCTTGTCCACCGAGACGAAGTCGATCCAGTAGGGGGCCATCTGGGGGGAGATCCAGTTGCGGGCGATCTTGTCGGCCACGTAGGCCAGGATGCTGTTCTCCAGGTCGTTGGTGCCGGTGACGCGCGGCTGGAGCACCACGAAGGCGTAGGGTTTGACCAGGTTGTCCTCGTCCCGGTGGCCCACCACGGCGGCCTCGTAGACGGACCGGTGGCTGGTGATGATCTGCTCCAGGTTCTCCACCTGGTCCGGGCCGACCAGCCCCCCCACCCGGAGGACCTTCACCTCTCCGGGAAGGTCGAGAAAGCCGAGGTCGGACCGGGGCATGAGGCTCTTGAACCAGTCGAAGCGTTCCTCCAGGATCCGGCCGTTGGTCAGCATCAGGAGGATGATGGGGGTGAAGAGGGCTCCGAGTATCCACCATTTCTTGGCCACCGGGTCCCGGGAGGCCCACGCCATGATGAGGACGATGCCGATGGCGGCGGCGGTGATGATGAAGAAGCTGTATTCGGGGTTGGCCCTGTGGAGGATCACGTTGATGTCCACATAGGAGGCCATGACCACCAGGAGGATGAGCAGGTAGATGGCCAGCAGCTTCACCAGCTCCAGGCTGTCGAGTTTCCGGTCCCTGAAGTACCCGCTGACGAGCCTGTAGAGGAGGTAGAGGAGAAAGACCACCGCCCAGGGGATGATCGTCTCGATGTCCACGTAGAAGTAGAACTTTTCGTTCAGCTCCCGGATGTAGTAGCCGGCTCTGTCGATCAAATTCAGCAGTTGATCCATCAGGTGAACCTCCGATCCGCGGCATGCCGATCCCTCCGGATTTTTCCAACCATGCCCGTCGAACGGACGCCGGCGGGCGTTTGGAGGAAGATCCGCGGGATGTCCGGCCTCTTCGGTCTCCGTCCATGAATTGAAACATTCAATATCTTTTTAGGGGTATATGACAATCCCCATGGCCGTGTCAACGCAGAAGGGGAAATCAAAAGGTCCGGACGGTCCGCCCCGGGACTCAAGACCCCTCCTCGGAGGGGAAGAATTTGAGGAAGAAGAAGGCGCCGATGGCGATGATCACCACCTCCCCCAGAAAGACCTTGAGGTTGAACACCTGGCCCGAGAAGACGTATTTTTTGATCAGCATGATGAGATAGAGGACCCCGGCGGTGCCGAAGGCGTAGGAGGGGAACCGGAGGTACGCCTCGGAGGCCCGGGAGAGGGAGAGCATCCCGGTGCCGCTGGAAAGCGCCAGCAGCATCAGGTAACCGAAGAAGGCGCTCTGCTTCAGGCCGCCGAAGGACTGCTGGAACCCCAAAAAGACGTAGATGACGATGGCCACAAAGAGATAGAAGCTGCCCAGGGAGCTTCGGACGGCGCGCGGTTTTCCGTTTTCCCGCATTCCCAGAACCGACAGCCCGGCGGCGTAGAGCCCGAGGATGAAGGTGATGGAGATCAGCCACCGGAAGGTCCAGAACTCCTGGAAGAGATCGCTGGAGAGGAACCGCACCAGGGTCACCATGCTCAACACCAGGAGGGCCCAGCCGAGGAAGGTCGCGAAGAATCGTTTGTCCGCTTGTGCCATGGGGTACCGTTCGTTAGTTGGGGTTGTCGATGATCTTCCCGAGATGCGGCCGGAGGTCGGTAAAGACGGCCGCCAGCATCGGGTCGAACCGGCGGCCGCTCTCCCGCCGGATTTCGTCCAGGGCCGATTCCACCGGCCACCGTTTCTTATAGGGCCGCTCGGAGACCAGGGCGTCGAAGACGTCGCAGATGCAGATGATCCGTCCGAAGAGGGGGATCTCCTCCCCCCGGAGGCCGAGGGGATACCCCTTGCCGTCCCACCGTTCGTGGTGGGTGCGGGCGATGGTCTCCGCGGCGCGAAGCAGCGGAGACCGGCTCCCGGCGAGGAGTTCGGCGCCCACGTGGGTATGGGTCTTCATCACCTCGAATTCGGACGCCGTCAACCGGGAAGGCTTTTGGAGGATCCGGTCCGGGACGGCGATCTTCCCCAGGTCATGGAGGGTGCCGGCGAGGGAGAGGCGGGTCCGCTCCTCCTTCGGGAGCCCCGCGGCTTCGCCCAGAAGACGGCTGTACCGGCGCAGCCGCCGGATGTGGTCGCCCATGTGCCCATCCCGGTGCTCCGCGGCCCGGCCGAACCGTTCCAGGATCTCTCGCCGGGTCTCCTCCGGTTCCCGTATTCGGGGTTCCGGCCCCGGTGCCGGGCCGGCATCCGCCTTCCGGACCGCCTCCCGGGCCACCTTGAGGGAGAGGTGGGTGCGGACCCTGGCCCGGATCTCCCCGGGATCGAAGGGCTTGACGATGTAATCCACGGCCCCCGCCCGGAAGGCCCGGGATTTGTCTCCGCCGCCGTCCATGGCGGTGATGAAGATGATGGGGATCTCCCGCGTGGACCGTTCCTGTTTCAGGCGGCGGCAGACCTCGAAGCCGTCCATTCCCGGCATCAAGACGTCGAGGAGGATCAGGTCCGGGCGGTGGGCCGCCGCGTATTCCACGGCCTGGGCCCCGCCCATGGCCACGCCGAGCCGGTACCGGCCCCCCAGGGTCCGGACGAGGACGTCGATGTTGGTTTTGGTGTCGTCCACCAGCAGGACCCTGCAAGAGGAAAGGGGCTTCATGTCCGATGAAAGGCTCGGGAGCACCGGCTTTCCGGGACGGCCGACTTGAGGGCGTTGAGGATTTCCATCAGCGCGCTCCTGGCCCCGTCGAAGTCATATCCCGCGATGCGGTCCCCGAGACGGGTGAGCGGGGCGTCGAGCCCGTCGAGTTGGTAGCAGGACGTCAACGTCTCCAACGCCCGTGCCGAGGCCACGGGATCCGATTCCCCCAGGGCCTTCTGGAGATCTTCCAGCACCGTCAGCAGGGGCGGGAGGTTCCGGTCGGAAGGTCCCCGGAGGTGCCCCCGGGCGGGTCGCGGCCCTCCGCCGGAATGGTGCCGTGCCAGCGCCGCCGAGGACCGTCGAACCTCGTCGAAGGCCTCCCGGACCTCTTCCAGCAGGCCGGGGAGCGGATCCGAATCCCCCTTCAGGCAGGAGTCCTCCAGGGAGTGGACCAGGGCCTTGAGGTGGTTGGCGGAGATGTTGCCGGCGGCCCCCTTCAGGGCGTGGGCCCGGCGGGCCGCCGCGGCCAAACCGTCCTGGTCGGCGATCCGGAGGAACTCCTCCATGAAGCCCTCCTGCTCCCGGAGGAAGCTTTCGAGGATCTCCAGATAGAGGGCCGGATCGCCGCCGATCCGTTCGAGCCCGGAATCGAGATCGATCCCCGGCAGGTCCGAGGCCGACGCCGGCGGAGGCGCCGCCGTTTCGGTCGGGGGGGATTCGGCCTCCAGGCCCGAAAGGTGCTTTCTCAGGGCGGCGAAGAGTTCCTTGCGGTCGATGGGCTTGGAGATGTATCCGGACATCCCGGCGCCCAGGCACCGTTCCCGGTCCCCGGACATGGCGTAGGCGGTCATGGCGATGATGGGCAGGGACCGTTTTCCCAGGTCGGAGCGGATGATCCGCGTGGCCTCCATGCCGTCCATCTCCGGCATCTGGACGTCCATGAGAACGGCGTCGTAGTCGTTCCGTCGCACCGCGTCCACCGCCTCGAATCCATCGGCGGCCGTCTCCACCCGGATCCCGGCCGACTTGAGGAGTTCGGACATCACCCGCTGGTTGGTCAGGTTGTCCTCCACCACCAGCATCCGGAGGTCGGGCATGGAGACCCCGCCCGAGAGGGAATCGGCGCCGGACGGGGACGAATGGACCGGATGGCCGAAGATCTCCAGGATCGTGTCCCGGAGCAGGGCCGCCTTGATCGGTTTGGTCAGGTAGCTTTCGATGCCGGCGGCCTTGACCCGCTCGATGTCCGACTCGCCGATGTACCCGCTGATGATGACCATGGGCGGCGCCGAGGAGCCCATCTCCGCCTTGAGCCGCTCCGCCGCTGAAATCCCGTCCATGCCCGGAAGTTTGTAGTCGATGAGGATGATGTCGTGGCCGGGGCGGGTGGAGCGGGAGCCATAGATCTCCATGAGGGTCTCGGCCGATTCCACCGCGAGGGTCCGGCAGCCGAAGGAGCCGAGCAGCTTCCGGAGGACCTGCTGGGTGGCGTGGTTGTCCTCCACCACGAGGATGTTGAGGCCCTGTAACGGGGTTTCGGCCCCCCGGTCCCCGGCCGCCCCCTCCGGGCTCGGTTCGAACCGGGCGGTGAAGGAGAAGACGGTCCCCTTCCCGGGGTGGCTCTCCACCCAGATCTCCCCCCCCATGAGGCCGACGATCTGCTTGCAGATGGCGAGCCCGAGCCCGGTGCCCCCGTACCTCCGGGTGATGGAGTCGTCCGCCTGGACGAAGCTGTCGAAGAGGCGCGACCGGATGTGGTCCGGGATCCCCTCGCCGTCGTCCTTGACGGTACAGAGCAGTTCGATGAAATCCTCGCCCGTTTCGCGGGGGGCGAGGGAGATGGCGATCTCCCCCTTTTCGGTGAACTTGAAGGCGTTGGAGATCAGGTTGGTCAGCACCTGCCGGAGACGGAAGGGGTCGCCCACGATCCAGGCGGGCACCTCCGGCTCGATGTCCACGATCAGCTCGGTCTCCTTCTCGCCGATCTTGTCGAAGAAGACGTCGCAGACCTCTTCGATCACCTCCCAGGGGGAGAAGGGGATCCGCTCGAATTCGAGTTTCCCCGCCTCGATCTTGGAGAGGTCCAGGATGTCGTTCAGGAGGCCGAGCAGGGAACGGGCGGAGGTCCGGATGATGTTGACGTACTCCCGCTGTCGACGGTTCATCTCCGTGCCGATCATCAGGTCGCAGGCCCCGATGATGCCGTTCATGGGGGTCCGGATCTCGTGGCTCATCTTGGCCAGAAACTCCGACTTGGCCCGGTCGGCGTTCTCCGTCTTCCGGGCCAGGCGCTGGGCCTCGGACATGGCCTTCTCCAGGTGCTGGTTGGTCTTTTTGAGCTGCCCGGTCCGTTCCTCCACCCGCTGTTCCAGGGCGGCGTTGAGGGACCGGTAGTTCTCCTCGCTCACCCGGAGCGCCCGCTCCCGATCCCGGATCTTCTCCGCCATCTTGCCGACGTTCTCGGCGATCCGGGCCAGCTCGTCCTGGCCGCCGCCGGAGAGGGGGACCGAATAGTCCCCCTCCTCCACCCGCTTCAGCCCGTTGTTGATCCGGAGAATCGGCCGGAGGATCCGGGACCGGATGAGGCCGGAGAAGATCCAGAACAGGAGGGCGACCAGGAAGACGCAGATGGCCCCCGTGTAGACCAGGGATCGCCGCGCGAACCGCTGGAGCACCCCGAAATCGAAGACGGCGCGGACGAAGAGGTTCTCGGTGAATCCGTCCAGGAGGTTCTCCAGGTGGATCCGTGCGTAGAGGACCGAGCGCCCTTCCGCGTCGAGGATCACCCGATCCTCCCGCGTCAGGCGGGCCGCCAGATCGGGGTCCAGTCGGACCGGCCGGCCCTCGTGGATCAGCGACCACCCCGAGACCTTGGTCTGGGTGAAGAGGTCGATCTGCTCCACATAGCCCCGGCGATCCACCAGGTCGGTGAAGAAGTCGTGGAGGAGGAAGTCGTGGTACTCGGCCGAATAGGCCTCTCGGAGGTAGTCCTTGAGCCGGAGGGAGATCTCGATGAGATGGTCGGCGCCCGGCGGGCTGTAGTAGATGTACAGATTCATGGTGCCGGTGTTGTTGGAGAGGGTGATCCGCTGGTGGGCCACCCGGCCGGCCCCGAAAAGGGACTGGAGGAACACCTTGAACCGGTCGTCGGTCTCGAAGAGGTTGAACCCCAGGTCGGGTGCGAAGGTGGTCTCCACGATGACCCCGTCCCGGCCGATGAGGTAGATTTCATGGACCCCTGTCTCCCGGGCCAGGTCCCGTAGCGTTTCCCGGGGGATGTCGGTCCGGACCCCGCCGTCAGCGGTCAGCCGGTCGGCGATCCGCCGGATGGCGGCGGTGCCGTGGTCGTTCATCTCCTTTTCGAAGACGAACAAGAGTTTGTCAAAGGCGACCAGCTTGTTGCGGATCCGGGTCCGGAGAGCCGCCTTCTGGTCCTCCAGAATCTCCCGGATCGTCCCCCGGGCATGGGTGGAGATGAGAAGGGCGGTGGAGAGCACGGAGATCAGGATCACCGCCAGCAGGGAGCCCATGAGCTTACGTTTCATTGCCTGTCCCCCCTCCTTCGGTCCGGCGAGCGGCGATTTCCAGGCGGGGCCGGAGACCGTCCAGGTGATCCACCAGATCCGGGTCGAAACGGGTGGATCGGCCCCTTCCCACCGCCGCGAGGGACGCCCCCACAGAGCCCGTCTCCCGGATGCCCCGGTCCAGCGCGTCACCGATGGCGGCGATCCGGCCGTATAGCGGGATCTCCTCCCCCCGGAGGCCTTGGGGGTACCCCTTGCCGTCCCACCGTTCGTGGTGGGTGCGGGCGATGGTTTCCGCGGCCCGGAGGAGCGCATGCCGGCTGCCGGACAGCAGGCCGGCGCCGATTTCCGTGTGGGACGCCGTCGGGTCCCGGCCGTTGCGGGGGCCTTCTCCCTGGTGTTCGGACAGGGCATGGTCCCCAACGCCCATCGTCCCCAGGTCGCGCATGGCGCCGGCCAGGGCGAGGATCCCGCAGGTCTCCGGCGGCAGGCCGGCCGCCTCCCCCAGGAGCCGGCAGCACTCCCCGGCGATCCGGACGGACCGGCGGCCGCCGCCCTCCCGGTAGGCGGCGGCCCTCTCCAGCCGACCCACGATCTCCCGGCATCCCGCCTCCGGATCGTCGGTGCCGTTCTTCGGGCCGTTTTCCGGGGGGGCCCCCGGGTTCGCCAAGGCTTTTTGGGCCGCCTTCAGGGAGAGATGGGTCCCGACCCGTGCCCGGACCTCCGCCAGGTCGAAGGGCTTGACGATGTAGTCGACGGCCCCGGCCTCGAACCCCTTCGACTTCTGATCGGGGGTCTCCATGGCGGTGACGAAGAGGATGGGGATGTCCCGGGTGGCGGGGTCTTCCTTGAGGATCCGGCAGACCTCGAAACCGTCCATTCCCGGCATGAGGATGTCAAGGAGGATGAGGTCTGGCCGGTGCTCCCGGGCGTAGGCCACGGCCCTCGGCCCGTCCAGGGCGACGCCGAGGCGGTAGTGTTTTCCCAGGGCCGAGATCAGGACGTCGAGATTGGTCTTGGTGTCGTCCACCAAGAGGATACGGGGCCTTTCCTCCTCAGCCATCCGCGGGCTCCCCGATCTTTTTAAGGAGGAGTTCGACCACCTTCCGGGCCTCGTCGAACCGGTAGGCGGCGGTCAAGGCGTCGAGACGGTAGAGCAGCCCCATCCACTCGTCGTCGGTATGTTCGGGGTCGAAGACGGACAGGATCCGATCCACATGGAGATCCGAGGAGAGGGGATCGAGATCCGCCAGGCTCGCGTCAAGCT
>CAYSLC010000131.1:6098-16025 GCA_964431545.1 uncultured Desulfobacteraceae bacterium | reverse complement strand
TGAAAACGGAAGAACCCCTGTGCGTCGGTCCGGGTCAGCAGCCGCCTGCCGGCGAAGTCGCAGGCGATCCGGGTCCCCGGGATCGGCATCCGGGTCAGGCGGCGGTAGGTGTTCCAGAGATGGTCCCGGAAGCTCTCCGCCTCCGTGATGGACCGGATCCGTTTGGCCTCCACCACCCGCCCCTTGATCACATACCGGTCCGTCGAGCCGTACCCCCGGAAGGGGAGGATCTCCACCCGGGGCAAAAGGCCGGCGGCGGCTTTGAAATGGTACCGGATCCAGAGCACCAATCGACTGACGAGAATCGGGATTCTGGCAAAGGTATTCATACCCCCATGGTATCTCGATTCGGGTCCTAAATCAATGACGAGAGTCCGAGCCCGCGAGCGGCGGCCTTTCTTTGTTCGGAGATCTTACCTTTTCGTGCCTCCCGGACACCAAGGAGTGCGAACCGGGCACCAAGGAGTGCGAAAATTTCGTTTTTCGCACTAAAGAGGGAAAATCGTCCATTCGGGTGCGAAAAATATAATTTGCCCGTTTCGTGATCCGCAACGTCCGGCGGGCGTGGACGTTCGTGGATCGGCAGCCTCCTTCCCCGCAACGTAGGAGGCCGCCGTGATCCTTTACCCGGCAGCTGCCTAAGACACTTTGCTTTTGGCGGCTTCCTTCTCCTTCTTGAATCCGGCGATCACCTCTTTGACTTCTTCCTCGCTCAACGCCTTCCGGACACTTTCGAAGATCTCATCCTCCTCCTCTTCGATGTGGTGCTCGACCACCTCCTTGAAGACCTTCAATTTGGCGAGCCATTTGTCGCTGTCCTTGTTCATGGAGTCGAGTTCCCGCAGAAGCAGCTTGGCCACATGGTGCTCCTCGATGGACTCCAAAGCGTCGTCCCGGGTCTCCCCGTTCTTTGTAAGGGGGGGATAGAGGGCGCTCTCCTCCCCTTCCTGGTGGGGGGTGATCTCTTTCTTGACCTTGGCGAAGAGATCCTCCCGCTCTTGGGCAGCGCCGTTTTCGGTCTCTTTCAATGAAGCGAGAAGCCCCTTCACTTCTTCATGGTCTTTTTTCAACAGATCGAACAATTCCTGATGCATCGTGTTTCCTCCTTGCTGATAGACAGAATCCGTAAACGACGCCATGTGGAATCGGCGTCCAAAAGCACCCCGACGCAAGCCCGAAAAAATAGACCGTCGGGGCACCCCGAATCCGGTGACTTGTGACTTCCTGAGACTGAACGGTAGCAAGCTTTCGGATCGGCGGGAATAGGGCAAACTACCACTTCATAAAAAAGAAGAGATGTATGCCGGCTTCCACCCTTCCCATGCGGGGTGGTGGCTCGGATACCTTTCCCATCGATCTTGAATACCGATTTCACCCTATTTTCCCCTCCGGAAAATCGACATAGACTGTTATCGGGGAAGAGGTCCTTCCAGGGCGCGAGGCAGAGGAAATGTCCTGACAGAGGCCTCATCAAAGAAGGCATGGAGGGAAACGGACGCTCCATATGGCGCGGACCCACACAACGGGCGGAGATGCGGCTTCGAACCATTTCCGCCAAATACAGAAAGGATATTCCAGTGGCAGAGACCAGGACGTCATTGTGGCTGAAACAAGGCCCCACCACAAGCTATCCGGCGCTGGCCGGATCGGTCAAAGCGGATGTTGCGGTGATCGGCGCCGGCATTGCGGGATTGACCACGGCATTCCTGTTGAAGAAGGCGGGTGTCAACGTGGCCGTGATCGAAGCGCACCAGGTCGGTTCCGGCGCCACCGGAAACACCACCGCAAAGATCACTTCGCTCCATCAGTTGATCTATGCCCGACTGGCATCCGCCTTCGGGGAGGAGACGGCACACATTTTCGGCGCCTCCAATCAGGCGGCCATCCTGCGGATCGAATCGCTGACCCGAGAGCTTTCCATCGACTGCCATTTTCATCGGCTGCCCGCCTATACCTACACCGAACAGCCGGAGAGGGTTCCGGAGATCGAGGCGGAGGTGGAAGCGGCCCAGAAAGCCGGCCTACCCGCCCACTATCTCCAGGGCATCGATCTGCCCTTTTCGGCCGCGGCGGCGGTGCGCTTCGACGATCAGGCCCATTTCAATCCCTACGCCTACTGCGCGGGCCTTGCCGGCGCCATCGACGGCGACGGGAGCCGCATCTTTGAAAAGAGCCGGGCCGTCGACATCGAAGGAAACCTGGTAAAGGGCGAGGCCGGCGAGGTGACGGCCGATCAGATCGTGGTGGCCACACAGCTTCCCTTCATCGACAAGGGCGGCGCCTTTGTCGGCAACTACCCCCAGCGTTCCTATCTGCTGGCGATCCGAATCGACGGCGACCGCCCCGAGGGGATGTACATCAGCGCGGAATCCCCGATCCGATCCATATCCCACGCCGCCGGAAGCGATTATCTGCTGGTGGGCGGCGAAAGCCACAAGACCGGGCAGGATGCGGACACGCGGCAGCGGTACGGGGCGCTGCGGGACTGGGCGGCCCGACATTTTCCCGTCCGTTCCGTCGATTTCGAGTGGTCCTCCCAGGATTTCATGCCCGCCGACGGCATGCCTTATATCGGTCGTCTTCTCCCGTTCACCGATCGGATCTATACCGCCACCGGTTTCGGGAAATGGGGAATGACCCGGGGAACCCTCGCCGGGATGATCCTGTCGGATCTGATCCTTGGAAGGGAAAACCCGTGGGCGGAGACCTTCTCCCGCCTCAATCCGCTCCAGTCCGCGGCCGATTTCTTCACCGAGAACATGAACGTGAGCAAGCGCTTCGTCCAGGATCGGCTCAGCGCCCTCGGATCGCCCGATCCCGAATCTCTCCCCCCGGAACAGGGGGATGTCATCCGCACGGAAGGGGGGTTGGCCGCCACGTATCGGGAGGAGGATGGCGCCCTCCATACGGTCTCCCCGGTCTGCACCCACCTGGGATGCTATGTGACCTGGAACACGGCGGAGAAGAGCTGGGACTGTCCCTGCCATGGATCCCGGTACCGGGTGGACGGAACCATGCTCACCGGACCGACGGTGAAGGATCTGCCCCGGGTGGAGTCCAAGAAGGAGTAGATGGGCGCCCGTTACAAGGAAAAGCCTCCCAGCTTCGTCTCCAGGTACTCGGCGATCCCCTCGGTTCCGCCCTCCCGGCCGATGCCGCTCTCCTTCATGCCGCCGAAGGGGGCCGCGGCCGCCGTGGGGTTGATGTCGTTGATGCCGACGATGCCGAACCGCAGTCCCTCGAAGAGCTTCATCGCCTTGGAGAGATCCCGGGTGTAGACGTAGGAGGCCAGGCCGTAGTGGGTGTCGTTGGCCATCTCCAGAACTTCAGCTTCGTCTTCGTAGAGGATCACCGGTGCCACCGGACCGAAGGTCTCCTCCCGGTAGATCCGCATCTCGGGGGTGACGCCGCTCAAGATGGTGGGGGCGAAGAAACATCCCTTGTCGAGCCCGCCCTCGGTGAGGCGCCGGCCGCCGGCCACCACCTCGGCCCCCCGCCGCCGGGCATCGGCCACCTGCCGGTCCACCTTCTCCAGGGCCGCGGCGTCCACCAGGGGGCCGATGGCCACGCCCTCCTCGAACCCGCTGCCGGCCCGCATCCGGGAGACCCGTTTTGTAAGTTCATCTAAAAACGCCCCGGCCGCATCCCGATGGACGAAGATCCGATTGGGGCTGATACAGGCCTGCCCGGTGTTGAGGAACTTGACCAGGGCCGCCCCTTTGGCCGCGTGGACCGGATCGGCGTCCCGGCAGACGATGAACGGGGCGTGCCCCCCCAGCTCCAGGGATACCCGTTTCATCTGCTCGGCCGCCCGCCCGGCGAGCATCTTCCCCACCTCGGTGGAGCCGGTGAAGGTCAGCTTCCGGACCCGCGGATCGGTCAGGAAGACCTCGCCCACGGGTACGGGATCCTCCGCGGTGACCAGGTTGACCACTCCGCCCGGCAGGCCGGCCGCTTCAAAGACCTTGAAGACCTCCACCGCGCAGATGGGGGTCGCCTCCGCCGGCTTGAGCACGATGGTGCAGCCGGCCGCCACCGCCGGTGCCACCTTCCGGGTGATCATGGAGACCGGATAGTTCCAGGGCGTGACCGCCCCCACCACCCCCACCGGCTGGTGGAGAACCAGAAACCGCTGATCGCCGCGCGGGGCGGGAATGGTCCGGCCGTAGATCCGCTTGGCCTCCTCGGCGAACCAGAGGAGGAAATCGGCTCCGTATTGGACCTCCCGCCGGGCCGCCCTGATGGGTTTTCCCTGCTCCTCGGTCATCACCCGAGCCAGGTGGTCGAGGTTCTCCTCCATGATCCGGTAAGCGTCGTAGAGAAAGCCCGACCGCTGGTAGGCGGTGAGGGACGACCAGGATCCGAAGGCCGCATGGGCCGCGTCAACGGCCCGGGTCGCGTCCGCGCCGGCGCCGTTCGGCACCTCGCCGATGGTCTCCCCGTTCGCCGGGTTTACGGCGGCAAACCGCTCGCCGCTCTCCGATTCGATCCATTGTCCGTTGATGTACATCCGCCGGTCACCTCCGTTTTGCGAAATTGAAAAAAACGGACGCAGTTTTCCCCAAAACCCCCATTTTGTAAAGGGGATTTTTCTTTCTGTAAGGAGAACTTAAAATCCTTGACTTGGCCGGCCGATTATCATTTTATAAGTAGAGGATCGGCCCCGCCATCGGAATCCGCGGCGGGAAACGGCGCGGCGGATCGAGGAACCCGACTCTCCCTAAAGGATCGCTTGACCATGAACAGGGGATGCCTCTGGATGACGCTGATCGTCACCGTCCTCTTGGCGGGCGGGCTGATCGGTTATTTTACCTGGGACCGGCCGCCGGAAATTCCCGTGCTCAGCATCTTCTGCTTCCAGGGGTATGCCGAGCCCGAGTGGGTGAGGCCCTTTGAGGCCGACCACGACTGCAAGGTCCGGATCACCTATACCAGCACCATCGAAGAGATGTTCCAAGAAAGCTCCAAGTCGCCGGAGGCCTTCCACCTTCTCTCCATCGACTCGGGTCGGGTGGAAATGTACCACAAGGCGGGACTGATCCAGCCCATCGATACCGAAAGGCTCGACCACTATGCCGACATCCGCCCCTATTTCCGGGACCATCCCTTCAGCCGGGGGCCGGGGGGCCGGATCCTCCACGTTCCCATCGTCTGGGGGACCCAGACCCTGACCGTCAACACCGCCCAGGTGCCTCCGGAGGTGCTGGACCGGCATCTCGGCGCCGACGGCCGGAGCCTCTCCCTGGATATCCTCACGGATCCGGCCCTCAAAGGGCGGACGGCATTCTTCGACGAGGCGGCCAACGTGTTCGCCATCGCCGCCATCCATGAGGGGATCACCCAACCCCATAACTTCCGGGAGGGCGACTGGGAGCGGGTGGAGCGGCGGATCCAGGAATGGATGGAGAATGCGTCCGAGTTCACCCAGGGCATCGATTCGGAGTTCAACGCCCTCATGAGCGACCGGGTTTGGGTGCTGCTCGGCGGAAACGACGCCATCCTGAACGTCCGTCTCGAACAGGCGGGGATCCGGGAAATCTTCGCGCAGTATCCGGTCACCGAGGGCACCCACTGCTGGATCGACGGCTGGGTCATCACCCGGCCCACCGAGAATCGATCCCTGGAACTGGCCTACGCCTACATCGACCGGCTCATCAGCGATAAAGGACAGCGGGCTCTGGCCCGGAAGGTCGGCTTCGGGCCGGTGACCCTCCACGGCGGAATCGGGCTCCACCCCGCGGTGAGCTGGTCCACCTACTGGTATGCCGACGACATCGAGAATTTCCCCGCTCCCCTGTACATCATGGCGCCGGAGGAGTCGCCCGAAAAGCGTGTGGAGCGGTGGATCGAACTGAAACGCGAACACCCCCCGGCCGGTTTGAAGGAGCCCGGCGACGGCCCTCCCCTCCCGGCGCCCCTGAATCGTTGATGAAACCCCTCCGGACCCTCTCCCGATTCCACCTGCTGTTCATTCTCCTCTCCTTGGTGGCGGCCGTCCTGATCCTTTACGGCCTGGGGAATCGAAGCCGTTCCCGCCATATCGAACGGACCCTCTCCCAGCGCACCCTGCCCCTGGTCCGGTTCCAGACCAACGCCCTCCAGATGCAGCGGTGGCTCGCCAACATCGCCGCGGGCGGGGACCAGGCCTATATCGCCGAGGCCCTGTCCAAGGCGGCCGAGCACGAGGAGGCGGGGCGGCGGATTTTGAAGGACCGGATCTTCGACCACTCCTTTCCGGTGGACATCCACAACCGCCTGGTGGAACTCCAGCGGGATCTGACCGCCTGCTACGCCCTGGGCAGGCGGATGGCCGAGTCCTACCTCAAGGGGAACCGGAGCCTGGCCCAGTCCCAGGCCCTCGTCTTCAACATCAAGGCGGATGGGTTCACCGACTACATCAACCTCCTGGTGGACCGGGAGGTGGACCACCTGAACCAGCTCCTCGCGGCGGTCCACCACCGCACCGAAGTGATCATCCTGTTGAGCGGCGCGCTCATCGTCGCCTTCATCTCCCTGGGATTTCTCAGCCGCCGGATCACCCGGCGGTACACCGAACAGCTCATGGAGGAAATCGAGGAGCGGAAGCGGGCGGAGAGGGCGGCCCGGCTCCGGGCGGCCCAGTTCAGGACCATCTTCGAGACCAGCCCCTACGGCATCGCCATCACCCGCCGCCGGGACGACACCTTCCTCCGGGTCAATCCGGCGTTTTTGAAGATCACGGGGTACCCGGAATCCGAAATCATCGGAAGGAGCGGCCGGGGGATCGGGATGTCGTCCGGGACCCCGGCCGAATTCCCCGGCGGACCCGTCGGGGAGGGCGGTCCGGACAACGTCCGGAAGACCCTGCAAAGTCCCGGGGGGAGAACCCTCCACATCCTGGTGTCCGCGGCCCCCATCGACTATGAGGGGGAGGCGTGCCTCCTGTCCATGGTCGTCGACATCACCGAAGCCAAACAGATGGAGGACCAGCTCCGCCATGCCCAGAAGATGGACGTGGTGGGGCAGCTCGCCGGGGGCATCGCCCACGACTTCAACAACATGCTCTCCGGTATCATGGGGTGCGCCCAGGTGATGTCCCTCAAGGCCGACAAGGATTCCCCCCTGCGCCAGTACGTGACGACCATCCTCGATACCGCCCGGCGGGCCGGGGAACTCACCGGAAAACTCCTCACCTTCTCCCGGAAGCGCAAGACCTTCTCCACGTTGGTGGACGTCCACCGGCCGATCCTCGACGCGGTTTCCCTGATGGAACACTGCATGGGCAACGGGATCACCATCGAGAAACGGTTCGAAGCCCGCCGGAGGGTCGTGGTGGGCGATGCCGTCATGCTCCAGAACGCCGTCCTCAACCTGGCGGTCAACGCCCGTGACGCCATGCCCCGCGGCGGCACCCTCACCGTGGCCACGTCGGACGTGGAGGCCGGGGCCGGCTTTTTCCCCGACGCCCCCGATCCCCTTCCCGCCGGTCCCTACGTCAGGGTCGACGTGGGGGACACGGGAACCGGCATGGATCACGAGGTCCGGGAGCGGATCTTCGAGCCGTACTATACCACCAAGGAACCGGGCAAGGGGACGGGACTGGGGCTGCCGTCGGTCTTCGGCACCGTGCGGCAGCACCGGGGGGCCGTCCGGGTCGAGAGCCGCCCCGGAGAGGGGTCGGTCTTCACCATCTTCCTGCCGGTGGCGGCGTCGAACGACGGAGAGGCGCTCGGGGGATGATCCGGACCCGTCGGCGCTTCGACGGTGCGATCACGCCGTCCCTCGAAGCCGTTTCACCCCGGAGACGACCACCTCCAGGGCCCGGTCGATCTCCCCGGCGGTGGTCATCCTGCCGGTGGTGAACCGCAGGGTCCCTTTGGCCCAGTCCTCGGGGATGCCCATCGCCGCCAGCACGTGGGAGATTCGGACCTGGTCCGAGTGGCAGGCGGCCCCGGCCGACGCCGCCACCTCGAGGCCGATCTCCTCCAGGAGCCGGTCGGCCGCCACGCCGAGAAACGAGACGCTGGCGGTGTTGGGGAGGCGCTTTTCCGGGTGGCCGTTGAACCGGATGTCGTCCAGGGCGGATTTCAGCCCCGTCTCCAGCCGGTCCCGCATCGCTTTCATGTGGGCGGCGCGGGCCTCCGGGTTCCGGGCGGCGATCCCGCACGCCTTGCCCAGCCCCACGATCTCCAGCACGTTCTCGGTGCCGGCCCGGAGGCCCCGCTCCTGGCCGGCGCCGTGGCAGAAGATCGCGGGATCGACCCCCTCCCGGATGTAAAGGGCCCCGACCCCCTTTGGGGCGTAGATCTTGTGGCCCGCCACCGACAACAGGTCCACCCCCAGGTCATCCACGACGGCCGGGATCTTGCCCACCGACTGGGCCGCATCCGTATGGAACAGGATCTCCCGGCCTTGGAGGGTCCCGGCGATGTCGGCGATGGGCTGGACCGTCCCCACCTCGTTGTTGGCGTGCATGATGGAGACCATGACCGTCTCCGGCCGGAGGGCACCGGCCACGTCGGCCGGGTCCACCAGGCCGTCCCCGTCCACCGGCAGATGGGTGACCGAGAACCCGTGCTGCGAAAGGAACCGGCAGACCTCCAGCACGGCGGGGTGCTCGATGGTGGTGGTGATGATGTGGGCCCCCCGGACATACCGCGCCCCGCCGATGCTCTTGAGGGCATGGTTGTTCGATTCGGTTCCCCCGCTGGTGAAGAGGATCTCCTCGGCCCGGCAGCCCAGGAGTCCGGCCACGGAGCGCCGGGCCGCCTCCACGGCCTGTTTCGGTCGAATGCCGTACCAGTGGGAGCTGGAGGGATTGCCGAACTCGGTCTCCAGAAAGGGCCGCATCGCCTCCACCACCTCTGGGTCGTGGGGGGTGGTGCCGTTGTAGTCGAGATAGATCGGTCGGTTCATGGCGGACCTCCCGTTGAAGGTTGTGTCGCAGTTTCGGCCGGAGGCGGCCTCTCTATTTCTCCTTTGGCTTCCGGTGGCGGATCAGCCCCTCCTGGGCCGTGGAGGCGACCAGGACGCCGTCCCGGGTGTAGATCCGTCCCCGGTTCATGCCCGTGGCCCCGGAGGCGCTGGGGCTCTCCATGACGGAGAGAAGCCAGTCGTCCATCCGGAAGTCCCGGTGGAACCACATGGCGTGGTCGAGGCTGGCCACCTGCATGGCCGGCTCCCAGAGGGTATGGCCGTGGGGAAGGAGAGCGGTGAGGGCCAGGCCGAAGTCGGAGGCGTAGGCGAGCATGTACCGGTGGACGGCCGGGTCGTCGTCCATCCGGCCGATGGCCCGCAGCCAGGCGTACCGGACCGGCGGACGTTTCTCCGGGTCGAAGGGGTCCACGGGGTCGATCTGCCGGATCTCGATGGGCCGGTCGCAGGTGAGCAGGGTCCGGATCGACGCCGGGATCCGGTCCCGGACGCTCCGGGCCATCTCCAAATCGGAGATCAGCCCCTCGGGGTCGGGAACGTCGGGCGGGGAATCCTGGTGCTCGAATCCGGGCTCGTCGATGTGGAAGGAGGCGGACATGGAGAAGATCGCCCTCCCCTTCTGGATGGCCACCACCCGCCGGGTGGTGAAGCTCTTTCCGTCCCGGATGCAGTCGACCTGGTAGACGATGGGCCGCTTGGGGTCCCCGGTCAACAAAAAGTAGGCGTGGAGGCTGTGGACGGGCCGCTCCGCCGGCACCGTCTGGGAGGCCGCGGACAGGGCCTGGCCCAGCACCTGGCCGCCGAAGATATTCCCGAACCCCAGGTCCTGGCTGTCCCCCCGGAAGATGTTCTCCTCGATCTTCTCCAGCTTCAGCAGCGCCAGAAGCTCGCTCAGTACGTTCTCTCTTCGGGTGCATTCGGAAAGCGTCAACTTCTTCGATCCTCCGTTTCGGTAATCGTTCCGTTCTCGGGGAGCCATCGCCTCCTTCACCGCGTCATCCTCCGCACAATGGG
>CAYSLC010000131.1:0-5998 GCA_964431545.1 uncultured Desulfobacteraceae bacterium | reverse complement strand
TAACCGACACGCCCGCGGTCGGCCCCAACCTTTTGCCATGGGATACCGGGTTCCCTCGATCGGGCCGTACCGGGAACGGACGGGGCAACGGTCGCGGCCGAATCAATGTACCGCGTTTCCTTCTTTCTGCCAAGCCCCAACAAGGCCACCAATAAGGTCACAGACCCATGATCCTCTCATACCGCCGTCCGATCGGAGCCACCCCTGCCGGGCTTTCGGGCCGCCAGGGAGCGTCGGCAACGGAATGTTCCCAAAACGCACTTCACAAGGCATGGGATATTGACAACCACCTGCCGGTGTAATAGGTATTATCGCCAAAATATCAGTGGCTTTTGAGCGTTTCCATCAAGGCCCCCGGAACCACGGAGCCAAAAAAGGACCTGAAGGAACCAGCGTTCGACGGCAAGGGCCATCCATCTTCTCAACCGGCAAACGAACTGAATGAGGAGCGAAGCATTGACACAGAACCTGCTGTTTTACGCCGGGGCCACGGCGTTGGCGCTCATCCGGGAAAAGGGCCTTCGTCCCGAAGACGTAAAGATCATGACCGGCGCGGCCGGCGGGCCCAAATGGCTGGTCCTCGGCCATCTGGACCGGTATCTGTTCACCGAATGGTTCCGGGGGCGGACCGATCCGCTCTTTCTGATCGGCTCCTCCTCGGGGGCGTGGCGTTTTGCCGCGGCATGCCAGCGGGACATGGCGGCCGCGGTGGACCGGTTCCGCCACGCCTACATCCACCAGTTCTACCATCGGGAGCCGACCGCGGCGGAGGTGTCCGCCGAGGGAGGACGGATTCTGGACGCCCTTTTGGGGGATGACGGGGAAGCGGAGATCCTCACCCACCCATACCTGCGGCTCAACATCATGGCGGTGCGGTCCCTGGGAATCGCCGCTCTGGAAGGGAGATTTGCGCTGGGGCTGGGACTCGCGGGCGCGGCCGCGTGCAACCTCATCCATCGCCGGGGGCTGAAGCCTTTTTTCCAGCGGGCCCTGTTCCATGATCCCCGGGACCGACCCCCGTTTTACCGGATGGGCCCGTTCGGCATACGGCAAGTGCCGCTGGACAAGCGGAACCTGCGGGCGGCCATGCTGGCGTCGGGGTCGATCCCCCTGGTCATGTCCGGGGTCCGGGGGATTCCGGGAGCCCCTCCGGGCGTCTACCGGGACGGCGGCGTGATCGATTACCACATGGACATTCCGCCGGGGATCGACCGGGGGGTCGTCCTCTTTCCCCACTATCTGGGCCGGGTGATTCCGGGCTGGCTGGACAAGAGGCTTTCCTGGCGGCGGCCCGAGAACATGGACCGGGTCCTTCTGGTCGCCCCGTCACCCGAATTCGTGGCGCGGCTCCCCCACGGCAGGATCCCCGACCGGACCGATTTCCACCGGTTCATGGGGCGGGACGGGGAACGGGTCGCGTCCTGGAATCGGGCGGTGGATCTGAGCCGGTGCCTGGCGGACGAGTTCAATGACGCGGTGGCCACCGGTGCGGTCCGGGAGCGGATCAGACCCTTTCCGGGACTTCGATCCTCCCCCGGAAGGCGCCGGGTTGGCAAGTCGCGTCCCGGCTTGACGGCCGGCGGTGATCCGGATACAGTGGGGGGCGATTGTGAGATGAAGGGGACCGGTTGATCCACGGTTCGAGATGCCCACCGACCATCGGAAGGAGACACGGATGAAAGATACCTGGGAAGATGCCTTGTCCTGTGCGATTGAGTGTTCCCGCTGCAGCCGGAACATGGCCCCGGCGGATGAGCGGATCCTTTCCGTCTACGACCATCAGCCCATCTGTATGCCCTGTAAGAAGGAGGAGGAGAAGCGGCCGGACTATGAAGAGGTCTCCAAGAACGCCATCGGCCAATGCATGATTCAGACGGAGATCCAGTACAGTGATCCGGGCGGGTACTGCTACCACCATTTCTATCCCTATAAGTGCTGAACCCCCTCCCCATTCCGCCTCCCGGGCCTTCATTCCGCCCCCCGCCGCCGGGGTGAAGGCCGCCCCCGTCCGCGCGGGCAAGATCATCCCGCCGAGGCCGCTCCGGAGATTTTATCCCCGTACCGTTTCTTCAGCCAGCGGACCCCGAAGAAGACCACCAGGAACACCCCGAGGGCCGCGAGGAACCAGGTGAGGTTCATGTCGGTGGCCGACTTGCCCAGGATGATGAACGGGAGTCCCAGGCAGAGCTGCACGACGGTGTTCATCAGGACGCAGTATTTGAACGGGATTCCGGCCAGCGGCAGGAGGTAGTTTTTGGCGGCATAGGGGATTCCGGGCACGGCGAGAAAGAGGAAGCTGAAGAGCGCCTCCCGCTGTTCCGGCACCCTGGGGATGGAATAGCCGAATTTTTCAGTGAGAAGCCGCTCCAGCGGGCCGCGGAGCGCCCGGGCCAGATGGTAGCTGATCAGGGTATGGGCCGGGAGCACGATGATCCAGAGCAAAATGGCGTATAGCGCGCCGAATTTGATCCCCGCCATGATCAGGAAGACGCTGATGGGAAACCCCACCAGGGGCAGGACGACCATCAGACCGATGAACAGGGCCGGCGGCGTGTTCTCGTCGATCATGGAGACCGCCTGTTCGAAGTAGTTGTTCTGGATGGCCCAGTAGATCCCCCATCCGGCAAGTCCCAGCACCAGGACCGCCCCGATCGCCGTAATCGCCCATTTCCCTTTCTTTTCCACCCAGATTCCCCTTTTCGTCAATGGTGGCATCCCCCTGTCGAGGCCGTCGATGCCCGGGAATGATCGGAACCGGCCCGGGTTTCAGTTCTCTTGTTCGTCTCCCGGCGTATCGATGATCCGATAGGCGAGCTTCTGGACGCCGAAACGGATCGCCCTCTCCCGTTCGTTCATCAGAATGTCGAACCGGGGGCGGTTCCGATATCGGGCCGCCATCCGGTCTTCGCATGTGTAGGTTCCGCCGATCCCTTCAATGCGGATCCGGGTGCCGAAATCGAGGTGGGACGGACATGCCACGGCGCCGACGTACACTTGCCTTCCGCTGGCCATGATTCGCGGGTCGCCGTCCGTCTCCGCCGCGCTCGGGGTGTAGGCGGTGAAGATCGCCTCATTCTTCTCCCCTTCGGTTTCTGGTTCCAAAAACCCGACCGCCCCCTTCAGGGGTTTCCAGAAGAGCTGGAGGAGAAGGCCGGCGATGACGACGGCGACAACCGCCGATGTGGCCATCAAAATCGTTCTCTTTTGCATGTGAATGGACCCTTCTCTGATATTTCTGATATTGGAAACGTTCCTTATCTGCTTATTATCCGATTTCACATCGGATGCTTCTATCGCTTCGCCCTTAGCGTACAACGTAGTCCTCGGAAAGGCGGATGTAAATACAAAGCTACCCGTATTTTCCCCCGGCGCTTCCAGTCATTGCGGAAAAAATACGGTTGTTGAGGAAGTAAATACGCATTTCACCCCATTTTCCCGGTGAGCGGTGGTCGTATATTCTGGCTTCGGATATCGGGAGGGTTACCACTTCGGCATCCCAGGGTGACTCCCTCGGCCCGGCGGCACGGTAAGGGAACCCGGTCGATCCGACCGGCGGACCGTGCGTTCTTTTCCCGGGAAACTTAAACCAAAACGCCTGAAAACCGATAAGCGGGAATCCGACATGGAGAAAACCGACCAGCGAAACCAGCGGAACGAACATCCAAAAACCACACCGGATCCGCAAAGAAGAGACGCCGCGGAACACAGCCGGCGATGGCTGCTGATCTCCTCGGCGCGGCACCTCTGGCGCGATTTCCGGTCACAGCAAAAAAACCTTCCCGGCGGGGTCCGCAAGCGATTCTGGACGCGGATGGGGATCGGACTCGTTTTTGCCGTCGCCGTCTGCGCCGGGGTGACCTACCTGGGGAAGTGGCTCGATCCACGTGGACTGACGCAATGGGATCGGACCACGCTCCAATGGATCGTGGAAGAGATGCCGCTTTTCACCTTCTATAACGCCACCATCTTCGAATCCCTCGGCAATATCGCCGTAACCGTACCGGTGCTCTTTCTGACCATGATCATCGCCGTTCACCGGGGCGACTCCCTGATCGTTCCCGGTTACTTTTTGGGCTACGCCCTGGAGCGACCCCTCATCTACTTCGGCTGGTGGATCTGGGACCGGGCCCGGCCGGAGATGGTGGCCGGGGGGATCGCCTCGCCGCCGTTCCATTCGTACCCGTCCGGACACGCCACCATCTCCATCTTCGTCTACGGGTTCCTGGCGTGGCTCTGGTGGCGCGCGACCCAGTCATGGACCGAACGAATATTGGTCCTGTTGCTTCTTGTGCCGCTCCTGTTCCTGGTGGGGTGGGCGCGGATGCGTCTGGGGACCCATTGGCCCAGCGATATCATCGCCGGATTCATCATCGGCGGCACCTGGCTTGGGGGGGTGATCTGGGCCACAAAGGCCGGTGATCGTCCCGGCCGTTGAACCCGCCGGGCATCGCCCGGCATCGGAGAGGAGCACGCCATGAGCGAACGAGAACGAAGCCGGCCGCAAGGATCGCCGCCGAGGGGTCGTCAGGCCGATACGCCCGGGGAAATCCCAAAACCGGGTTGGCGGGACGCCTTGCTGCGGGTGAAGGAGAACAACGCCCGGGACAATCTCTCCGTGGTCTCCGCCGGTGTCGCCTTTTTCTGGTTTCTGGCCGTCTTTCCCGCCCTGGCCGCCGCGGTCTCCATCTACGGGCTCGTCTCGGATCCGGCGGAGCTGACCTCCCACCTGGACGCCTTGAGCCGCCTGGCCCCCCGGGAGGCTTACGCCATCATCAGCGATCAGCTCCGGTCCATCGTCACCAATTCCGGGGGCGCCCTGGGTTTCGGGTTTTTCCTGGGAATCCTGATCTCCATCTGGAGTTCGGCCAAGGGGATGAAGGCGCTGATGGGGGCCCTCAACATCGCATACAGCGAGACGGAGCAACGGTCCATTCTCAAACTGAACGCCGTGGCGCTCCTCTTCACCCTGGGGGCGATCCTCTTCGGCCTTCTCTGCCTGGGAGCCATCGTGGCGCTTCCGATGCTGTTCGGGTTCCTCGGGCTCTCGGAACCCTTTCAATGGGCCATCTCCATCGGCCGGTGGCCGCTGCTGGCGGTCCTCATCATGGCGGCCGTCTCGGTGATCTACCGCTATGCGCCGGATCGCGAGAACGCCAAATGGCGCTGGATCAGCTGGGGGGCCTTCCTGTCCACCCTCTTATGGATCATCGGATCCCTCGCCTTCTCCTTCTATGTCTCCAACTTCGGCAAGTACAACGAAACCTACGGTTCCATCGGCGCCATCATCATCCTGCTCCTCTGGTTTTTTCTCAGCGCCTACGCCGTGGTGATCGGCGCCGAACTGGACGCGGAGCTGGAGCACCAGACCCGTCTGGACACCACCACGGGGGAGCCGCGGCCCATGGGGGAACGCGGGGCCTACGTGGCCGATACCCTGGGGGAATCGCCCTGATCCGCGTTTCACCGTTTGCCTTTACCCGATATTCCGGGGCCATGCGAGGAGTACGCCATGAATGATTCTCCCGGCGGATCCCGAGGACGAGGGGAGTTCCTCAAAAAGCTGTTTTTGACCATCCTGTTTGTGGCCGGGGCCCTGCTGGTCTGGCATACGCTCCAGATCTTTCTTCTGATCTTCGCCGGTACGATCTTTGCCATCTTCTTGAGGCGGACGGGCCAGTGGATTTCCAACCACTCCCGATTGTCCATCCAGTGGTCGGTATCGATCGTCCTCCTTGTTCTGCTAGCCCTCACCATTCTCCTGTCGGGCCTGATGGCGCCGCGGATTATGGAGCAGACGGACAAGTTCTCCTCGCAGTTTCCGGAAGCCATCAGCGACATTAAGGAACGCGTTTCCGATTATACCTGGGGCCAATGGTTCCTGAGTCGCATGTCCGGGGGTGCGGGAAAAACGGAAACAAACGGCGGAATGTTCCAGAACTTCGGGGGGATCGTGGGCCAGGCCACGGGCTGGATGTTCTCCTTCGTGGGCGGGTTGACC
>CAYSLC010000130.1:0-16190 GCA_964431545.1 uncultured Desulfobacteraceae bacterium | reverse complement strand
CCCCGCTTCCGATACGCGATGAAGTTCGGGATGGCGATGGCGGCCAGGATGCCGATGATGGCGATGACGATCATGAGTTCGATCAGGGTGAAACCTTTTTCGTTGTTGCCTCTGAGTTTCTGGATAATCATTTTTGTTCTCCTTTTTGGTGTTTGATGAAACTGCATTTGATGTAATGGGTTCATTGTGGTTTTTGATGCCTCAATTGATGTTTCCTGGGTTGATTCCTTTTTAAAATCTGTCCGGTCTCACCTCCTTTTCGTTCGTTTTTATGTTTCAGATCTTTGTCGTCGTTGCCAGTCATATTAGCAAGCGCCGTGCCACATATTGGAAATTCCACCTGGATTTCATCAAAGCACCGATTTATATTGATAAAATAAAATATGGAAAGGGTGCCCGCAGGTATCCGGGCGTGTCGTGAAAGGGCATTTGTTCACAAATTTTGTCGGCGTTTGCCAAAATTTGTCACCGGCTTGGGTCATGAAAGGTTTTGGGGGGATCTGGGGAGGGGATATCAGGCATCGATGTTGAGTTTATCGACCCGGTACCGCATGGAGCGGAGATTGATCCCCAGGAGCCTGGCGGCCTTCTTTTTGTCCCCGCCGGTAATCTCCAGCGCCTTTTTCAGGTAGCTCCGTTCGACCTCCTCCAGAACGTCGTCCAGGGAGACGCCATGGGCCACCTGGTCGAGGCCGGAGACGGGGGACGTCGTGTCGCCCTCGATCTTCCGCCGCTTGTGGACGGACAACGTCAGGCTGTCGGGCAGGAGGATCTGGGTGGTGGAGAGGGCCACGCTCCGCTCGATGAGGTTCTCCAGCTCCCGGATGTTTCCGGGGAAGTCGTATTTTGTCAGCAGGTCGATGGCGTAAGACGAGATCTTGGTGATCTCCTTGCCCATCTCCCTGGCGTACTTCTCCAGGAAGTGCTGGGCCAGGATCCGGAGGTCCTCCTTGCGTTCCCGCAGGGGGGGCAGCTTGATCTCGATGACGTTCAACCGGTAGAAGAGGTCCTCCCGGAACCGGCCGGCGATCACCTCGCTCTCCAGCTCCCGGTTGGTGGCCGAGATGATCCGCACGTCCACGGAGATGTCCTCGTTTCCCCCAACCGCCTTGAAGGCCTTGTCCTGGACGGCCCGGAGCAGCTTCACCTGAAGCGGCATGCTGATCTCCCCGATCTCGTCCAGGAAGAGGGTCCCCCGGTGGGCCGCCTCGAAGAGCCCCTTTTTGTCGTGGCTCGCTCCGGTGAAGGCCCCCTTCCGGTGGCCGAAGAGTTCGCTCTCCATTAGTGTTTCGGGGATGCCGCCGCAGTTGATGGCCACGAAGGGGCCGTCGCTCCGGTCGCTCTGCTCATGGATGGCCCGGGCGATCAGCTCCTTGCCGGTCCCGCTCTCCCCGGTGATGAGCACGTTGGTGGTGGTGGCGGCCACCTGGCGGATCAGCTTGTAGACGTGCATCATCTTGGGGCTGTTGCCCACGAGGCGCCCGAAATGGAGGTTCTGTTTCAGATGGTCGTCCAGGAACCGGCGTTCCTGGCTGAGGGTCTTCATCTCCAGGGCCTTGGCCACCGCCTCCTTGAGTTCGGTATTGTCGAAGGGCTTCGGCAGGTAGTCGTAGGCCCCTTCATTCATCGCCTCCACCGCCGTCTCCGCCGAGGCGTAGGCGGAGATCATGATCACCACCGTGGCATGGTGCCTGCTTTTGGCGGCCCGGAGCACGTCCAGGCCCGTCATGTCCCCCAGGCGGATGTCGCACAGCAGCAGATCGTACCGCTTCTTCTCGATCTTTTCGATGGCCCTGCCGCCGTTTTCGGCGCAGGAGACCCGGTATCCCTCCTTTTTCAGCATATACTCCAGCAGCTCGCGCATGCTGAGTTCGTCGTCGACAACCAATATATGATGGTCTTGGTTCGGCATGGCTGAAATCCGGTTCGATCGTTCCGGGGGTTCCTCGTTATTTGAGGAGCTTTCCGATCCTGGACCAGCGGACCCCGAACTCGTCCCGGTCCCAGGACCAGTAGATGATGAACGCCTTTCCCTTGACGGCCTTCAGATCGACGAACCCCCAGAAGCGACTGTCGTAGCTGTGGTCCCGGTTGTCCCCCATGACGAAGAGGGCGTCCTTGGGGACGGTCACCGGGCCGAAATTGTCCCGGGGCTGCATCACCCCGGGGATGGTGTGGGGATCGGTGTGGATGGCATGGACCCCTTCCACCTTCTTTCCGTTGACGTAGACCTTCTTGTTCCGGACCTCCACGGTGTCCCCCTCCAGGGCGACCACCCGTTTGATGAAATCCTTGTCCGGGTCCTCGGGAAACTCGAAGACGATGATATCCCCCCGGTCCGGCTCGGAGACCGGAATGATCGTCTTCTGGATAAACGGCAGTTTCACGCCGTAGAGAAACTTGTTGACCAGGATGTGGTCCCCGATCTTGAGGGTCTCCTTCATGGAGCCCGAGGGGATCTTGAAGGCCTGGACCACGAAGGTCCGGATGAACAGGGCGAGGATGACGGCCACGATGATGGCTTCGATGTTCTCCCGAAGCCCGCTCTTTTTCTTGGTCTTTTCCTCTTTTTTGGTCACGGACGTCTCTGTCTTCAATAGCTCTTCCGACACCTTTTCTTTCATGAATGATCCATAGGGTTGTATCGCATCATCGGGTTACGGGTTCGATTTCCGGTCTCGGTCGCCCGAGCAAGGGGGGTTACCGGTTCCCCCCGCCGGAGGCGTGGATCCGAAGGATTTCGAGCACCAGCTCCGCCGTTTTCACCATATCCTCCAGCCGCACCCATTCCCGGGTGGTATGCATGTCCCGCATGCCGGTGCCCAGAACCCCCACCGGGATCCCCTTCCGAAAAAAGATGTTGGCGTCCGCGCCGCCGCCCGACCGTTTTGTCGCCATCCTCCTTCCCAGGTTCTCGGCCGCTTGGGCGGCCAGCCTCACCACGGGATGGTCCTCTTCGATATGGGTGCGATGGAAATCGTGCTCCAGCCGGATTTTCGCTTTCGGCAATTCAGAAAGGGCCTCCGCTTGATGATCCTCCGCCGCCCGGCGGAAGGCGTCCAGAATGGTCTCGGTGACCCGCGCCAGCTTCCCCTCGTCGTGGCTCCGGGCCTCCCCCCGGATCGTGACCCGATTGGGGACGATGTTGACCGCCGAGCCCCCCTGGATATACCCGATGTTGCAGGTGGTCTCCCGGTCGATGCGGCCGATCTCCAGGCCCGCCATGGCCCTGGACGCCACCAGGATGGCGTTGATCCCCTTTTCCGGGGCGGCCCCCGCGTGGGCGTCCTTGCCGATCACCTCGATCTCGAAGCGGTTGGCCGCCGGCGCACGGGTCACAATCCCCTCGGTGTCGGTGGCATCGAGGGCATACCCGAATCCGGCCCGGATCTTGGAAAAATCGAGATGCTTGGCCCCCCGGAGCCCGATCTCCTCGCAGACGGTGAGGACGACGTCGAGGGGTCCGCACGGCAGCCGCTCCCCCCGAATGACCTCGAGCACCTCCAGGAGGATGGCGATGGCGCTCTTGTCGTCCGCCCCCAGGATGGTCTCCCCCCGGCTGGTAAAGACCCCGTCCGTAAGCTGTGGCTCCACGCCGGCCCCCGGCTCCACCGTATCCATGTGGGCGTTGAGGAGCAGCGGGGGAACATCGGTGTTCCCCTGGAACCGGGCGATCAGGTTGCCGACCTCCCCGTCCAACTGTTTCCCGGCATCGTCGAAGAGGACCTGGGCCCCCAGGTCCGCAAGCCGCGCCTCCAACTCCCGGGCCAGCCGCGCTTCCCGCTTGGAGACGCTGTCGATCCGGACCAGCCCCATGAAGGTTTCGGCCAGCCGCTCCCGGTCGATCATCGGATCCGTCCTTCCCTCGATTTTCCGATTGACAAAACGAAAATCGATCCTATTATGTCAGTTTCATGTAACGGAAGTGCGCAGCTCACTGGTGGGGCTCCCGGACTTCAAATCCGGTGTGGGGCGTTAAAACCGTCCCGGGTGGGTTCGATTCCCATGCACTTCCGCCACTCTTTTTGGAGAGTCCCCCCTCAGATCCCCATCCACCAGACCACCACCGGGACGAGCAGGACCAACAGGATGAGAACGCCGGGGGCCGAGACATAGGGACGGTACCACGGCCCCCCCTCCCTCCGGCTCTTGTGGACCTCCGACAGAAACCAGTTTCCCACCAGGATGGCGGCCACCAGAACCGGAATCATCTGGAGGCCGAAGATCAAGTCCATCGGGAATCGATTCCTTTCATCGTCTTTTCCATCCGGTTTTCCATGCCTTACGTCGTCGCCCCCCTCATGCCGCGCTCTCGTCCATACGCCGGATCCCTTCCATCAACAGCCACATGAAATCTCCGATCTCCCCGGCGTCCTCGGCCGACTTGGGGAGGCGGGGGGTGAATTTGAACCGCCCCTCCCGCTCCTTGAGCATCTCGAAAAAGGCCTCCTGACCTTCCTGTCCGTCGTAAGTGGCCCGGACCAGGTTCCCCTCCCGGAAGACCAGCTCGGCGATGCCCCGGGAGACGGTAAGGCTGAGGATCCCCGTCTTCCGGTTGAGGTTGAGGGTCTGGAACAGCTCCGAGGGCGGATTCTCGGCCAGCTTTCCCACCATGCCCGAAGCGATCTCCTCGAACCGCTCCACGTTGGTCTTGGCGAGCCGCTTGGCCAGCAGTCGGGCGAAGTACATCTGAAGGGAGGGGAACATGTCGAGCATCTGCTTGAAATCCCGGCCATAGACCAGCAGGACCGTCACCATCTCCACCACCTTGACGGTGGCGCCCGCCGGGGAGCCGATCAGGAGGCTGATCTCGCCGAAGACCTCCCCCCGCTCCATGTATCCGATGCTGATCCCCTCGTCGACAAGGACCTCCGCCTTCCCAGAGAGGATAATATAAAGGTTGGAGCCCGGATCCCCCTTCTTGATGATCGACGCCCCTTTCGGGAACTTCTTCATCTTCAACAGCGGCACCAGCCGTTTGATGTCCGCCTCATCCAGGGTCTCGAAGATGGGAAACTTGTTGAGCAGCTTGGTGGCCAGGCCGATATCATCGGTGATCCTCTCGGTGGGGTAGGCGCCTCCGCGGATCACCCGCTGGATCCTCCGATGCTCCAGCCGGACGGTGCCGGTACACCCGCCGCAACTGGTGATATAGTGTTCGGGGAGTTTTTCGACGCTCCCATACTCCGCGAGGACCCCGGTGAGATCCCCCACCAGGATCCGGCAGACCGCCTTGTCCTCCGGCACCTTCACCACGGCGGTGGTGATGAAGGTCCGCTCCCGTCGGTGTTCCAACAGCAGGGCCTTGCCCGACAGCTTGACCTCGTCCCCGAGCTGGTAGAGGGGACAGTGGTTGTCCTCCATGATCTTGAAGACCGCCTCTGGAAAGCTCATGGGCGTACCTCGGGGGCACGGCGGATCCGGCCGGGACCCGCTGGCGACCCGAAGCCTCTATTCGGGCGGATTCTCATCGATCTGTCGGATGCCTTCCATCAGCAGCCACATAAAATCTCCGATTTCGGGTCTGTCCTTCTCTTTGTCCGGCAGCCCCTGGACAAATTTGAATCGGCCCTTCTTCTCCTTCAAGAGTTCGAAAAAGGCCTCCTTGTCCACCCTTCCATCGTATTTGACCCGGATGAGCCCCCCGTCATTGAAGAAGGCTTTGGCCGCCCCCTTGGGCAGGGCCAGGTTGAGGACCCCGGTCTTCCGGTTGAGGTTGAGGGTCTGGAACAGCTCCGAAGGGGACATCTCGCTGAGGGTGCCGATCATCCCGGAGGTCACCTCCTCGAACCGCTCGTCGTTGGTCTTGGCCAGCCGCTCGGCCATGAGCCGGGCGAAATAGTTCTGAAGGGAGGGGAACTGGGAGAGGACGGTCTTGAAATCCTTGCCGGTGATGAAGAGCACCCGGGTGGGCTCGACGGTCTTGACGCTGGCCCCCACCGGGGTCCCCACCAGCAGGCTGATCTCCCCGAATACGTCGCCCCTCTCCATGGAGCCGATGCTGATATCATCCTCCACCAGGACCTCCACCTTGCCGGAGATGATGATATATAAGTTGGTGCCGGGGTCCCCCTTCTTGATGATGGTCGTTCCTTTGGGAAACTTTTTCAGTTTCAGAAGGGGAACGATCTTCTCGATATCCTTCTCATCGAGGGTCTGGAAGATCGGGAAGATATAGAGCAGGCTCACCAGCGCGCTGATGTCGCTGCTGTCGTGTTTTTTGGCGGGGGCCAGCACAACGGGCCTGGCCTCCTTCTTGTATTCCAGCCGGATCAGCCCGGAGCAACCGCTGCAGTTGATCACGCACCGATGGACGCTCTTCATGCTCTCGTACTTGATCAAGACGGCGGTGATGTCCTCCACCAGAATCCGGCAGGCGGGCTTGTCCCGGGGAATCTTGATGACCGAGGTGGTGATGAACGTCTTCTCCCGTTTGTTTTTCAACAGCAGCGCCTGCCCCGACAGCCGGAATTCGTCGTGCAGCTTATAGAGGGGACAGTTGTTGTCCTCTATGATTTTGAAAACCGCTTCAGGAGACGTCATCTATCTTCCTTTTGATCAAACCCCGTCCGGTCGGGGGTGTCCCATCCGCCCCGCCCGCGGGTCCGGAACAAAGTAGCATCGGATGTTCCAATCCCGCCTTTCTACCATAGCTTATCGGTTATTTCAAATGGATGGAACAGGTGAATCGATCCCGCCCATGGGGAGCGCCGCCGTCGTATTGGGGTCCTGTCCACGGCTGTGGGAGCTTGACGGGACTCCCGTCCGCGTATACCTTGTGGAAGGGAATCAGCTTCGGCCCATTGTCAGTCACCTGTCGACGAAAGGTCCATGTAATGGCATCCCATCTGTCGAGCGCTCGGAAACGGTATCTGAAATCCGCGGCCCATCCCCTGAAGCCGGTGGTGTTCATCGGTCGGAAGGGGATTACCGACGCGGTGGTCCGGTCCCTGGAAACCGCCCTGGACACCCATGAACTCATCAAGGTGAAGTTTCTCGATTTCAAGGAAAAAGGCCAGAAGCAGGAACTCGTGGATGTGCTGGAACGGCGCACGGGGGCCTCGGGCGTCGGCATCCTCGGCCACATCGCCCTTTTCTATCGGGAACATCCGGACCCGGAGAAGCGGAAGATCGTTTTGCCCCGTTTGTCGGAGGACGACCAATGAAACAGATGCGTCGCTTTTTACCGATCCTGGTTTTCCTGGCGGCGGGTTCGGCTTTCGGCCCGGTCCCCTTCGCCGAGGCCGATGGGGATACCCTGCCCCCCATCACGGTGGACCCACGAACGGCCGAACTTCTGGAGACCGGCCGATGGGAGGCGGCCCTCGATGCCTTGAAGCCCCTCTATGAACGCCACGACGCAGATCCCGATCTCGGGAAATACGTGGCCCTCTGCCACCGGAAGATCGGGGAGGCGGCGCTTTCCGGGAACCGGTTCCCGGAGGCCGTCACCCACCTGGAAACCGCCCTGGCGTTGACCCCCAGGGATCCGCCGACCTTGATCCTCCTGGCGCGGACATACCTCCGGCTGGCCGATTACGTCGGCGCCGAAAACCACCTGCTCGACGCCGCCGCCATCGATCCGGAAAACGCGGCGGCCCACAAACTGCTGGGGGAGACGTACTACCTGACCAACCGCCTTGCGGACGCCCGGCACCATTGGTCCCGCGCGGTCTCCCTCTCCCCCGGCGACCGGGCCGTGAAGGCCCGCCTGGACAATCTTCAACGCCAATTGCGGGAGAGCCGAAGCTTCGACACCGAGGCCGACCACATCTTCTCGGTCCGTTTCGACGGGGACCGGAATCCCCACCTGAAGGACCGGGTCCTCGACATCCTCCAGGAGGCCCACTTCCGGATCGGCCAACGGCTCAACCTCTGGCCCAACCGGCAGATCCCGGTGATCCTGCTGACCCGGGAGGCCTTTTCCGAGATCACCGGATCACCCGGATGGGCCGGCGGCGTCTACGAAGGGCACATCAAGATCCCGGTGGCCGGCATCGGGAGCGAGACCCTGCGGACGGTGCTGTTCCATGAGTACGTCCACGCCGCCGTCCACGACACCCTGTCGGACAGGTGCCCCTGGTGGCTCAACGAGGGGCTGGCCCAGTTTTTTTCCGAGGACCCTTCGACTTCGGCGAAGCTGACATTGGCCTCGGAGGTTTTGGCCGCCTCCGAGCCTCCGTCCCTGGGATCCCTGCCCGACCCATTCATATCGGATCGCGGCGGCCCGATCAAGGCCTATGCGCTGGCACTCTCCGCGACCCGGTTTCTCCTGGAACGGTTCGGCACCGGGTCGGTGACGACGCTCCTGGAGCTGCTGGCCGAGGGCCTGGACCCGTCGGCCGCCATGGCGGATGCCGTGGGCTACACCCTGGAAGAATTCGAGCGGGAATGGACCACGATGGACCGCATGTCCCCCAGGTAGGGCAGTGTATATGTCGTCACCTCCACATCCGTCCCGGTCACCGCGGTCGACGGGTCCGCCGCCATGGCCTCCCGGACGGATCGAATCTCCCCGGGACCTGCCTTCCCCTTCATAGCCACCCACGATCCCCCCTCGCCGAGCAGGGGGAGCGCCAGCGCGTGGAATCGCCCGAGGTCCGAAAAGGCCCGGCTCACGATCACATCGAACGGCGGGCCGTCCATCGCCTCGGCCCGGGCTTGCCGCGCGGTGATCCCCGGAAGCCTCAGCCTTCGGAGGACCTCCTTCTGAAAGCTGACCTTCTTCCGGGCGGCGTCGATGAGCGTCACCCTCAGTCCCGGCAACAGGACCTTCAGGACGATCCCCGGAAATCCCCCGCCGGATCCCAAGTCGAGGAGCCTCCCCCGGGACGGAAGGACCGGAACCGCCGCCGCGCTGTCGAGGAAATGCTTGACCGCCACCTCCCTGGGATCGGTGATGGCGGTCAGGTTGATCCGTCGGTTCCACCGCAGCAGCTCCGTCGCGTGGATGGTGAAAAGGTCCACGTGGGCGGGGGTGATATCGACGCCCAGGGCCCGCCCCCCCTCTATGAGCAGGGATTTCCACGGGTCGGATCCGACATCCACCGTCGATCCGCTATTCCCCGGCCCGGTCCTTGAAGTACATGTGGACCTCCACTTCGCCGTCGGCGGGGACGGTCTTCGCCTTGGGATACCGCTTTTTGAAGACATGGATCATGGCGGTGTTCTCCCGGAGCACGGTTGCCAGAAACCCTTTGTAATCGTTCTGCTCGGCGATCCCCTCCAACATCTCCAGCAGCAATGTCGCCACCCCCTGCCCCTGGAAATCCTCCCGGACCACGAAGGCCACCTCGGCGAGTTCGGCGGAGGCTTCGGCATAGGTGCCGATGGCCATGATCTCCTTGTGTCCCTTCTTCTGAACCAGCCCGATGATCGACATGTTTTTGCGATAATCGACGCTGGCCCACTGCTTCTGGACCACCTCGTGGGAGAAGAGCTTCATCTTGTGGAAAAACCGGTAATAGATGGTCTTCTCCTGAAGGGAATAGAAGAAGTTCCGGTAGGCGAACTCATCGGACGGCAGCAGCGGCCGAAACTCCACCGTCCTGCCGTTTTTTAGCTCCGCCGTCCGCTTGTACCCCTCCAGAAAAAGAAGATCATCCTGGGAGGGCGGCAGTTGATCGGTGAAGATGTACCGGTGCTTCTTGGCCTCCTCGATGAGCCATTCCCGGAACTTGGGGTGGGCGATCTGGGCCAGCTCCATGACCCGCTGGTAGATGCTCTTTCCCTGAAGTTCGGCGATTCCATACTCGGTGACCACGAAGTGGACATCTCCCCGGGTGGTGGCCACCCCGGCCCCCCGGCTCAACTGGGGGACGATCCGGGAGATCCGTCCGTTCTTGGCGGTGGAGGGCAGCGCAATGATGGAAAATCCCCCCTTGGACATGGCGCTGCCCCTGAGATAGTCCACCTGATCCCCGATGCCGCTGTAAAACAGGTTCCCCATGGAGTCGGAGCAGACCTGCCCGGTGAGATCCACCTCCAGGGCCGAGCTGATGGAGATGAGGTTGTCGTTCCTCGCGATCACGGTGGGATCGTTGACATACTCCGAGGAGCGGAAATAGAACATGGGGTTGTTGTCCACATAGCGGTAGATCCGCTCCGACCCCATGCAGAGGGAGGCGACGATCCGGCCCGGGATCAGCGTCTTCTTCTTGTTGGTGATCACCTTCTTTTCCAGCAGGGGGAGCAGCCCGTCGGTGATGAGCTGGGTGTGGATCCCCAGGTCCTCCTTCTTGTCGAGGTACTGGAGAATAATGTTGGGCAGATGGCCGAACCCGATCTGGAGGGTGGCCCCGTCCTCCACCAACTGGGAGACGTACATTCCGATCCGCCTCGAGACCTCGTCCCGCCGGGTGATGAGAATGGAGGAATCATCCAGGGTCTCCACCAGCGGCTCCTCGTGGAGGACGAAGAGATCGATGTCGTCCACATGGACGAAGCTGTCCCCCCATGTCTTGGGCATCCTTGGATTGACCTGGGCGATCACCAGGGCGGCGTTCTGCATCCCCGCGCGGGTGATGTCCACGGAGACACCGAGGCTGCAATACCCGAACCGGTCCGGCGGGCTCACCTGAACCAGGGCCACGTCGAGCCCGATGCGTTGGCTGTAGAACAGGCGCGGGATCTGGGAGAGGTAGGTGGGGATGTAGTCGATCTTGCCCTCGAAGGCGGCCTTCCGCATCTGGCTGCTGATGAAAAAGAGCTTCATGGAGAACCGTCTGAGGAAGGCCGGTTCATCCA
The DNA here is from genome assembly GCA_964431545.1 of uncultured Desulfobacteraceae bacterium. GTDB lineage: Bacteria > Desulfobacterota > Desulfobacteria > Desulfobacterales > JAABSP01 > CAYSLC01. Next base: position 5,444 of record CAYSLC010000130.1, on the reverse strand, counting down.
AGTACCCGGCCAATGTGGAGGAGAGCATCTGATAGAGCATGATGTCCTGCATGCCCATGTCGCGGACCATGTTGCGAATCAGGTGCTGGGGTTCCCCGCATCCGGTGCCGATGAAGACCCGGCTGCCCCGCTTGATCCTGGAAACCGCCGCCTCGGCGGAGACCACCTTTTCCGGACAATGCTCGCGCAGGTTCATCGGATTTCTTTTCCGGTTTGTGCTACAGTGTCGGTATGGTCCATACCCCGGTTCACCTCTTCCTCCACTTCGCCCTCCCCGGAGCCGCGGCCCGGTTCGCCTGGCCCGCCAACTGGAAACGCGCCTGGTTCATCATGGCGTCCACCATGCTCGTGGATCTGGACCACCTGCTGGCGGACCCGATCTTCGACCCCGGCCGGTGCAGCATCGGCACCCATCCCTTCCACTCCCCGGTCGCCATCGTCGTCTACCTGCTCATGACGGCGGTTCCCGGGCTTCGCATTGCAGGGACCGGGCTGCTGATCCATATGGGTGTCGATCTGATCGATTGTTTGTGGATGGCGAGCAATCTATAATGTTTTCCTTCTCCGTTCCCTCGTACCAAAAGGATCCTCTTTCTGCAAAGCGTTGTCCCGGAATAGCCAGAACACCCATCCAAAACAGAACAGAATAAGGGAGACCACGGAGACGGCGGAAAAGAGTCGAAACCGAAAAGGCCGGAATGAAAATTCAACCACATGCCTTCCCTCTTCCACGGCAACGCCCTGGAATAAAAGGTTCACCCGCAGGAGAGGCATGTCCCGTCCGTCCACACGCACCCGCCAACCGGGATAGAGCGATTCAGAGAGCACAAGAACCATGGGCTCCTCGGGTTCCACCTCCACCCGGATCAGGTCGTCTCGAACATACTCTATTCCATCCACTGCTTTAAAAAAAGGCTTTTTGAACGATCGAGCCGGATTTTCGGCGGCAAAGGCGGTGCCTCTGAAATCGATTGCCGGTTCGGTCAAAATCCCCAGGATATCCCCTTTCACGGGAAGCAGATGTCCGACCATCCACGCTCTGGGCATCGAATCTTTCAACCGGTACACCAGGGGACCGACCTTTTCCACATGTTCGCCGACCTGGGGCGTTTCATTGAGATTCGCGGTGGAAACGATATATTTGACATTCGATATTCTGAGAAATGGGATCTTTTCGGCCCAGCTTTTCAGGAGGAGTTCGGTGATCAAATATTGATAGTTGAGTTCCAGCCCCGCTTCGCCACCGACATGAGAAATGCCTCTCAAAATTCCAAGGTTCGGTCGGATAACGGCCTGCCAGTAAGCATGTGTCGCTCGGATGGAACGGTTGCCTGGATTCGGCGGGCTTTTCGATGCCACATAGACCCGAAAGAGACCATCATCCGACAGAATCGGCTGCAAATCAGTGTGGATCTGGCGATAGAAGCCGGCATCGCACACCGGATTCAGATACCGGTGCGCCAGGTAGAGATCCGTGGAAAGCACAAGCACCAAAAAAGCCATCAGCGGCCGGAAAGCGATCGATTTTGATTTCAGAAACCGAGCAAGGGTGTCGACACCGATGGATGCCAGCAGCAGTAAACCGAATCCCGCCGGAAACATAAATTTGACGGGATAGCGAAAGAAGGGAAAAATTTTGTAGAACAAACTGAAAAGGGGAGTCCCATCACCGAACGCCATCAGGAGACTCAACAAAAAGACCAAAAGCCAAAACATATGATCTCTTGAAAAGCGACCGATAGCCCCCAAGCAAGCCAACGGCAGGATCAGAAACCCGGGATAAATGGTCAGCAGCCATGGAATACCGGAGTCCCCTGGAAAAAATGTGCCCCCAACCCCGGCCTCCGTAGTGAACCCCGAAGTGAATGTCAGCGGCCAGATGAGGTGTTTGAGCGTCGGGATATCCAATGAAAAGCGGGTGGCCTGCCCCAAAGAGATCCCCCCGGCGCGGGCGGAGTTTTTATAGTCCAAATAGGTGGGACCCAGTTGGATCACTGTAAGAATCACCGCCCCTGCGATCAGCACGGAGAGAAACAAAAAACGCATCGAGGCGCTTTTTGGGTCCCAATCGGTTTCCGGAACGACAAAGGTGCCGTACAAGACCAGTAGGGTGACGCTGATAATACAGAGCTGGGGCTCTCCCGCCAGAATGCAGAATGCGACAAATACGACTGTGAGAAAGTATTTGGACCTATCGTTTTCGGCCACGGCTTTGTGGTAGGACCACAACATCGCGGGGAGCCATACCGCCGTGGAGAGATTGTTGAGGGTGTTGACCGAAGAAATGGTATACCCCCCAAAACAGAAGGACACAGCGGTCAGTATAGCCGCGCCGCGCGATCCTCCTCTGACACGGATGAAAAGATAAAAAAACCAGAACCCCAAGAGAAAATGGAGCAGTACATACGCATTGAGCGAACCGGGGAAAGGCAGGAGGAAAGCAATCAGAGCGGGGGGATAGAATACGCCGGATTGAATGTCGCTCAGAAACGGGGCGCCGCAGAAAATATTCGAGCACCAGAACGGAAGCCTCCCCTCCACCAAGAAGGAGGAGAGATGGTATTTCATGGGATAAAAAAAGCCATGGAGATCCCGAAAGAAAAGGGTTTTCCCGGAAAAAAGCAGGGGGTGGAAGAAGATGATGACAGAACCGATGGCGATCAGTATGCCACCGAAGGAATAAAGCCGCTTTGGGAGGGTGTACGAAGAGAAGGGCCGCATGGCGGTCGTTTACATCATCCTTGTGTCCACCTTCATACGTGTTGTACTGGAAGGGAACTCAATCAATGGAACAGGTTGTATCGAAAGATGCACCACAGCGCCTTCATCCCGTCCTTCCAATCGATTTTCTTCCCCTGTTCATAGGTCCTTCCATAGTAGGAGATGGGGGCTTCGTAAATGCGGATGCCCTTTTTTTTGGCGATCTTCGCCGTGATTTCGGGCTCGAATCCGAACCGGTTCTCCTTGATGATCACACCTTCCAACGCCTCCCTGGTGAAGACCTTGTAACAGGTCTCCATATCGGTCAGGTTCAGATCCGTGAAAATGTTGGAAAGGAGCGTCAAAAAACGATTTCCCACATAATGCCAAAAATAGAGCACCCGATGGGTGCCGTGCCCGGCGAAGCGGGATCCGTAGACCACATCCGCTTTGCCCGAGAGGATGGGATGAAGCAGGATGGGGTATTCGTTCGGATCGTACTCCAGATCCGCGTCCTGAATGATGACGATGTCTCCTTCTGCCGCGGAAATGCCGTTGCGGAGGGCACACCCTTTGCCGAAATTTTTTTCATGAAAGATCAACCGTACCGCGCCATCTTCCAGGCCTTCGAGAATCTCTCGGGTGCCGTCGGTGGATCCGTCGTCGACGATGATTATTTCCTTCGAATAGGGGGTGCGCGAGACAGCCTCGACAGCTTCTTCTATTGTGGCGCTCTCATTGTAGACCGGCATGATGATGCTGAGCAAAAAACCGTCAACTTCCATCTCACGTCCCCTTTGTGATGGGCTTTCGGGATCCCGGGGTCGTTCAAATTCGTTCACTTTACCCTCACCGATAACTCAAGTTGAAGATGCAGATGGAAACCGGTGCAATGGAAAACACCTCTCCCACTCCCCAGCGATTTCAAACCCGCTGAGCCGGATAACAGTGAAGCGGCGCATCGGTCCGACGCGCCGCTTCGATGTGCCGGTGCCGGCATGGGGATCTACTTGAGGAACCCTTGGATGATGCGGTTGACGGCGTCATCGTAGGTGAGGCCGAGGCTCATGAGCTTCATGAGCTGATCGTTGGCGATCTTGCCGATGCTCGCCTCGTGGGTGAGTTCCGCATCCGGATGGAAGGCCTTCAGGGCCGGAATGGTCTCGTTTTCGCCGTTGTCCATGATGATGGCGTCGCACTCGATGTGGCCGAAGCACTTGGCCCGGGCCTCCAGATTGGCGAAAAAATCCTGTTTGGAGTTCCCCTTGATCACCGATCGGGAGACCATGTTCGCCTTGCTGTCCTCCCCCAGAAGCCGCAGCTCGTTTCGCGACTCGGCCGCCTGTTCCCCGTCCGTCATGACCCGCTCGGTGATCTGGAGGGAACTTCCGGCGGCCAGCTCCGCCTCGTTGATCCGTTTGGCCTCGTCCACGCCGCCGAGCTGGGTGAGTTCCATCTCGATATGGGCCCCTTCCGCCAGATAGACTTTGGTGGTGGGATTGAGAATCCGCCTGCCCTTGCCTTCCCCCACGGCCACGTGCTTTTCCACGTACCGGACGGCTGCGTTGCGCTCCACCCGGAATTCATGGATCCCCGAATGCCCCTCGCTTTGGGACCCGCCGCAATGGATGCCGCACCCGGCGATGATGGTGACGTCGGATCCCTCGCCGATGACGAAGGTGTTGTAGACCACGTCGTGCAGGCCGGCCTGGCTCAGGATGACGGGGATGTGGACCGATTCGTCGACCGTTCCCGGCTTGATCCGGATGATGATCCCGGACCCCTCTTCGTTGGTCTCGATGTTGATGTTGGCCGAGACCTCCCGTCCCAACAGCTCCCCGTTCTTCCGGATGTTATAGGCGCCCTTGGGGATCCCCTCCAGGTCCGCCACCTCCTTGAGGAGGTCCTTATCGATAGCATCTAGCATCGCTCTCTCCTTCACAGCTGTCCCCGTATCCGCAAACACTCAGGTCCGTTAGAATGGGCAAGGCCCCCTCGAAGTCCCCCTGGTAGGCGATGCGCCCCCCCCGGATCAACAGGATGGTATCGGCGGCCTCCAGAAAGGCGCGGTTGTGGCTCACCACCAGGGTGGTGGTCTGGAACTCCCGCTGCTCCCGCTTCAGAAGCTCCACCATGGGACCGATGGTCCACAGGTCGATGCCCGTATCCGGCTCGTCGTAGATGGCCAGACGCGGGTTCCGGGCGATGGTGGTGGCCAGCTCGATCTTCTTGATCTCCCCGCCGGAGAGCTTGGTATCCACCGGTTTATCCAAAAAGTCGAGGGAACAGATTCCCACCCTGGAGATGATGTCGATGAGTTTGTCCTCATCATCGGTCCCCGCCGAAATGGAGAGGAGATCCCGGAAGGTGATCCCCTTGAAGCGTGCCGAATTCTGGAAGCTGTAGGCGATCCCCGCATTGGCGCGCTCCGTGATGGAGAGATCGGTGATGTCCCGGCCGTCGAAACGAATGGTTCCCGAGGTCACCGGATTGATCCCCATGACCAGCTTGGCGAGGGTGGTCTTGCCGCTGCCGTTGGGGCCGGTGATGCCGTAGAACTTTCCCTTTTCGAAGGTAAAGTCGACGTTGTCGATGATGGTCCGCATCCGTCCGTCCCCGCCTTCATCACCATTTTCCGGGGCGGTAAACGTCACATGTTCAAGCTCTATCATATTCGCCGTTCCTCGCCTTCCGCGGCTCCCGCCGCCGTCTTTTTCGAAACAACTTTTCCGTCAAAACACCTG
>CAYSLC010000129.1:0-16414 GCA_964431545.1 uncultured Desulfobacteraceae bacterium | reverse complement strand
CCTCCAGGTCCTTTTGGTCGAGCTTCTTACCCAGGTGGACGTGGGGGAGCATCTTGTCCACCCGCTCCAGCTCCTTTTCCAGGATCTCGGCGGGGATCCGGCTATCGGGGATCACCGAGGCGATCTTGCCCCCCAGCTTCTTGGACAGGTCGTAGATCACCGTCTCGTGGCCCGTGCGCCGGAGCTGCCAGGCCGTGGAGATGCCGGCGGGCCCGCCGCCGATGACCGCCACCCGGTGGCCCGTGGCCGGGGGCAGGTCGGGGAGCCCCGCCGCCACCGAGGCCCGTCCGAGCTGGGCCACGTCCACGGCGGCCATGCCCGCGGACTGCCGGGTGCACTCGGACATGCAGAGGTTGGGGCAGAGGTACCCGCAGACGGTGGCCGGAAACGGCGTGTAGGACAGCGCCAGATCCACGGCCTCGTCCACCCGCCCCTCCCGGATCAGCCGCCACCGCTCCTGGACCGGGATCCCGGTGGGGCAGGTCGCCTCGCAGGGGGCCAGGTACTTCTTGTTCTCCCAGACCGGCACGTACCGCCGCATCGCGCCGGTGGTGATCACGCCGATGGGGGAGCGCTCCAGGTCGGTGAGGTCGCCGATGAGCCCGCCGGCCCCCAGCTCCGTCTCCCAGATCTCCTCCCGGAAGGCCTTCATGGAGCGCTGTCGCTTGCCCAGCCGCTCCAGGGGCGTCTTGGCGGTGAGGAGCTGCCACCCGGTCCGGTCGGCCAGGCCGTCGTAGAGTTCGGTCCGTCCGATCTTCTCCAGGAAGCCCTTGAGGTTTTCGGTCAACCAGTCCCAGTCCTCGTCGGCGATGGGGGCGAGCTTGGCGTCCACCTGGCTGTACCCCTTGTGGGGGCCCCGGAAGAAGACCTTCCCCCCCACCATGCCCACCAGGGGCCGGTGGCCGAGGATGTTCTCCGGGTTCTGGGGGTTGTGGCCGCAGACCACGCTGACGCCGCCGGCCATGAACTCGCCGAAGTAGTCGCCCACCGATCCCAGGACCCACAGCTCCGGGGGCTCGAACCGGGGGTTGTACTTGGTCATGGTCATGCCCCGGGCCCCGATGTTGCCGTCGATCCAGATCCTGCCCTGGGCCATGGCGTTGGCCGCGCCGTTGGCGGCGTTGCCCCGCACCAGAATCTCGGCCCCGGCGTTGAGCCACCCCACGTCGTCGGAGGCCGGGCCGTCCACCTCGATGAAGGTGTTGGGAAACCCCAAAGAGCCGGTGCGCTGTCCCGGCGGGCCGACGATCCGGAGGTGGACCTTCTCGTCCCCCGCCTTCCAGAGGCGCCCGCCGATGCCGTGCTGGCCGAACGCCTCCACCTTCAGGCGGCGGTGTCCGTCGGCCACCGCCGCCTGGAGCGCCTCCTCCAGCAGGCGGGATTCGATGCGTTGTCCGTTCTTTCTACCCTTGATGGTGGTAAAATCCGTGTTCTCCATTCCAATACTCCAAAACGCCCCGGCCGTGTCGGAACTTTCCGGTGGGGAAGTCGGCGGGGTTTTTCTATACCACGTACTTGATGCTCAGCCGGTCGGCGGCGGCGGGGTCGTCGATGCCGAGGGCGTCGGACATGCCGATGGGCAGGGAGGTGGACCGTCCCAGGGGGGCCACGATCTTCTTGAGTTCCGTGTCGAAGCTCAGGTAGACGTCCACCACCCGCTGGGCCACCTCGTCCACGTCGAGCCGCCGATAGAGCCTCGGGTCCTGGGAGGTGATCCCCTTGGGGCACAGGCCGATGTTGCAGACGTTGCATCGGTCGGTCTCCGATCCGAGACACCCGGCGGCCGCCTGCATGATGTACTTGCCGATCTGGACCCCGCTGGCCCCCAGCATGATCAGGGCCGCGGCGTTGGCCGCCAGGTTGCCGTTCTTTCCGGTGCCGCCGCCGGCGAACAGGGGGATCTCGTTCTGGGCCCCGAGCTTCACCAGGTTGATGTAGCAGTCCCGGACGTTGCTGGCGATGGGGTGGCCCATGTGGTTCATGGAGACGTTGTAGGCGGCTCCGGTGCCGCCGTCCTCCCCGTCGATGGCCAGGCCCGAGGCATACGGGTTCCGGGTCAGGTTGTTGAGCACGGCCAGGGCCGTGGAGGTGCCGGAGATCTTGGGGTAGACCGGCACACGGAACCCCCAGGCCATGTACATGGACTGGATCATCTTGGCCACCGACTCCTCGATGGAGTACTTGGTCTGGTGGGTGGGGGGGCTCGGCAGGCTGACGCCGGTGGGCACGCCCCGGATGGCGGCGATGAGCTTGTTCACCTTGTACCACATGAGCAGGCCGCCGTCCCCCGGCTTGGCCCCCTGGCCGTACTTGATCTCGACCGCGCAGGGGTCCTCCTTCATCTGGGGGATGGCGTGGATGATCTCGTCCCAGCCGAAGTAGCCGCTGGCGATCTGGAGGATCACGTACTTGAGGAACCGGCTCCGGAGGAGCCTCGGGGGGCAGCCGCCCTCGCCGGTGCAGATCCGCACCGGCATCTTCAGCTCCTCGTTGAGGTAGGTGACGCCGAGCTGGAGCCCCTCCCACATGGTGGGGGAGAGGGCCCCGAAGGACATGGAGCCGATGATCAGGGGATAGATCTCCCGCACCGGCGGGATCCAGCCGTTCTCCGCAAGGAACTTGAGGTTCTCCTCCGGGGGCAGAATCCGTCCCAGGAGGGTCCGGAGTTCGAACTCATGGCGGCCGGCGTCCAGGGCCGGGTCGGTGAGCATGGAGATCCGGATGAACTTGATCCGGTCGAGGACGCCGCCCGAAACGTTCCGGCGCCCGCCCCGCCGCCGGGGCTGTCCCCCCCGGTCGATGTGGAACTTGAGCTTGTCCGCCTCGTCGGAGCGGGCCGGGATGATGGCGTCGTTGGGGCAGACCAGGTTGCACATGGCGCATCCGATGCAGGCATAGGCCGGATCGGTCCGCTGCCGGATCCCGTGGTAGACGGTGTAGTCGTTGACCGGCGTCTCCGCCAGGTTGAGGGTGGTGCGGATCCGGCGCTTCCGGAAGACCCCCAGCTCGATGGCGTGGACCGGGCAGACGGCGGTGCACCGGCCGCAGAGGGTGCACTTCTCCTTGCTCCAGAGGATCTGCCAGGGCAGGTCCTTGACGCTCAGTGTGGAAGGGGTAATGACTGTGTTTGATTCCATATATTGACCTCCTGGCGATCCGGACCGACCACCGCCGTGTCCAGATGCATGGGCTGGAAATCCTCGCTCTTGTCCCGGTCCGGGATCACCGCGTCGAGCCCGCAGATTTCCGAGGAGAAGGCGTACACCCCCGGCCGTCCGCCCACCACGCCGGGCCGGAGCTTCTTCCGGTCCTGGACCATGAACAGGGAGTGGTCTGGCAGGCTGCCGATGACGCAGTTGGGCCCGTCGATGATCAGCCGGCGGCACGCCTGCTTGAGCTGCTTCAGGACCCGGGCGTCGGGGTGTTTTTCGATGTCGTCGTCCTGGAGCGGCGTGATGATGTGCTTGTACGCCTCGATCCCCAGGCCGAGCCGGCGGACCATGTAGTGGAGGATGTGGGTGAAGACCTCGGAGTCGGAGTTGTATCCGATGTAGCCGTGGAACCCCCGGGACATGAGGTACTCCTTGATGGGGATGAAGGCGGTGTTCTCGCCGTTGGTCATGGTGGAGAACCCCTCGATGAAGAAGGGGTGGCAGGCGTAGAGGTTGATGGCGTAGTTGGTGTTCTGCCGCCCCTGGGCCATGATCACCCGGGCCGACAGGTCTTTCCGGTCGAGGCCCAGATGCCGGGCCACGCTCATGGGGTTGCCGATCTCCTTGATCATGATGACGTCGGGCCAGAAGGAGAAGACGATCATGTCCTCCTTCTCCTCCCCCATCTTCCGGAGTTCCAGCCGGAGGATCAGCAGGCGGGCGTACTTCTCCTCCATGGTCAACTGCTCCCACTCCTCGGGGTAGTCGTAGGCCCGGATCAGGTAGACGTCTCGTTTGGGAACCCCCTCCGGGGGCGATTTGGGCACCCGGATCGACATCCGGTATTTCGTCAGGAACCCGAGCTGCATCATGTGGTCGTCCAGCCGCTTGATGCCCGCGTCGGTGAAGATCCCGGACAGCACGGGGGCCTCCTTCATATCGTCGAAGGGGCCCGCGAGATCCCGCAGGAACAGGCCGACCCCCGAGCCGTCGTGGCCCTCCCGCATGACGTCCAGGGCCTCCAGGGCCACCATGGGGGAGAGGGGCTCCTCACTGGTGATTGCAAATAACCGACACATACGTTTCTCCTAATTCCTCCAAGTCATTGAAGCCAAATGAGCCTTTTACCCCTAAAATCGAAAATTTGCAAGTCCCGCTTTGAGATTTTCCCATATCGGCCGGCCGATTTCGGGGGGATCTCAAAGGCGGCGGGCGCGCATATTGATTCCCTTGTTCGGCCGTGCTATTTTTAGGATAACGGTGGGCCGAACAGAACCATCCAATCTACCGCATGCGGCCGATTCCGCCGGGAAGGGGGCCATATGAAGACAAAGCTTTTCAATGACCGTTTCAACAATCACCGATACACCGATGACGAAAAAGAGGTCTTGCGGGCGCTCGACCGCATCGGCGGCGGGGGCACCCCCATCGACATCGCCCTGGAGGGGATGCTGGAGATCCGGCGGACCCGGGAGGTGGCCGAGCGCCTCTGGGGACGGGGGCTCCTCCTCTCCCACCGGGTCAAGGACCCGGACGCCAAGCGGTTCTTCTCCTTCTCCGATTCCGGGGAGTCGGCGTACCGGGAGCTGTTGAGCGAAACCGGGGAGAACGAGCCGGGCGGGCCGGATGAAATTCGTTCCTGACTGGGTCGGCCCCACCGCCGTCTTCAGCCTGTTCCTCTCCTTTATCTCCGGCTTCATCATCGGGGCCACGGAGATCATCTCCACCTTCCAGTTCCGGCGGAAGCTCCTGGCCACCCCCTCCTTCTGGTTCTTCCTTCTCTTATACGGATGCGCCGGCACCGCCGCCTTCCTGATCCTGGCCACCCACCGGCCCGACTACTGGGGGCGCCCCCTCATGGCCCTCCTGGTGGGCCTCGCCCCCCACGTGCTTTTGCGGTCCCGCTTCTCCCTGCTGCGCAGCCACGACGAGAGCGGCGGCCGGAAGCTCGACGTCAGCCTCGACCTGGAGAAGGTGTTCAACACCTGGGTCAAGTTCGTCAAGGGGCGGATCGATGTCAGTTCCATGCCCGACCGCCGGCGGGTGATCGAGGCCCTCATCGCCCGCCACCCCACCATCGACGAGATGCGCAAGGAGGTGGTCAAGATCCTCTACGCCCTCCAGACCATGGACGAGGCCGACCGGGCCGGGATGGTCCGGGAGGCGGAGGAGATCTTCGAGGCGGCCGAGGACGAGCGGGACGAACTCTGCCTCTACCAGCTCGCCGACATGGCCCTCCGGTACTCCGACTACGACGCCCTCAAGACGAGCCTGGAGATGAACGGTCCCCCCGAAGCGGCGGTCTCTGTGGAGGTGGAGCCCACCCCGGACCCGGTGGTCCGGTTTCTGGAGGCCGACCCCGATTTCTTCAAAGAGATCCACCAATGGAAGGAGCGGGTCTCCCCGAGGGAGTGGGCCTACCTGGAGGAGCGGATCATCCGCAATCCGGAGCTTCGCAACAAGGCCCGGGTGGCGGCCAAATTTCTCCATAAACGGGGGTATATCTGATGGCGCCGGATGGCCGTCCCGGTTTTCTCGCCGGCGAGATCCGCCGCCGGGTGTGCGACGGCGTCTCCGACGACCTGCTCACCGCCGGCCTGGGGCTCTCCGGCCTGACCGGACCGCCGCCCCCGGCCGATCCCCCCACCGTTGACAACCTGCGCCGCCGGGCCTTTTACACCAACTACCGGGGGCTATTGGACGTCACACCGGGGGGCGGATTCGGCCGGTTTTTCGGCCCCGGCGTCGGACCGGACGGACAGCCTTCGGGAGGCGAGGGGAGGATCGCCGGGCGGGAGTACCTGGCCCTGGCCGACGACGGCACCGGCCGGAAGATGATCACCCTGATGGTCCAGATCCCCGAAGGCTTCGACCCGGACCGGCCGTGTATCGTGGCCGCCGCCTCCTCCGGCTCCAGGGGGATCTACGGGGCGGTCCCCGTGGCCGGGGACTGGGCCCTGAAGCGCGGGCATGTCCTGGCGGCAACCGACAAGGGGACCGGCAACGCGGTCCACGACCTCTCCGCGGGAACGGTCGGAGAGATCACCGGCCCGCGGATCCCGGCGGCGGAGGCCGAGGGCCTCTCCCCCTTCGTGGCCCCGACCGATCCGGCCTACATCCGGGAAAACCCCGGCCGGATCGCCTTCAAGCACGCCCATTCCGGGGAGAATCCCGAGGCGGACTGGGGGCGCGACCTCCTCTGGGCCGTCCGGTTCGCCTTTTACGTCCTCAATCTGCCGGAGAATTTCGGCGCCGGATCCGGCATCCGCCGGGAACGGACCCGGGTCATCGCCACGGGGATCTCCAACGGCGGCGGGGCCGCCCTCCGGGCCGTGGAGATGGACACCGACGGGCTCATCGACGGCGCCGCCGTCTCCGAGCCCAACATCTACCCCGGAGAGATCCCCGGCATGAGCATCCGCCAGGGGGACCGGACCTGGTCGGGATCCGCCGCCGGCCGGCCCCTCCTCGATTATTCAACGTGGATCAACCTCCTCCAGCCCTGCGCCGATCTCGCCCCGGAGACCCGGCCCTTTGCCGGGGACTTCCCCCCGGGGGCCGTGGCGTGGCGGGAGGCCCGGTGCCGGCGCCTGGCCCGCATGGGGCTTCTTTCCGGAGAAACAGCGGGTGAACAAGGGGCCTCGGCCCAGCGGCGCCTCAACGACGCCGGGATCCTGGCCGAGCAGAATTTCCTGGGGCCGGTCCACTGGGAGATGGGGGTGAGCGAGGGGATCTCCGTCACCTACGCCAACGCCTACGGGCGGTTCCGGCCGGACGAGACCGTCTGCGGCCTGAGTTTCGCTCCCATCGATCCGGAGACCAAGGCTCCCCGGCCGCTGGGCGGGGACGAGGCGGCCCGGCTCTTCGGGGACGGCAACGGGATCCCCCCCACCGGCGGGATCGAGATCATCGACGACCGGTCCGCCGGCGGACCGGTCCGGAGCCGGGATTCGAGGCCCGCCGCAGGGGAGCCGGACGGAAACCTCGACGCGGCCCTGTGCCTCCGGCGCCTGGCCACGGGCCTCACCGAGGCCGGGGAGTCCCTGGCGGGTCCGGAGGGGGATCGGTCCCGGCGGGTCCGGCGGGGGATCGAGGCGGTTCGGGCCACGGGGGACCTCCGGGGGCGGCCGGTTCTGGTGGTCCACGGCCGCAACGACGCCATCCTGCCCCCCAACCACACGATCCGCCCCTACGCCGTCCTCAACCATCGAAAGGAGGGGGACCGGAGCCGGCTCCGGTACTACGAGGTGACCCACGCCCACCACCTGGATGCCGTAAACGCCGTCCCCGGGTTCGACGCGGCCCAGGTTCCCCTCCATGTCTACCTTTTGCGGATCCTCGACCTGTTGGACGACCATCTGGAGAACGGGACAGCGCTGCCCTCATCCCAGGTGGTGCGGCCGATCCCCAGGGGCCGGAGCGACGCGGGGGCCGTCCCCCCGATCGAATCCCGGAACTTGCCCCCCGTCGCCCCGGCACCGGCGCAAGGGGACGCCATCGAGATCGACGGCCTCAATATCCGGATCCCGGAATAGAGAATAGAGAAAGGACACGAACCCCCATGGCGGAAGAACAGATCCCCACGCGGGCCGAGGCACTGGATGCGCTGGAGCGGCACGGGATCACCGGCGCCCAGGTCTACCTCATCGATCTGCTCCCCCTCATCGAGATGGCCTGGGCCGACGGCAAGGTGGAGGAGACCGAGCTGAACGTACTGGACGGCTATCTGCGGAAGCATGTGGTCCACATCAACGATCTGGCCGGCTACGAGATCTTCTCGGTGGGGGCCGCCTACGCCTTCCTCCACCGGTTCCTGGAGGAGCGTCCCGACCCGGAACTCATGCGGACCCTGCGGACCTTCATCCATCCGTTGCGGATGGCCACCTCCGACGATACGGCCAACCGGTCCCTCCGGGACTCCCTGCTGGCCGCCTGCCTCGACATGGGGGCCTGCTCCATCACCGATGGCCCGGACGGTCCGGCGGGGTTTCGGATGCCGGAAAAGCTCTGCTTCTTCGAGATTCTTGAATCCATGGAAGAGGGGCGGGGACGGGGAGACTGACCGCGCCGACACCCTCCATCAGGGGATAGCCACATGATCATCATCCCGTTGAGCCACGAGAGCGGCGAGGTCCAGCGGACCCCCTACGTCACCCTGGCCATTCTGGGGCTGAACGTTCTGTTTTTCGTCCTCACCGCCATGGGGGCTCCGGGAAACCGGGAACGGATCGAGGAGCTGGGGGGGCGGCTGTTCGAATATTATATGGCGCACCCCTATCTCCGGATGCCCGAGGAGACCCTGGCGAAGCTGCCGGAGGAGCACCGGAAAACCCTGCAACACATCGGCAAGGTCCAGTCCATGCTGGGGGGCCTGGGGACCGGCGGCGAGACATCCCTTTCGGACGAAGAGATCGCGGGCCAGCAGGAGCGGCTCGAGCAGCTCGCCCGGAGCTTCGACCGGGCCCTGGAGGAGAACGCCCACCGGAAATACGGCTATATCCCGGCCCGGGGCGGGGTCTTCACCCTGATCACCTCCATGTTCATGCACGGCGGATTCCTCCACCTGCTCTTCAACATGCTCTTTTTATGGCTCACCGGCGGCGTGATCGAAGATATCTGGGGGCGGGTCCTGTTCCCGGCCTTCTACATCCTCGGCGGGGGGTTCGCCGCCTTGGTCCACGCCGCCATGTTTCCGGAGAGCACGATACCCTTGGTGGGGGCCTCCGGGGCGATCGCGGCCCTCATGGGCGCCTTCATGATCCGGATGTACAAGACCCGGATCTACTTTTTCTACATGTTCTTCTTCATCGGAATCCGGAAGGGGAACTTCTATGCGCCGGCTTACGCCGTGCTGCCCCTGTGGCTGCTCCAGCAGTTCTGGCAGGCATACAAGGCGAGCGTCATGAACCCCGGCGGCGGCGGGGTCGCCTTCTGGGCCCACATCGGCGGATTTCTCTTCGGCGCGGCGGTGGCCCTGGGCATCAAGTATTTCGGGGTCGAGGAAAGATATATCGCCCCGGCCATCGAACGGAAAACCAACCTGGTGGACGCGAACTACTCTTCCGGATCGAGGAAGCTGCGCGAGGGGGATCTGGACGGAGCCGTCCAGGATCTGAGGCAGGCCCTGCTCAAGGATCCCGGCAACGCCATGGCCCACGGCGAGTTGAGCCGCGCCTACTTCCGGCAGGGCAAGGAGCGCGGCGGGAACCTGGAGTTCAACCGTGCCGTGGGCCTCTTCCTGGACCAGGGGCTGGCGGAAGCCGCCGCCGACGAGTACCAGGAGGTGGCCGAAGCCCACCCGGAGGCCCGGCTGGCGCCGGAACGCCACATGGCCGTGGCCAGGACCATGGAGGAGGCCGACATGGCGGAAGCCGCCGCTCGTGCCTATCGGGGGCTTTTCGATCGGTACCGGGACGGGGAGACGGAGATCCCGGCCGGGCTCGCCAAGGAGGGCCTGGAGCGGGCCGCCCGGCTGTTCCGGAATGAGCTGGACCGTCCCCGGGAGGCGGCGGGCGCCCTCGCCGCCCTGTTCAAGACGTTTCCCAAGATGCCGGCCGCCGAGCGGGAGAACGTCAAGAAGGAATGGCGGGCCGCCGAAACCCTCGCCCGGAAGCGCGAAAAGAGCGACGCCATGCTGGCCAAACAGGTGCCGGAAGAGGCCGCGCCTCCCGCCGCGGAGACGACGGCTCCGGAGCCTCCGTCCCGGGACGTGCCCCTGGCCAAGCGGATCCGCCCGATCCCGCCGTCGGACGGGCCGCCCCGGTACACCGTGCCGTCGGTGGCCCCCTTGGACGCCAACAAGGTGACCGCCGTCCCCGGCGGCCTCGACCTCCATCGCCTCTCGGAGGAGCCGCTGCCGTTTGCCGCCGTCTACGCCATCTGTGTCTTCCAGCTCGCCAAGGCGCCGCCCGGCCGGATCGACATGGACCTCTTCGTGGGGGGAAAGGCACGGCCGTATCGGATCGGCAGCAACCGGGTCCACTACGCCGGGTTTCTGTCGAAATCGGGCGTCAACTCCCTGGAGAACTTCCGACGGTTCGTCATCGCCATCGTCTCCCGGATGGATTCCGTCCACCTCGACCCCGGCACCGTCGCCTTCCTCAAGAGCGGAAAGGTCCGCGTCTACGCCGACGCCCACGACCTGGAGCGGCACGAAAAACGGTTCTGGGGACGGCTCATGGGGGAGGCCCGCTCCGCCTGCGGCGCCTGCGGCGAGGTCTACTGGATCGACGGCCGGAAGGTGCCGCCCACCGGGGCCCGGTCCCGGTGCAAGGGGTGCGGGGGACAGATTCACGTCCGGGGAGCGCCCGCCGCCTAAAGCGGAGGATCGAAGGCCCCCCTGGCGTCGACGGGACAGGGGGCTTCCAGGGCCGGTTTCCGCGTAATCGATTCCGTCGGGAAGGGAGCATGGGAAACCGCTTATGAAGCGACACGCCAGGGATACCGTCATCGTCCACGGGATCGAGACCCGCCACACCACCTCCATGGATCTGGTGCCGCCCATCCACCTCACCTCCACCTTCCGCTTCCGGGACGTGGACCACGGCGCGGGAATCTTCTCGGGAACCGACGCCGGATTCGTCTACACCCGGATCTCCAATCCCACGGTGGACCTCTTCCAGGAGAAGATGGCCGCCGTGGAGGGGGCCGAGGCTGCGCTGGCCGCCGCCTCTGGCATGTCGGCCATCGCGGCGGCGGCCCTTACCCTGGCCGCAAGCGGGGACAACTTCGTCTGCTCCACCACCGTCTACGGGGGCACCTTCTCCCTGTTCAACCGCCATTTCAAGCGCTTTCGGATCGAGGCCCGGTTTATCCCCCCCAGGGTCGCCCAGTCCGCCGACCGGCTTGGGGATCTCGTCGACGACCGGACACGGTTCCTCTTCATCGAGACGCCGGCCAATCCCACGCTGGATATCATCGACATCCGCCTCTGGGCCATGATCGCCCGGAAGAACGGGATCCCCCTGATCGTCGACAACACCTTCGCCTCCCCCTACCTCCAGCGACCCATCGATCTGGGCGCCGAGGTGGTGGTCCACTCCACCACCAAGTACATCGGGGGGCACGGCGACATCATCGGCGGGGTCCTCGTCGGCTCCAAAGCCATGATCGATCGGGTCCGGGAGGCGTATGCCCATCATTTCGGCCCGGTGATGAGCCCCTTCAACGCCTGGCTCTTTCTCCGGGGGATCAAGACCCTGGCCCTGCGCATGGAGCGCCACTGCGACAGCGCCCTCCGGATCGCCCAGTGGCTGGAGGCACACCCCAAGGTGGAGCGGGTCTATTATCCGGGATTCCCCGATCACCCGGGCCACGAGATCGCCAAAAAGCAGATGCGGAAATTCGGCGGCATGGTCGCCTTCGAGGTGACGGGCGGACTGGCGGCGGGCAAACGGGTCATGGACGCGGTGGAACTCTGCACCCTGGCGGTGAGCCTGGGGGACTGCGAAAGCCTGATCCAGCACCCCGCCTCCATGACCCACGCCACCTACACCGCCGAGGAACGCCTGGAGGCCGGTATCGCCGACGGCCTGATCCGCCTGTCGGTGGGGATCGAAGATCCCGAGGACGTCATCGCCGACCTGGAGGCGGCGTTGAACGAGGTTTGAGGATCGAAACCCCCCGTGTGTCACTTCCCGGCGGCCATCTCCCGCAACTGTTCCCGGGTCACCGACCGGGGCCGGAACAGGGCCGCCATCAGTCCGCTTTCGATGATCAGTTGAGCGCAAAGGCCGATGGTCTGGGCCACCGAGAACATGACGGTGTAGAAGGCGTGCTCGGTCATGCCGAAATGGTGGAGCAGAACGCCGGAGATGGCGTCGATGTTGGGATAGGGGTTCGCGACTTTGCCCCTATCTTTGAGTTCCCGGGTCACCACTTTTTCCAGCAGGCCGGCGATGACGAACACCGGGCAGTCGGGGCAGAGGCGCCGGCCGAAGGCCGACAGTGCTTCGTAGCGGGGGTCGGGTCCCCGGAGCACGGCGTGGCCGAAACCGGGGATGATGCGCTTGTTATCGAGCATTTCCCGGATGTAATTCGTCAGCTCCGCCTCGGAGGGCGCGCCGTTGAACCGATTCTCGATGGAGCGGATGAACCGGACGCTCGACTGGTTGGCCCGACCGTGGATATGACCGGCCAGGCAGTTCATGGCGTTGGCGGCGGATGCAAAGACGTCGGTCATGGCGGAATGGGTGATCCGGGCCGTGAGCACACTGGCATTGGCGCCCTCGTGGTCGCAGTGGACCGCCACGAACTGGCGGATGAAGTCCTCGAATTGGCCCTCCGGATCCGACAGCCCCAGCATGTAGGCGAAATTTCTTGAAAATCCCAGCCCCGGCTTTGGATCGATCCAGTCGAGACCGCGCAGTTTGCGCCGATAGATGTTGGCGGCGATGACCGGCAGGCGGGCCAGCAGATTGAGGGCGTCTTCGAGCGTGTGCTCCCAGTGCGCGCTCCGGGGGACGGACCCGTAGGCGTCCTGGAAGGCCGACTCCCGCTGCATCATCAACGTGGCGATGCTGAGCTGGGTCATGGGGTGGAGGTCGCCGGGGAGCCCCTCGATGCCTTCCTTCACATAGTCCGGCGGCTCGGCCCGGCTTTCGAGATCCTCCCGCAACCGACGTTCCGCCTCGGCATCCGGCATGTCGCCGGTGCACAGCAGGTGGAAGAGCGACTCGCCCGATGCGTGGAGCAGGTCGTTGACCGGCGTCTCCCGGACGTACAACCCCGTCCTGGGGTCCACCCGGCTGGTGTCGCAGATCACCGCGGGGACGTCCCGCATCCCCCGGAACAGATGCTTGACGGTCACCTCTGAAACGGAGGTATCGCCGTGGGCCGCCAGGATTTCCCTGTTTTCCGCGCGCCAGGCGGCGATTTTTTCAGCCATTACGGATCGAAGTGTCTTCATGGCGTCGCCTTCCGGTTTGCCGTGTGGCGTTAATATTGAATCCCATGACAATACCATAACCGCGGTCCACAGGATTTCAAGGCGCCCGGGTCTTGAAAAACCCCTCGCCGAATTCAGGCCACCCGGAATCCACTAATTTTATCGGAAACTCAACCGCTGAAAAATGGCGGCACAAAACTTGTCCGGACAACGATATCTGAACAAGCGGTTGCCAGGATTTGAAACGATATTCAGTAATTGACCCGCCAACCGCAGTAAAGACAATCGTATGTTTCATGATACTCCGATTTGGCTCCGCGATGCGTGTATCCCTTCTTGATAATGCGCATGTCACCTTGGCACTGTGGACAGCGAGGTCTAATGATCTTTTCCGTAAATAATCCGGTTGTGATGCCGCCTGCGAAAAAGCCGAGGAATAGAAACGTCACCGAAAGCCACTCCGGCAGATGAACCTGACACGTTTTTTCAAGCACCCCTGAAATCAGAGCAGGCAGTCCAAAGCCGGCGCCAAAGGCCCCGACAGCCATAATCGTATTCCGAAGTATCCTGTGGGTTTGCAATGCTACAGAATAACGTTTCATGATTCCATCCTGGGGCATGGATCGAGGCCCGGTGACCCATGTCCCCTATCGCCGAGGAACGCCCGGAGGCCGGCATCGCCGAGGGCTTGATCCGCCTGTCGGTGGGGATCGAGGAACCCGAGGATATCATCGCCGATCCGGAGAGATGGCAATGGGGGAGGTGTTAGCGGGAGATCAATTCACCCGCCAGACGTGCACGACGGCGGCGTTCTCCCCCTGATGACCGCCGAGTCCCCTCTCGATGGCGAACAGTCGGTGGTTCGCTTCGTCATAGGCCATGCCGCCGACCCCTCCGCAGACGTTGGTTCCGGAGAGGAAAAAGTCGGTGGGCCGCCAGATCTCGTAGGGGAGAATCTCCCACGGGGAGACGACGCCCTGGGCGGCGCCGGCCAGCTGTCCGGTATCGTAGAAAAGGATCTCTCGATGGTAGGGGCCGCAGTGGTACCCCCGGCCTTCATCGCAATATCTCACGCACTCCCCGTTTACCGGCGTGACGTGGCATTCCGGGTCATCACCGGTTTCATCGCAGTAATAACAGTTGGTGCTCCCCTTGTGGCCCAGCAGCACGATGGCGTTTTTCTCCCGGGTGCCGATGAAGCCGCCGCCGTCCCAGGAATCGCACATGGAGAAGCCGGGATAGTCGCAGTCGACGGCGGTGCCGCCGACGCCGATGTCCGGGCCGGCGCAGCCGGGGTATCTGAC
Organism: uncultured Desulfobacteraceae bacterium; assembly: GCA_964431545.1. Classification (GTDB taxonomy): domain Bacteria; phylum Desulfobacterota; class Desulfobacteria; order Desulfobacterales; family JAABSP01; genus CAYSLC01. Next base: position 2,072 of record CAYSLC010000129.1, on the reverse strand, counting down.
TCTGTAGTAGAGCATGGGAAGGGCGTCAAGTTCCGTTGTCCCCGGATCATCCGAGGTGAGCGGCATGAAAGCGAAAAGGGTCGGTCCCTGGGAGCCCCCCTGCGTGGTCTCCGGGTCGGCTCCCACGGGTGTGCCCCGGGACCGGCCGGTGACGAGTGTTCTGCCCCCGAGGTACGCATCGGCGTACCACGCGGGAACCGTGAACAGAAAATCCCCCATTTTTCGACCATGGTAGAGGGGATCGGTCTGGGGGCCCACGTGGAAGACGCCCCGGGCATTTGAACCGTCCAGGTTTGAAAACCAGACGGTGGGAAAGCTGGCTTCCCCGTAGTCGCCTTCGGGATACCATTCGTTGAGTGATCCGTAGATTTTGTCCGAGGTCTGGGAGCCCTGACGGGGGACAAATTCGATGCCCGTCACAAAGGCGTCGGCGGGATGGACCGTTTGGACCAGGCCGTCGTCGAAGGTCGTCGGCAAGGTGAGATAGGAGGCTTCGGGCAGCGTCGTCCAGTCGACGGCCTGGATCGGGGTGGGGATGGCCACTTCCGCGAAGTAGGCGGCGCAATCCGTCAATCCCTCATAACAAGCGATTCCGGTGGGGGTGCGGAGGGCCTCCGAGGCGGTCACCAGCAGAGATCCGGCGCCACCCGCGCCGTCTGGCCGGTAGGACATGCCCCGCGCCCCCCAGTTGAAGGCCTCGGGCAGTCGGAACGCCCCAAGATATTGGAGATCCTCGGATTGGACCCGATCCCCGGTGTTCTCTCGCAATCCGGCGACAATCTGCATGGCGTGGATCGTCTCCCCCAACCCGATCCTGTCGTCTCCGTTCACCTCGGCCGCGAGGACCACCCCGGCCGGTGCCATCCCCGCGCAGACCTGGATGGCCAGAATGGCGTCGGCGAGGGTGACGAGTCCGTCCGAACTGCCGTCGATGTTTCCGGGGGTGACGGGACCACCGTCCGTTCCATCGCAGTCTTCATCGATGCCGTTTCCGGCGATCTCCGATGCACCGGGATTGATGCCCGCGTCGGAGTCGTCGCAATCGGTGTTGTCGGTCACATAGCCGGCAGGTTGAGACCCTGCCGGCATGGAATTGGTGGGATCTCCGTAACCGTCTCCGTCCTGATCCCTGTAGTAGGTTTGCTGGGCCCCGGTGATCGCGCCATACCATATCTGGGTGATGGCATCGTAGCCCGCTCCATTTGGATGATTGCCGTCGTCGCTCAATGTGGCGCTGTTTTCAAAAATGGTGGTATTGAAAAAATCGACGGTCGTGGCGCCGTGGGCGGCCGCATGGGTTTCGACCTGGTCGTTGTAATTGGAAATCTGTATCGACATCCGAGGCACTTCATCATCGGTGATACCGGGAAAGGTCTCATTGCGGAGTGCCGGATCCGCGATGACCGGCCTTTTGGTCTGGTCGTCCAACAGGGCGATGTAGATGGCGGCCCCGGTCGTTTCGATCTGACCCAAGATCGTATTTACGTTATCTTGGGAATAACCCATCTCTGTCTGTTCACAGGTGGAGAGGTCCGTGTAGTATTCGGTGCATACATCGCTGGCATACAATCCAAAAAGATCGTTGCTGCCGATCCATACCAGGGCGATTTTCAGGTTTTCCGCCGGTGCGGCATTCAAATCGGAAACCGCGTCGCTCAGTTGTTTGTTGATGAGATCCTGGGTTGTGTCGCCCGAGATGGCTCGGTTGGAGAGGGTCGAGCCCGGATGGTCAGCTTGCAGTAGGGTCAGGAGTCTCGCCGGATACCCTCCGCCGACGCCATCATCACCATCCCCGGCCGTGAGGCTGTCGCCGACGGTAACCAGGGTGATGGACTGCGGGAAGACCGGTCCTGGGATGAGTATTAGACATAATAGGGCAAAAGCGATGATTCCCGTTTTCATGAGGAACTCCTTTCTCCTCCCATGTCATGGTGGATGTTTCGGTGGACGCTTTTTTCAGGTGTTGCCTAACGGGGCGCCTCCATTGTTCACAGGCACCGCCCTTCGTAATCCACGTTCACACCGTTTGCCGCCGCCTCGCAGTCGTTGCCGTAGGTGTTGCCGTCGCATCC
>CAYSLC010000128.1:0-16447 GCA_964431545.1 uncultured Desulfobacteraceae bacterium | reverse complement strand
CGGATGGAGGTGCGCTATCGCCTCCAGCGGGACGCCGGCGGCTAGCCGCCGGGGGTTTACCCACACAGCGTACCCTCGGAAACAGATCGGGAAAACAGATCGGCGGGGGGGTCTAACTGGGAAAAACCCTCCGTCCCCCCGGGTCGGTCGATCCGCCGTTCAGGGGACGGGGGCGGGAATCAGGTGGGCAGGGTCGCTTCGAAACGATCGAGCAGCCGGTCGGCGATCCGTTTGTGGACGGCATTCACCTGCTCGTCCTCCAGGGTGGCCTCCGGAGAGCGGTAGATGAGCCGGAAGGAGAGGCTCTTTTTGCCGGGGGCGATGGCGCCCCCCTCGTAGGCGTCGAAGACCTGGATCTCCTCCAGGGGATCGGCCGCCGCCGCCTCCCGGATGGTCTCCTCGATCCGACGGGCCTCGGCCCCCCGGTCCACGATCAGGGTGATGTCCCTGGTGACCGCCGGATACCGGGGCAGCTCCCGGTATCGGCGTACCTCCGGGGCCAGTGCCCCGAGGGCCTCCAGGTCGAGTTCGAAGATGAAGGCCGGCTGTTTCAGGTCGAACCCCTCCACCACCTTTGGATGGACCTCTCCCACCATGCCCAGGGTCCGGCCCTCCCCGGTGATGGTGGCGGCAACCCCCGGACGGGCGTAGCGGCACTCCGCCTCGGATCGTCGGGTAAAGGCGGCGTTCCGGATCCCCAATCCCCACAGAAGCCCCTCCACGACCCCCTTGATGTCGTAAAAGTCACAGGGGGTCTCCTTGGCGGTCCAGGAGGCATCCCCGCGGGAGCCGGTCCAGAGGCCCGCCGCCACCTCCCGCTCGGCGGGGAGGTCCTCGGTCCCGCGGCTGGTAAAGGTCTTGCCCACTTCGAAGATCCGCAGGGTCCGCACCTGTCGGGCCAGGTTCCGCCCCATGGTCCCCAGCAGCCCCGGCAGCAGGGAGGTCCGCATCACCGCCTGCTCCTCGCTCAAGGGGTTGAGGATGTCGAGCATCCGCCGCATGGGGTCCCCGGCGTCGAGGCGCATGATCTCGCAGGCCCCTCGATGGATGAAGCTGTAGTTGATGGTCTCGGTGAAGCCGAACCCGGTAAGGAGGTTCCGGATCCGCCGCCGGATCTCCAGGCTCCGGGGGGGCTTGCGCCCCTCGGCCCGGATCAGGGGATGGGTGGTGGCGATGTTGTCGTATCCCCACAGCCGGGCCACCTCCTCCATGAGATCCTCGGGTCGGGTGATGTCGACCCGGAAGGAGGGGGGGCGGACGGCGACCTCGTCTCCGGCGCCGGACTCCACCGTGAACTCGATGGACTTCAGAAGCGCCTCCATCCGGCCCCGGTCGAGATCCGTGCCGAGCAGGCGGTTGGCGGCGGCCACGCCGAAGGTGATCCGGCGGGCCTCGATCCGCTTGGGACGCTGGTCGATCAGACCATCCAGCATCCGTCCGCCCGCCGCCTGGGTCATCAACTGGGCCGCCCGGTTGAGGGCCACCACGGTCCGCTCCGGGTCCACCCCCCGCTCGAACCGGTGGGAGGCGTCCGTGGCGAGGCCCAGCTTCTTGGAGGTCTTCCGGATGCTCACCGGATCGAAGTAGGCGCTTTCGATAAGGACCCGGGTGGTGGTCTCCCCGATTTCGGAGTTCATGCCCCCCATCACCCCGCCCACGGCCACCGGCTTTTCACCGTCGCAGATCATCAGCATATCGGCGGTGAGAACCCGCTCCTTTCCGTCCAGGGTATGGAACCGTTCCCCCTCCCCGGCGGTCCGCACCACGATCCGGTTTTCGGCGAGCCGGTCGTAATCGAAGGCATGGAGCGGCTGGCCCATCTCCATCATCACGAAGTTGGTCACATCCACGATGTTGTTGATGGGCTTGAGCCCCACGGAGAGAAGCCGTTCCCGGAGCCATTCCGGAGAGGGCCCCACGGCGATCTCGTCGAGGACCCGGGCCGCGTACCGCGGGCAGAGGTCGGGGGCCTCGATGGTCACGGGGGAGAACTCGAAATTGTGGGGCTCGGAAAGGGGCAGTTCGATCTGAGGGTACGTAAGCCGGCCACCTTCGATGGCCGCCACCTCCCGGGCCACACCGATGATGCTCAGACAGTCGGGCCGGTTGGGGGTGAGACCGATCTCGAAGACCACATCGGAAAGGTCGAGGGCCGGCGCGAGTTTCTCCCCCACGGTCAGGTCCGGGTCGAGGGCCATGAGCCCGCTCCGGTCCGGTCCGAGTCCCAGCTCCCCAGCGCTGCAGAGCATTCCGTGGGAGGTCTCCCCCCGGATGGACGTCGCCTCCAGCCGGGTCCCATCCGGAAAGACCGTCCCGGGCAGCGCCAGGGGGGCCGGCATCCCCGCCTTGGCATTGGGGGCCCCGCAGACCACCTGGACCGGCGCCGCCTCCCCGATCTCCACCTTGCAGAGCTTCAGCCTGTCCGCCCGGGGATGGGGGGTCACCTCGGCGATCCGTCCCACCCGCACCCCGTCCAGATGGGCGTACCGGTCGGCGACCTCCTCCACCTCCAGGCCTGCCATGGTCAGGGCGTCGGCCAGTTCATGCGGCGGCAGGGTGACCGTCACGTACTCTTTGAGCCAGCTCAGACTTACTTTCATCTCAAAACTGCCTTAGAAACCTGAGATCGTTTTCGAAGAACTTCCGAAGATCGTCGATGCCGAACTTGAGCATGGCGATCCGCTCCACCCCCATGCCGAAGGCGAAGCCCGTGAACCTGGCGGTATCGTAGGAGACGTTTTCGAAGACCGCGGGGTGGACCATCCCCGCGCCGAGGACCTCCAGCCAGCCGGTCTGGGAACAGACCCGGCACCCCCGTCCCCGGCACATCACACAGAGGATGTCCACCTCGGCGCTCGGTTCGGTGAAGGGGAAAAAGCTGGGACGGAACCGCAGGGAGGTCTCCTCGTCGAACATCTGGTGCACGAAGGAGGTGAGGATACCCTTGAGGTCCCCGAAGGAGACGTTCTCATCCACCAGAAGCCCCTCCACCTGGTGGAACATGGGGGTGTGGGTGATGTCCGAGTCGCAACGGTAGACCTTGCCCGGCGCGATGATCCGGACCGGGGGCCGCCGCTTTTCCATGATCCGCACCTGGATGGGCGAAGTGTGGGTCCGCAGGACGATGTTGTCGGACACGTAGAAGGTGTCCTGCATGTCCCTGGCCGGATGGTCCCGGGGGATGTTGAGGGCCTCGAAGTTGTAGTAGTCGGTCTCCACCTCCGGCCCCTCGGCGATATCGAACCCGAGCCGCACGAAGATGTCGCCGATCCGCTCCGTGATCTGGGTGACCGGATGGAGCACGCCGGGCCGGATGGGGCGTCCGGGCAGGGAGACATCGATCCCCCCGTCGGCTCCGTCGGTCCGGGACAACCGCTCCAGGGCCGCCTGGAAGGCGGCGTCCAGCTCCCGCTTGACGGCGTTGGCCCGCTTCCCCGCGGCCGGCCGTTCATCCGCGGGCAGCCGGGAGATGTTCCTCAGAAACCGGGTCACCGCGCCCTTTCGGCCCAGATACCGGACCGAAAGCGCCTTGACCGCCTCGGGATCGGCGGCGGCCTCGAGATCCCGGAGGGCCGTCTCTCTGATCTCTTCGATGGATTTGTCCACGTTCACTCCCACGTCCGTTGCGGGGGACCCCCGGAGATCAGGCCCGTCCCGATGCCATCCGGGCGATCCGGGTGAATCCGTCGGGATCGGAGATCGCCAGTTCCGCCAGCACCTTCCGGTCGAGCCCCACGTTGGCCGCCTTGAGCCCCTGGATGAACCGGCTGTAACTGAGCCCGTTCATGCGGGCGGCCGCGTTGATGCGGGTGATCCAGAGCCTGCGGAAGTCCCGCTTCCGCTGGCGCCGGTCCCGATAGGCGTACATCAGGGCCTTGTCCACGGAGTCGGCCGCGGTCCGAAACAGCTTGCTGCGGCCGCCCCGGTAGCCCTTGGCCAGTTTCAACACCTTTTTCCGACGCCTCCTCGCCTTGAATCCTCGTTTGATCCTCATGGGTGGTTCTCCTCCACGCGGCTCCAGATATCGGCCGCATTCGTCGTTTTTGGGTCCAACATATAGTACTTCGTAACCCCTCGGTAATCCTTCACACGTTCCGCCAGCCGCCGCGCATTCCGCCGGCCGCCGGGGCGAATGCCGGTCCGAATCCTCATAGCCCGGCCCGCCGCCACGGCACTACCCATTGGGGAGCAGAAGCCGCAGTTCCCGCTGATTGGTCCGGTCGATCAGCCCGCTCTTGCGCAGGGCCCGCTTCCGCTTCCGGGACTTCTTGGTCAGGATATGGCTGGCGTGGGACTTGTTGAAGACGAACTTTCCCGACGCCGTGCGTTTGAACCGCTTGGCGGCACCACGATTTGTCTTTATTTTCGGCATTTTCCACCTCTCTTTCCAGTGCTCTGAAACATACAAAAAACGGGTGGCGTGAGCAATCGAAAGGAGCGCACGCCACCCAATTCCGTAATTACGACTCGAATTCTTTATAAATCCCGGTGGTCCAGGAGGCTTTCCCCACCCGGTCGCCTCCCTGGGAGGGGGGATGATCGGACGGACGATCGAGCTATTTCGGCGAGAGCACCATGACCATCGTACGGCCTTCGAACTTGGGGTGTTGTTCCACCACCGCCATGTCCTCGGTCTCCTCGGCGACCTTCTCGAGGACCTCCCGGCCGAGGTCCGTCAAGGTGATCTCCCGGCCCCGGAAGATGAGGGTCACCTTGACCTTGTCCTTTTTTTCCAGGAATCGCCGGATATGGCCGATCTTCACCTCCAGGTCGTGGTCGCCGGTCTTGGGGCGAACCTTGATCTCCTTGACCTGGAAGGTGCTCTGTTTCTTCTTCGCCTCTTGCTGTTTCTTGGTCTGCTCATACTTATACCGCCCGTAGTCCATGATCTTACAGACCGGCGGGTTGGCGTTTGGGGAGACCTCCACGAGGTCGAGCCCGAAATCGGCGGCCACGGACAAGGCCTTATCCGTCGGCACGACACCGATCTGATTGCCGTCCGGATCGATCACCCGAACCTCTTTTGCCCTAATTTTTTGGTTGATATTCGTCTGATTGGACTGTCGTACCTTAGCTATGCCATACCTCCCGTATGATTTCGCCGTTTTTCATCCTCGGCCCCTTCCGACGCGGTATCCGAAGGGTGCCTTCCGTTTCGGGCCGTACCGCCGGGGATTCGAAAACCCCTCGAATTAAATATCAATTATATGACAACATGGAGAAATGCAAGAAAAAAAAGCACCCCCGGTCCAAAAAACCCGGCGGGCCGGAAAAACAAAGGCCCGCCGCCGGATCGAACCGGCCCCGCCGCCGGCGGGTCCCATCGGCCCGTCCGGTTGGGGTTGAAACTTCCCCAGGTTGCTGGTATAGGCTCCTGTGCGAAATGGTTTTGGAGATCACCACAAACCCGCGGCCGACCCCGTCGGACACCGACCTTCCTCGGCCCATTCACGGAAACACTATACAATGCCACCCACCGATCGTCAACAGACCCTGCTTCGAATGCTTCCGGGTGTCGACCACCTCATCGAGCTGGCGCGGCGGGAGGAGACGTTCCGGGAGGTCCCCCATTCCGTCCTGACCCGCTCGGCCCGGGAGACGGTGGCGTCGACCCGGCGGTCGATTTTGGACAACGCCTCCGATCTCTCCGAGTCCCGGCTCGGGGACGGGGAGATGGTGGAGCGGATGGCGGAACGGGTCCGGCGGGAGATGGCCTTCAACCTGATCCCGGTGGTCAACGCGGCGGGGGTGGTGGTCCACACCAATCTCGGCCGGTCCCCCCTGGCCGAGTCGGCCGTGGAGAACATCGGACGGATCGCCCGGGGGTACTCCAACCTGGAGTTCGACCTGGACCGGGGGGAGCGCGGCTCCCGGTACACCGCCGTGGCCGACATCCTCTGCGAGGTCACGGGGGCCCCGGACGCCATGGTGGTCAACAACAACGCCGCCGCCGTGCTCCTGTGCCTGGAGACCCTGGCCAGGGGGCGGGAGGTGATCGTCTCCCGGGGGGAGCTGGTGGAGATCGGCGGCGCCTTCCGGATCCCCGACGTCATGGCCCGCAGCGGGGCGATCCTCCGGGAGGTGGGCACCACCAACCGGACCCATCCCCGGGATTATGAAACCGCCGTGGGCCCGGAGACGGGCCTTCTTCTGAAGGTCCACAAGAGCAACTACGCCATCTCGGGGTTCACCCGGGAGGTCTCCCTCCGGGAGCTGGTGGAGATGGGCGGCCGCCACGGGGTGCCGGTCATGGAGGACCTGGGCAGCGGCACCTTCATCGATTTCTCCCGGTACGGCATGGCCAAGGAGCCGACGGTCCAGGAATCGGTGGCCGCCGGCGCCGACGTGGTCACCTTCAGCGGGGACAAGCTCCTGGGCGGGCCCCAGGCGGGGATCATCGTCGGCGATTCGGAGATCATCTCCCGCATCAAGAAAAACCCCATCACCCGAGCCCTGCGCATCGACAAGATGACCCTGGCCGGCCTGGAGACCACTCTGCGCCTCTACCGGGATCCGGAGCGGGCCGTGGCGGAGATCCCGACCCTTTCCGCCCTCACCCTCCCCCTGTCGGAGATCGAAGGGCGGGCCGCGTCCCTGAAGGACCTGCTGTCCGGGCTGCACGATTCCCGGCTCCGGATCGACCTTTCGGACCGAACCTCCCGGGCGGGCGGCGGCGCCCTTCCCCTCATGGTGCTGCCGACCCGGTGCCTCGACATCCGGGTGGACGGATGGTCGGCCAACCGGATGGAGCGGTTCCTGCGGAGGGGATCCCCGCCGGTTATCGGCCGGATCGAGGACGAGGCCTTCCTCGTGGACCCGAGGACCCTGCGGGAGGGCGACGCCGAGATCATCCGGGACCGGTTCGCCGAGCTGCTCCGGGACGGGACCCCATGAAGGAGATCATCCTCGATACGCTCGACGGCAGCGTCCGGGTGAAGCAGGCCTCCATCCGGTCCCAGACCGACCGAATCATCCGGGGGGCCGAGCGGATCGCCGCCGCCCTGGCGGATGGAAACAAGCTTCTGATCTTCGGCAACGGTGGCAGCGCCGCCGACGCCCAGCACCTGGCGGCGGAGTTCGTCAACCGGTTTCGGGTGGAGCGACCGCCCCTGGCGGCCCTGGCCCTGACCACCGACACCTCGATTCTCACCGCCATCGGAAACGACTACCACTTCGAGGTGGTCTTCGAAAAGCAGATCCGGGCCCTGGGCCGCCGGGGGGACGTGGCCGTGGGCATCAGCACCAGCGGCAACTCCCCCAATGTGGTGAACGGGGTGCGGACGGCCGGGGAGATGGGCCTTTTCACCATCGGCCTCACGGGCCCGGGCGGAGAGCTGGCCCATCTGGCCGACCTGGTCTTCACTGTCGATTCGCCGGTGACGGCCCGAATTCAAGAGACCCACATCACCCTGGGCCACATCCTCTGCGACCTGGTGGACCGGATCCTCTATCCCGACCGGTTCCCGGCGGACGCCCAAGCCTAAGGTAGCCCCATGTCCGATCCCTTCAAACCCATCGACCTGTCCGGACTCAAGACCTACGGACTGTCCGAACGGTCCAGCAAGGTCCATATCGGCGACGCGGCCCGCCCCTGGGAGGCCGGGGGCGCCTTCGACCGGTTCCTGGAGCGCCTGCCGGCCATTCTGGCCGCCGACGACCTGCGGGCCGTCATCTCCGCAGTGGTCCGGGCCGCGACGGACGGCCGGATGGTGGTCTTCGCCATGGGGGCCCACGTCATCAAGGTGGGGCTCGCCCCCGTGGTCATCGATCTCATGGAGCGGGGGGCGGTCACGGCGGTGGCCATGAACGGCGCCGGCATCATCCACGACTTCGAGCTGGCCATGACCGGCGCCACCTCCGAGGACGTGGGGGCGGTCCTCGGCCGGGGCGCCTTCGGCATGGCCCGGGAGACCGGAGAATTCCTGGGCCGGGCCATCGGACGGGCCGGGGCCGAAGGGATCGGCCTGGGCGAGGCGGTGGGCGGAGCGATCCTCGACCGGGCCCTCCCCCATGCCGACCACAGCATCCTGGCGGCCGGGGCCCGGCTGGGGATCCCGGTGACGGTCCATCTGGCCATGGGCACGGACATCATCCACATGCACCCGGCCTTCGACCCGGCGGCGGCAGGGGCCGCCTCCCACCGGGACTTCCGGACCTTCGCCTCGGTGGTCGCCGCCCTGTCGGAGGGGGTCCATCTCAACGTCGGCTCCGCCGTGATCCTGCCGGAGGTCTTCCTCAAGGCGGTCACCCTGGTCCGGAACCTGGGCCATCCCCTGGAACGCTTCACCGCCGTCAACCTCGACTTCATCCGCCACTACCGCCCCATGACCAATGTGGTGGGCCGGCCCACCGCCTCGGGCGGGCGCGGGATCAACCTGGTGGGCCACCATGAGATCCTGATCCCCCTCATCGCCGCCGGAGTGGTCGAAGGCCTCGCCGGGGCGGAACGGCACATTTCCGAGAAGCGGCGCGGTGGTTGATCTTCCGCCCCCGAGTGGTTAGATTTAGAGGTTGCCGAATCTCCGGAAACGGGTTTCCGGGGGGTTCGGCCGGCGACCCGAAGGCGGTCGAATCTCTAAGTATATGGAAGGAGAGAATTATGCCCATCTATGAATACCACTGTGACCGGTGCGACTGCGATTTCGAGTGCCTGGTGCTCGGATCGGACCAGCCGGAATGCCCCACCTGCAACGGGAAAGAGGTCAACCGGCTCATGTCGGCCTGCGGCTTCGTGAGCAAGGGGAGCGGCGGGCAGACGGTGAGCCGGTCCGCGGCCGACAGCTCCTGCTCCGGGTGCGCGGCCACAAGCTGTTCCAGCTGCGGCCATTGACCCCGCCGATGAATACCACACCCGTCAGAATCGGCACCCGGGGCAGCAAGCTCGCCCTCTGGCAGGCGGAGTGGGTCAAGGAGGCCCTGATCGCGGCGGACCCCGAACTGCCCGTGGAACTGGTGATCATCAAGACCAAGGGGGACAAGATCCAGGACGTCCCCCTGGCCAAGGTGGGCGGCAAGGGGCTCTTCGTCAAGGAGATCGAGGAGGCGATCCTCGACGGCCGGGTCGACCTGGCGGTCCACAGCATGAAGGACATGCCCGGCGAGGTGCCCGAGGGCCTGACCATCGGCGCCGTTCCCGCCCGGGAGAACCCCCGGGACGTGCTGATCTCCGCCGCCGGCGCCCCCCTTTCCGATCTGCCCCGGGGCGCCCGGATCGGCACCAGCAGCCTCCGCCGGGCCGCCCAGCTCATGGGGGCACGGCCCGATCTCACGGTCCTCTCTCTGCGGGGCAACCTCGACACCCGGCTCCGGAAGCTCGACAGCGGCGACTACGACGCCGTGGTGCTGGCCGCCGCCGGCGTCAAACGACTGGGGCTCTCGGCGCGGATCACCGAATACCTGGACGACGGCGACATGCTCCCGGCGGTGGGACAAGGGGCCCTGTGCATCGAGATCCGGACCGACGATCCCCGGATCACGCCGTTGGCATCGGCTTTGGATGATCCGGAAACCCGGTGTACGGTTCTGGGGGAGCGGGCCTTTCTCCATCGGCTGGAGGGCGGCTGCCAGGTGCCCATCGCCGCCCACGGGCGGATGGAGGGCGATACCTTCACCCTGTCCGGGCTGGTGGCCGAGCTGGACGGCTCCACCATCATTCGCGAAACCCGGTCCGGGCCCGCCCATCGATCCGAGGCGATCGGCGTGGAACTGGCCGAACATCTGCTGACCCTGGGGGCCGGGGAGATCCTCGACAGACTGAAGGCGGAGTTCCATGGCGCAACACAGGGGTAGAGTCTATCTGGTGGGGGCCGGCCCCGGAGATCCGGGCCTGATCACGGCCAAGGGGCTGGAATGCATCCGGACGGCCGACGCCGTCATCTACGACTATCTGGCGGCCCCGGCCCTCCTGGCCCACGCCCGGGAGGGGTCGGAGAAGATCTACGTGGGCAAGAAGGGCGGGGACCATACCCTCGGCCAGGAGGGGATCAACGATCTCATCGTGGAGAAGGCCCGGGAGGGGAAGGTGGTGGCCCGCCTCAAGGGGGGCGACCCCTTCATCTTCGGACGGGGGGGCGAGGAGGCGGAGGTCCTGGTGGACGCCGGGATCCCCTTCGAGGTGGTGCCGGGGGTCACCTCGGCCGTGGCCGCCCCCGCCTACGCCGGGATCCCCCTGACCCACCGGGATTTCACCGCCACCCTCGCCTTCGTCACCGGCCACGAGGATCCCTCCAAGGCCGAATCGAACATCCGGTGGGACGCCCTGGCCGGCGTCGGCACCTTGGTCTTCCTCATGGGGGTCAAGAACCTCCCCCACATCGTCGAAAACCTCCGGAAACACGGGGTCCCCGAAGACCGGCCGGTGGCCCTGGTCCGCTGGGGATCGACCCCCCGGCAGGAGACGGTGACCGGAACCCTCGCCGACATCGCCGACCGGGTGGCGGCCGCCGGCCTCAAGGCCCCGGCCATCATCGTGGTGGGGGACGTGGTTCGGCTCCGGGAGCGGTTGGGATGGTTCGAGGACCGGCCCCTGCTGGGCAGGCGCATCGTGGTGACCCGGGCGCGGGAGCAGGCCAGCGACCTGGTGGGCCGGCTGGCCGCCCTGGGGGCGGAGCCCCTGGAATGCCCCACCATCCGGGTGGGACCTCCGGACGACTGGTCCCCCCTCGACCGGGCCATCGACACTTTGTCCGACTACCACTGGATCGTCTTCACCAGCGTCAACGGCGTGCGCTTCTTCTTCGACCGGCTCTTTTCCCGGGGCCGGGACGTGCGGGCCCTGCACACCCTGTCCACCGCCTGTATCGGACCGGCCACCGCGGCCCGGCTGCGGTCCTTCGGCCTCAACACGGACGTCCTGCCCGAAAGCTACCGGGCCGAATCGGTGGTGGAGGCCTTCCGGTCCCATCCGGTGGCGGGCCGGCGGATCCTCCTGCCCCGGGCCGCCGAGGCCCGCCCGGTTCTGCCGGAGGAGCTGACCCGCATGGGCGCCCGGGTGGACGAGATCCCCGCCTACCGGACCCGCCTGGACGAGGGCCGGGGGCCGGAACTCCTGGCCGCGCTCCGGGCCCGGGAGGTGGATATGGTGACCTTCACCAGTTCCTCCACGGTAAGGAATTTCCTCGCCCTGCTGCCCGAAGGGGAACGCTCCGAACTCATGGAGGGGGTGACGGTGGCCAGCATCGGCCCCATCACCTCGGACACGGCCCGGGACCTGGGCTTCCAGGTCCATGTCACGGCCTCGTCCTTCACCATCGACGGGCTCTGCGAGGCCATCCTCCGCCACCATGCCGACGGATGATCCGGCCCACAGCGCGGGCCTCTACATCCACTTCCCCTTCTGTATCCGCAGGTGCCCGTACTGCGACTTCTTCTCCACCACCGAGACCGACCGGATCCCGGCCTACGTCGATGCCCTCCTGCGGGAACTCGCCCGGTACGCCGACATCCCCTGGCGGTTCGAATCGATCTACCTGGGGGGCGGAACGCCGTCCCTGCTCGATTCCCGATCGGTGGAGCGACTCCTTGACGCCGTCCGGCGCGACTTTCGGCTCGCCGATGATCCGGAGATCACCCTGGAGGCGAACCCCGGCACCGTCACCCCCGAAAACCTGGCCGGATACCGTTCGGCGGGGGTCAACCGCCTCAACATCGGAATCCAGTCCTTCCATGACCGCCACCTCGCCGCCCTGGGACGGATCCACTCCGCCCGGGAGGGCCGGGAGTGCCTGGAGGCGGCGGGCCGGGCCGGGTTCGACAACGTCGGCATCGACCTGATCTATGGGATTCCCGGGGGGATCCCCGGTGGGATCCCCGGCATTCCGGGATCACCATATGGGAATTCGGGGTCACCCGAAACGCTCGATCAGACGACGGAGGAATGGGTCACCGACCTCCGGGCCGCCCTGGCCCACGGCCCCGCACACCTCTCCTGCTACATGCTCACCTACGAACCCGGCACCCCTCTGTTCGAAGCGGTTCGGGAAGAGCGGGTCCGGCCCCTTCGCGACGACCGGATGGCGGAACTCTTCCGGACCACCATCGCCTTCCTGGAGGCCAATGGCTGGCTCCATTACGAGGTGTCCAACTTCGCCCGGACCCCCTCCCGGATCTCCCGCCACAACCCCAAGTACTGGACCTTCACCCCCTACCTGGGGATCGGCGCCGGGGCCCACACGTACGACCCGCCCATCCGCCGGTGGAACCACGCCGACGTTCCGGCCTACCTCCAGGATCTCGGCCGGGGCCACCTGCCCGTGGCCGGGGAGGAGACCCTGACCCTGGAACAGCAGGCCATGGAGGCGATCCTCCTGGGACTCCGCATGCGGGAGGGGATCTCCATCCCCGATTTCAACGCCCGGTACGGACACGATTTCAGAGACCGCTTCGGCGACCTGATCCGCTACCTGGAGAGCGAAGGACGGATCATCCTCACCCCGGACCGCTGCGCCCTCACCCGAAAGGGGATGCTCCACCTGGACAGCATCGCGGCTTTGTTCTGTGATCTGCTCTGATCGGCAAAGGGGCACGCGCCGATCCACCGGATATTGCCGGCGGATGTCGCCGGCCCCGCACCGGTGGGGCCGGGCGAATCTCCCCTAAAAGGCTCCTGCCTTGGGGGTGCCGCGGGAATCCGGAGGCCGTGCCCCCCTCGGGAGCGTCACCTGGAAGGTCGTCCCCACCCCCGGCGTCGACTCGGCCGTGATGGCCCCGCCGTGCTGGTGGATCACCTTCCGGGTGACGAAGAGGCCGATGCCCGTCCCCGCCTTGCCCTTGGAGGAGAAAAAGAGCTGGAAGATCTTCCGGAGCTGCTCCGGCGCCATGCCGGGGCCGTTGTCGGAGAACCGGAAGGCCACCCCGGTCTCCTCCGCCGCCACCGTGAACGAGATCACGTGCTCGATGGGCCGGTCGTCCGCGATGCAGGCCTCCATGGCGTTTTCGAGGATGTTGACGAAGGCGGCGCGGAGGATCTCTTCATCGACCGAAAAGGTGCCGGGCGCATCGGGCAGGCGGGTATCGAACCGGATGTCGGCGGCCCGGATCCGGGTCTCCACCGTCAGGATCACCTCTTTGGCGAACCGCCGGATGTCCACCGTCGACAAGTCGGGTTCCCGCTCCTTGGCATAGTAGAGGATGTCCATGGAGAGTTTCCGGATCCGGTCCACCATGAGTTTGGCCACGTCGAGGCCCTCTTCGATCCGGGCGGGCAGGTCCCGGTAGAATCCGGTGTCGACCATATAGAGGCCGGCGTCGAGGCCGGTCAGACAGCCCTTGAGGCTGTGGGAGACGGTGCTGATCATCAGTCCCAGGGTGGAGAGGTTTCCCTGGGCCTCCCGGAACTGCGTGATGTCCATGAAAAAGCCGAGAACCGCCCGCCGGCCATTGTGCCGGACCGGGGTGACCGTCTCCATGGCCCAATGGGCCTTTCCGGATTTGTCGTAGGCACAGAACTCGTAGGGGGTGGAGGTCTCTCCCTTGAGCATGGCCACGGCGTTCTTCCGCACGTGGGGTCGATCGTCCGGCCGGACGATGGCCAGAGAGTCCATTCCGATGAGTTCGTCCCGGGAATACCCGGTGATTCGCACGAACTCCGGATTGACATAAAGAAAGGCCCCGTCCTGGACCAAATAGTTGCCGATCAGGGCGTTGGCCGTGCTCTGAATGAAATCCCCCTCGGCCACCTCGTCCGGGGTCTCGTCCCGGATCATCCCCTCCACCAGCCGCGCGCCGCCGACCCGCCGGGCCATCCACCGTTCCCGGACCCTGCGCTGGGTGCCGTCCGGATGGAGAAACCGGTATTCCGCCTCCTCGACCCGGCCGGCGTCGGACAAGGCCCGTTGCCGGGCCGCCCGGACGGCCTCCCGGTCGTCCGGGTGGACATGGGCCATGAGTCGTGCCGCGGCCTGCTCCACGGTGTCGACCTCCGAACCGATGCCGAGGATCGATCGACAGCGATCGTTGAGCCAGGAAATGGAATCGGTTTCCGGGTCCAGCCGGTAGAGGGCGTCCAGGGACAGACGGGCAAAGCCGCAGCATCCGCCCGGCGGACCGTCGACCTCGCCGTCCGGGCAATCGGCGGCTTCCGGCCTCGTACATCGGGACGTTTCACGGTCCGGCGGACCGGTTCGAGGATGTTTTTTCAGGGCCATGGGCATCGCTTCTCCAGGTTGAACGTACGAAGTGACCGACATCGGGCCGGGAGACCGGAGACGACATCGGGTACCGTCTCGCTTATCAGACTCGGCCGCGGATATCAACCATCCGGCCCAGCGGCGCGTCCGGAAACAGATATGCTCCGGAGACCAGCTCCATGCGGGGGCCATCCCGTGCGGAAACCATTCTCCTGGATTTGCCCTGGATTTGTTCTGGATTTGTTCTTGACAACTTCCGGTTCCCCTTTGCATACTTGATTACCCTCTTCAAAAAAAAACCAAGGAGGTCGCCATGAGAAGATGGATGTTTCACCTGTGGGTGTTCCTGGTTCTTACCGGCTTTCTCGCATCACCGGCACGGTCCCAGGTCTGCGGCCTGGCGGAGGGCCAGCCGGTGAGTCTCCGGAAAATCATCTGTCAGCTCCAGGTGCTCTCGGGGGGCCGGACGGAGGGTTTCCGCCCGGTGGGATGGCGGGGCGCTGTCCAAGGAGTTGTCCGGGACGCCGGGACGACCGATGGCGGATCCGGACCCGACGGCCTCCCCGCCCCTCTCTCCGACGCTCGGATCCGGTTGGTCCCGGCAGCCGCGAGCGAGGAGCCCGACCTCCCCAGAAGGGACTCCGCCCCCCGGGTGCATGAGACGGTGACCGACCTGAACGGCCGGTTTCGGCTGACCGACATCCCCGGAGGGGACTACTTTATCACGGCGTCCAAGGCCGGACACCAGCCGGCCGTGGGCGCCGTGAGTCTCCCGGACTGGGCGGGCCGCCTCGTCGATCTGATGCTCTATCCCCTGCCCGAGGCCGCCCACGGCACCCTCATGGGCAGCGTCGTGGAACGGACGCCGGACGCCGCGGCGTATCCGCCGGGGCCGGTGATCCCCGTTGCCGGGGCCGCCGTTCATCTGATGCCTGCGGCGCCGGACCGGGATCCCACCCCCATGACGACCGGGACCTCGGAAAACGGGAGGTTCAAGTTTCCGCCGGTCCCGGCCGGGGACTATCTGCTGACCATCGAAGCCGACCGGTATCTACCCTACGAGCGGCCCGTCCGCATCGAGCCGGACCTGCCGCCCCTGTGGCCCGTTATCGAGCCGCCCGCCGGCGTCACTCCCGACGACCAACCTCCCCTTGATGAAGAATCGCCCGGTTTGGTCGCACTTTGGCGGCTCATCCACCATGCCGGGGCCGGCTTCTTCTGCCTCGGGCCCCATGGCCACTGGCATTTCGGCGTCAACTTCGCACATGCGGGGCTCGCCCGGCCCGAACCCGACCCGGACGCCGCGGTCGAGGGGCGCGTGCTCACCCCGGACAACGGTGAGATGCATCCCGTAGCCGGGGCTCGGATCACCGTTTGGCCGGATTTCCCCTTCCCCACCCTCACGGCCGCCATCGCCGACGGCGCCGGATTCGCCCCCCCGCCGGTCTACGAGACGGTCTCCGATCAAGAGGGCCGGTACCGGATCGAAGGGATCCCCCCCGGCGACCACCGGATTTCGGCGGAGGCGGAACCGTTTCCACCCGTGGAAATTCACGCCCATCTGGCTCCCGGCGAAAACGTCGTCGATCTGATCTTCCAACACCCCACACCGTGCATAGGACCCCATGACTGCCCCGAGCCCACCTTCTGCCGAACGCCCTTCGGGGCCTGCGATGCCGAAGGGGTCTGCGAGCCCCGGCCCGAGGCGTGTCCCGCCTATTTTCACCCGGTCTGCGGCTGCGACGGCAAGACCTACGGAAACCGGTGCGAGGCCGCCCAGGCCGGCACCAGCGTCGCCCACGAGGGTGAGTGCCCGCCGCCGACGGAACGGGCGACCCTTATCGGCCGGGTCCTGAACGGCGCGATGGACTGCGGATCGAACGCCGACTGTCCGGCGGGGATCCCCGACGCCGAAATCGAGCTGCACCTCCTGGACCCCGACCCGTTCCTCCATCCCGGCCCCTGGCACGCCGTCACCGATGACGACGGCACCTACATACTGGAAGACCTGCCGGTGGCCCCCACAGGGTCGTCGGACTTCCATCTCTTCGTCCATGCCCCCGGCTTTTTCCCCCACGAGGGGACCATCACGCTCCAGACCGGCGGCAACCGACAAGACATCGACCTGATGCCGAACTTCGAATGCATGGACAACCCGGATTGCGCGGCCGGGGCCTTCTGTGCAAAACCGCCGGGCCGGTGCGATGATCCCGGCCGCTGCCAACCCCAACCCGAGGCCTGCATCGACCTCTACGCCCCGGTCTGCGGATGCGACGGCAACACCTACGGCAACGACTGCGAGGCGGCGGCAAACGGTGTGA
>CAYSLC010000127.1:0-16606 GCA_964431545.1 uncultured Desulfobacteraceae bacterium | reverse complement strand
GGGAGGAGGGGCTGATCCGTTCGGCCCTGGCCACGGAGATGGTGGGTCTTTCAGGGGAGGAGATCGAGGGCCTCTCCCGGGACGAGGGGGCGTGGGAGAGATGGCTGATTCGGTTCCGGGATCTCCACGACCTGTGGCGCCGCCGGGGGTTCATGCGGGCTTTTCGGTCCTTCCTCTCGGAGGTGGTCGTGCTGCCCCGTCTGATGGCCTTCCCGGACGGCGAACGGCGGTGCACGAATCTCCTCCATCTGGCCGAGGTGCTCCACGGGGCGGAGATCGCCGGACGGCCCGGCATGTCCGGTCTGGTCAAATGGCTCTCCCAGCAGCGCCGTTCCGAGGCCGCCCGGACCGAGGAATACCAGCTCCGGCTGGAAAGCGATGCCCGGGCCGTGAGCCTGGTGACCATCCACAAGAGCAAGGGGCTGGAGTATCCGGTGGTCTTCTGCCCCTTCATCTTCCAGGGGATCCGCGTCCAATCGGACCCCTATCTCCAGTTCCATGACGAAGGGGCGGATCTCCGGCTCACCCTCGACCTGGGATCCGCCGGCCAGGAAGCGAACAAGGCCGTGGTGAGACAGGAACTGCTGGCGGAGAACCTCCGCCTCCTCTACGTGGCGTTCACCCGGGCCCGGAACCGTTGCGTGACGGCCTGGGGCTGGTTCGACCGGGCAAAGACGGCGGCCCCCAACTGGCTGTTCCACGGACATGAGGCTCCGGACGGAACCGATATCGTGGGGTCGATGGCGAAAGCCTATGGCGGCTTGGATCGGGAGAAGGTGGAAAAAGATCTGAATCGCCTGGCCAAGGTCTCCAAAAAGGCCATCGCCGTGCGCCCCCCGCCGACGGCGCCGGAATCGCCGGAATCGGCCGCGGGCACCGAAGAATCGACGGCGCTCGGCGCCCGGACCTTCACCGGGACCATCGACACCCGGTTCCGGGTATCGAGCTTCTCCGCCCTCACCCGGCCCGGCGGTCCCCCAGACCCGGAGGCCGCGGAACGGGCGGACCGGGATCCCGCCGGGACTCCGCCCCCGGAGGCCACCGCGGACGAGAATCGATTCCACGACATCTTCGCCTTTCCCCGGGGGGCGCGTGCCGGCACCCTGCTCCACGAGATCTTCGAAGGGATCGATTTTCCGGCGGCGGCTTCCGGATCGGCGGAGGACGTGTCCCTGGAGAGGCTCCATGCCCATGGGTTCGATCCCCAATGGAAGGACGCCGTGGCCGGCATGGTCGACAACGTCCTCTCCACCCCCCTTGATCCGGACCCGGGGGACCTCACCCTGTCCCGGATCGGCATGGCGGACCGCCTCACCGAGCTGGGGTTCTACTTTCCCCTGAAGCCCGTCACGCCCAAGGGGCTCTCCGACCTGTTCCGGACCCTTGCCGGACCGGAGATCCCTCCGGACGCCCTCCTCTCCATGGACCGGCTCTCCTTCTCGCCGGTGGCGGGCTTCATGATGGGGTTCGTGGACCTGGTTTTCCGGTTCCGGGGGCGGTTTTACATCGTCGACTGGAAATCGAACCACCTGGGCAACGCCGCCCGGGACTATGCCCCCGATCGGCTGGCCGAAGCGATCCACGCCCACCACTACCATCTCCAGTACCTCCTCTACACCGTGGCCCTGGACCGGTACCTCCTGGGCCGGATGCCCGGCTATCAATACGAGGAGCACTTCGGCGGGGTGTTTTACCTTTTCATCCGCGGGATGGCCCCGGAGATCGATCCGGCATACGGGGTGTTCCGGGACCGGCCGCCGGCCGATTTCGTCGCCGGACTGGCCGAAGGTCTCATCGATTCGACCGGATTTCCATGATCTCGGGGGCCGGTGAGCGACGGCCCCCGCCGGTTCCCGTTCAACGGAGGCGCAACGTGGGTTACGAAGATTCGGATGTACTCTGGTTTTACGGCATCATTCTCTTTTTCATCGTCCTCTACCTGTTCCGGAGCCGTTCCTCCGGGACCACCACCTCCCGGAGCGCGGACCAGCCGACGGACCGGTCCGAGGGAGAGCCCACGGCGCCGGCCGGTCGGGCCGAGCAGCCCGGCGCTCCGCCCCCCGAGGCCGGACTACCCGGACCATCGGAACCGGCGCCCTCCCCCACGGCACCGGAGACGGTCCAGGAGGCGATTCTCGGATTCACCGAGCGCCAGGCGGGGGCCGACACGGTCACCGGGGTCCTGGTGGCGGTGACCGTCTGGGATCCCCAGGTCCAGATGATGGCCATGTCCCTCTCCACCCAGATCCTGGCCAAGGGGAAATCGGTCCGCATCCTCCTGTGCGGCCCCGGCGGGGAACTCGCCCTCAAGGAGGGCAAGGAGGTGATCATCAAACCCCTCAACGTCTCGCCGAGGACCCTGCTCAAGAACCTGATCCAGAAGGGGGTGAAGGTGGAGGTGTGCCCCTTCTTCCTGGCCGAGCGGGGCGGCTCGCCGGCCGATCTCCTCGACGGCGTGGCCCAGGCCAATCCGCCCCTGGTGGCCGACGCCATCCTGGCGCCGGGGACGAAGCTGTTCACCTTCTGAGCGCGGCCGCGCCTCGCCGGTTTCCGGACCGCCGCCGACCTCGGCCGGTCGCCGATCGGGAATCGAGAACCACCGTCCAGCCTTGCCGTCGGCTCCGGCCGGTGGTTGCGGAACCGACGCCGCCGCCCCCCAAGTTCGCGTTGCAAAACCCGAGCCTCTGTAATAGAGTGGACGGATCATCAACATAAACGCGAAAATAAGGAGGCGCGGCCATGCGTTCCATCGGGAAATCGATCGGCGGATCACTCATCCTCACGGCCCTCTTGGCGGGGCTCATCCTCGGCGTTCCAACCCCCGGAAACACGGAGACAGAATCCGCGGACAAGACCCTCTCCCCCTACTTTCTCGTCAAGAGCGACGACCCGGAGACGGATCAACTCCCCCTCAAATCGACATCCGCGGAGGTCTCCATCGCCGGCGTCATCGCCGATGCGCGGGTGACCCAGGTCTACGAGAACGAAGGGAGCCAACCTCTGGAGGCGATCTACGTCTTTCCCGCCTCCACCCGGGCCGCCGTCCACGGTATGAAGATGACCATCGGCGAGCGGACCATCGTGGCCGAGATCCGGGAGCGGGAGCAGGCCCGCCGGGAGTACGAACAGGCCAAGGCGGCCGGCAAGAGCGCCTCCCTCCTGGAGCAGCAGCGGCCCAATGTCTTCCAGATGAACGTGGCCAACATCCTGCCCGGAGACACCATCCGGGTGGAATTGCGGTACACCGAACTCCTGGTCCCCACGGACGGGACCTATGAATTCGTCTACCCTACGGTGGTGGGTCCCCGGTACTCCGAGCTTCCCGCGTCCGAGGCCCCTCCGTCGGAGAAGTGGGTCCAGAACCCCTACCTCAAGGAAGGGGAGGCGCCCCCCTACGACTTCGGTTTCCAGGCGACCATCTCCGCCGGGCTGCCCATCGCCGAGATCACCGTCCCCTCCCATGAGACGGACGTACGGTTCACGAGTCCGACCGTCGCCACGGTGGGGTTGACGTCCGCCGAACGGGACGGGGGGAACCGGGATGTGATCCTCAAATACCGCCTGAGCGGCGGAAAGATCGAAACCGGCCTGCTTCTCTTCCAAGGGGAGCCGGAAAACTTCTTCCTCCTGATGATGCAGCCGCCCCGGCGGGTGGAGAGCGCCTCGATCCCGCCCCGGGAGTATGTCTTCATCGTGGATGTCTCGGGCTCCATGCGGGGATTTCCCCTGGATACCGCCAAGGCCCTGCTCCGGAATCTCATCGGCAACCTCCGGCCCACCGACACCTTCAACGTCCTGCTCTTCGCGGGCGGCTCCCGGATCCTCGGAGAACGGTCGGTTCCCGCCGACCAGGAGAACATCGGCCGGGCCATCGCCTTCATCGACAACCAGCGGGGCGGCGGCGGAACCCAGCTCCTGCCGGCCCTGCGCCGGGCCCTGGGGCTCCCCGCCGGGGAGTCGGTCTCCCGGTCGATGGTGGTGGTCACCGACGGCTTCGTCCGGGTGGAGACCGAGGCGTTCGATCTGATCCGGAACAACCTGGGGGAGGCCAACCTCTTCGCCTTCGGCATCGGCTCCAGCGTCAACCGCTTCCTCATCGAGGGGATGGCCCGGGTGGGCATGGGGGAACCGTTCGTGGTGACCCAGCCGGGGGAGGCCCGGAAGAAGGCTTCGAAGTTCCGGGAGTATATCGAGACGCCGGTCCTCACGGGCATCCAACTGGCTTTCGACGGCTTCGGTGTCCGGGACGTGGAACCGAAGGCTCTGCCCGACCTGCTGGCCCGGCGGCCGCTCATCGCCTACGGCAAATGGCGGGGGGAACCCACGGGAACGATCCGCCTCGCGGGTGCCGCGGGCGGCGGGCGGGCCTACTCCGCCGAACTGGCGGTGGACAGATTCAGCCCGAACCCCGCCCATTCCGGACTCCGGTACCTCTGGGCCCGGAAGCGGATCAGCCTCCTGTCCGACTACAACCAGCTCTCCCCGGGGGAGGCCCGGGCCGACGAGATCACCCTGCTGGGACTGAAATACAATCTGCTCACCGCCTACACCTCCTTCGTGGCCGTGGACAGCCGGGTCCGGACCGGCGAGGAGGCCGCCACTGTCAAGCAGCCCCTGCCCCTTCCCCGGGGGGTCTCCGACGCGGCGGTGGGAGCGCCCATGGCCACCGGCATCGCCGCCGCCCCCGGCGTCGGAATGGAGCGGAAAATGGCCCGCTCCATTACTGGATCACGCCCGGAGCTAGTGCTGGCGGAGCAGGCCCCGGCGGAAAAAGCCGAAGAGGTCGACGAAGGGAAGCCGGAAATCCCCGGCGTCCGGGTGACGATCGTCTCCGACAGGCTGACCGTCAACGGCGCCGTCGATCCCGGGGAAGCCGAGAAGGTCATCCGGAGCCATTTGGCGGAGATCAAGCGTTGCGCCGCCAGCCTGAAAGCCCAGGACCCAACCTTCACCGGCGGCGGGGCCACCCTCCTGTTGACCGTCGGACCCGACGGCCATGTGACCGCCGCCGTGGTCCAGGGGGAAATCGCCCAAACCCCCATGGGGCAGTGCGTCACCGATGTCACGGAGGACTGGCGATTCCCCGTCCCCGCCGACGGGGCCGACGTGATGGTAACCGTGGTGTTGAGGGTGACGGTGGGTAGCTGACCAGAACCCCGGGGCGCCGCGGGGCGCCCCGGGATGCAACCATCGATGCCTTCACCATGACACCCTCCGCTGCCATTTTCGGCTAACGAGTGTCAACTTTGTTTGGGGTCATCGGTCACCTTCCTGCCGGCGGCCAACAGCGGCGGGGATGTGGGGCTTGACACGGGACAGCCACATATGAGATATTTCCAATAAGCTTCGATGTTGTTTCTCCTGCTTGTGGACATTCGCGACTATCGGCGGGTGCGGCGCTTCGTAGGGTTCCGCCCGCCGTCGAAGGTACCGCAACCCAATAGAATTAGGAGGAAAACATGAAAAGGTGGTGGCTGTTCATTGTTGTTTGTCTCGTGGCCGCGGGCATGGCGGCACCGGTTTCCGCCGAGGATCTTCGGGCCAAGGAGAAGGCGGTCTACGACGAGTTCGCCAAGCTCGTCCCCGAAGACAAGGTGGTCGACATGGAGACCTTCAAGAAGATCCACGCCGAGGTCCTTGCCGGCAAACGGAAGGCCTACATCATCGACTGCCGGACCCATCCGGAATTCTACGCCTTCCACATCGAGGGGGCGGATCACATCCACGCCGGCCACATGTACACCATCCCGCGCAAGATCACCGACCCGGACGCCGAGATCTACGCACTCTGCCGGACTCAGCACCGGAGTTTTTACGTCGCCGGCTTTCTCTACAAGTACGGATATACCAACGTCCATGTGGTGGAAGGCGGCGTGGTCGGCTGGGTCAAGGCGGGAAACCCTGTGGTCAACCAGTTCGCCGGAAAATTTGTCGTGATCGAATACCACAAGTCCTTCGATGAAGAGGGCAAGTACCGCATTCGGGAGTTCCACCCCTACTAGCCGAACACGTTCAGGTGCCGGACACGGCCCACTTCCCGGCTCCGCGCGCCCATGGCGCGCGGGGCCGGTATCCGGATTGCGGCCGGTTCCCCCCGCGAAACGCGGACCAGGAGGAGATATGCGGTTGAAAGCAGAAGTCCTTGCGGCCCTGGCGGCGGCCGTATTGGCGACGGCCTCCCATGGCGTGGCGATCCAGGAGGCGGCGGAATCGGGGTGCGTCACCTGCCACACGGACGCCGAAAAGATCCGGTCCCTCTACACCCCGCCCAAGATCGAGTTCGAGTTCGACGAAGGGGAAGGGTGAGCCGGGCAGCTTCCGCCGGTCCAGGCGGAGGAGATCTACAAAGGATTTGTAGTGGACCGCGGCGTTATCGATACGGACGTCCACTTTGAAAACGGCTGCGTCGCCTGCCACGGCGGGAATGAAACGGCGGTTGACCAACCGACGGCCCATAAAGGGATGGATCCCCGGCCCTCGGATGACCCCGGCCGATGCGGGGAGTGCCATCCGGATATCGCCGAAACCTACCGCGATGCCCTCCACTACACCACCCAAGGGCTCCGGGAAGGGGTGGTCGGACGGTTTTCAGAGGCGGAGCGGAAGACCTTCGACAAAAACGTCTTCGAGAAGAGCTGCCGGACCTGCCATGCCTCCTGCGGCGGATGCCATGTGAAGTCCCCGGATATTGCCGGGATCCCCCTGGGACTGATCGACAAGCACCGCTTTATCCGGAAAGACGAGGCCAAGACCTGCGCCTACTGCCACGGCGGCCGGGTCTACCCGGAGTTTACCGGCCAGTACGGCGTGGTCAAGGACGCCCATTTCCGGGGGAAGATGATGTGCATGGACTGCCACCGGCTGGAGGAACTCCACGGCGACGGCCATCGGTACGCAGGCCGTCGGGACAGACGGACCAAGCCGGATTGCCGGTCCTGCCATCCTCCGGACCGGAAACAGAGCCAGAAAGCGCAAAAGGCCCATGCAACGCACGATGGGGTTCTATCCTGCACGGCCTGCCACTCGCTGTCCACCTACAAGAATTGCTCCGGATGCCACCTGGGCAAAGGCGCGAAGGCGACGACGGGGTTTTTCCTCGGAAGGAACCCCCATCGACCGACCGAGGTGACCACCCTTCGACGGGTACCGGCGGCAAGGGATACCTTCGCCTCGGCCGGGCTGGAGATGAGCCGCTACGACACGCGGCCCAACTATTGGGACGCGGTTCCCCACGTCATCAACAAGCTCACCGAACGGACGAACAACTGTTACATGTGCCACGTGGTGAAGATGGGGTTTCTGAAGGCCGCCGACCTTGATGGGGAGGCATCCAAGGCCAACCGCCGCCTGATCTACGAGCCGAAGCCGATCCCATCTTCGGCGGCGGAATAGAAGATCCGCTTCAGAATTCAGAAGGGCCGGCTCACCTTCGGTCCGCCCCGGATAGGGCCGGCGCCTTGAAACGGTCCGCGGAGACGATCGTATCGGAGGACCCTACCCGGACGGGGAACATTTGGCGAACTTGGGTCAACATATCGCCCTGGCACCCATCATCAACTCCCTACTCCAATCGACGGATTTGGACGACAACGACGTCCGGATTCTGATTTGGCCGAAATGACCGTGTACCGGTCTCCTTACCCTTACCCCCCCGGCCTTCTCAATGATTCTGTCGACGGTTCGCTCGGTTTTTACCTTCTTTACGAGATTGGTGGCGGTAATGAAGCAGTCTGATCTCTTTTCGCAGATCCTTTGGATATCCGTTTCCGTGGGCAGCTTGGTTTTTCCGTGGTGAAAGGGCGTCAATGCAATGATGGCATCATCCGATACCATCTCATCCCAGATTCTAGGGTGATCACCGTTCACAGACCCATGGTGAGGCACTTTGAAAACATCTGCTTTTCCTTCGGGCCGCATTGGCGATTGCAAGATGGCCAACCATCCGCTGTTTTCATCACTCGAACTCTCAAGATCCGACCCCAATAGGATGGCGATATGGTTGATCCGAATCCACAGAACGACGGCGGCTTGATTCGGCGTGATGGAAAGCAGCCTCCTTTTTTCGGTTTTGAGTTCCGGAATTTGCTTCGCGATCTGAAAATTCGAGAGGTAAATTGCGTAATCCGAAGGTGAGAGGGCGGTAATTATGCAACGATAATCCGAAATCTGTTGTTTCTTCATCCAAAGGGGCGTATTGGCCATGGCCCGTTTGGGCACTTTCCTCGCGCTTTTCAAAAAAGAGAGAATATCGAAAAGCTCCCGCGCACCTGATGATCCTTTGATCATGGGGTCCGTTCCAAAATGGCTCAAAACGGATAAAAATTCATCCCCGATAAGCGCTTCGGACATAACGAAATCGGCATTTCCGCATTCCTTGACCGTGTGACAAAGGCCACGAATATGATCGTCATGCCAATGAGTTGCGACGATCAGTTTTACGGATTCGAGCGGGACGCCGATTCTCCGCAGATAGTCGAGAGCGGCCGGCCGGCCGGTCTTCGGGTGGATGCATGAATCGACGATGATCCATTCGTTATATCCCAGGTGAACAAGAATGCATTCTCCGTAGCCGGGGCCGAATACCGATATTTCAATAACGTCATCTCCAGGCGGGGCCGTTCGCATGTCGGACCTAAAAACCGTTCAGAAAATGTTTCAATTCCTTCTCAAACGATTCTGCTTTTTCCTTATCGCTTTCGGTCCACTTGGGCATACGTCTGAAACGAATGATGGAGCTTCGCTTGACCGTCCCTCTTTCCATTTCATATCCGATGTGCCAGTTAAAAATCGCGCCGGGGCGGATCAATTCTTGATCATCTTCCGAGATTTCCGAAAACATCACTTCAATTTCCTCATCTTCGTGCTCGTCATCGAGATCAGTGATTCTGGCAATAAAATATTCATCAAGGATTTCTATGACATATCCTTCCCATCGCTGGAGAGATGAAAAGGTCCGTGGATGATATGGTCTCTTCGGAAGGAATGCGATCGGTGCCTTCTTTTTTAGTGGCAACGGCTGGCTGTCAAGCCCGTCGCTCTTACCTGGTGTTTGCGCTTTTGGGTCATCTGGCTCCAGCGAAGGTTCCTTGAAAAACGAATCGATTCTCTGTCGAGAAAGGCCTGGAAATGAATGAAAAGGGTCTTTTTCGGTAATCGTCTCCCTGTCCTCTTTTACGGCAATGGCCTCGGAGTCCGTAAATGTCAACGCCTTATTCATTTGAGCCTCTTT
Organism: uncultured Desulfobacteraceae bacterium; assembly: GCA_964431545.1. Lineage (GTDB taxonomy): Bacteria > Desulfobacterota > Desulfobacteria > Desulfobacterales > JAABSP01 > CAYSLC01. Next base: position 7,377 of record CAYSLC010000127.1, on the reverse strand, counting down.
TCCCGAAATTCGTTAAGATGCGATCCACCGCATTCTCGGCTTGAATGTTAAAATCCTGCCATTGTTCTTTCAGTTTTCCGACGATCTCTTTGCAGCCGGTTTCTTTTGGGTTCTGAGTTTCAAAATGTTTGTTGATGTTAAACAGAACCCCGGGATCAAGGCGATTGGATGGTTCGATTTTGATTCTAAGAACACCGTCCAAAGGATCTTTCGGCGGATGTTTTTGGGTCACCTCGACTTTGAGCATTCCGGAATCATCCAAAACCTTTTCCCATGGGGCGTTCGGGACGAGGAAATGGCCGAAAGCATGCCACTGTTTTTCAGAATCCAATTTGACATGCGTCCCCCTGTTCAGTCCCAACGCCCGGATGGGCGTATGAGAGAGCAGTTGAAACGTACCGATTACCAAGTCAAACAAAAATTGAAAATACGCTTCCTGCTCCGTCAGGATCGAAAACCGTTCTCTGGTGATCTGCACTCGGCACCACGAGAGGGAGAACACCGCAACATCCGAGTGAATAAGCTGTACTTCCGCGGTTTCGGCCTCTGTCTCTCCGATTAGATCGTGAACGGCGAACCATGCCGGCGAGAAAATAGATGGGTTGAAGTCACCCAGGAAAACAATATCTACATATTGGATCTCCCGCTTTTTCTTCATCGGCAAAGCCCCTTGAACGCTTTCTCTTCTATCTAATCGTCAATATGGCATAAACCCCGTTCAATGGCAACCACCAACCGAACTGATGAAAGGCGAATATATTCGAGGAGAGGCCGATAATTACTTGATACGAAGCCGAAAGTATCCTATTGATAACGGGATATACGGTCATAACCGGCCGTTGGGAACGCCTGTTCCGTCCCCCCATGCACGCCCGAAACGCGGCTCGACGGTGTTGGATGAGCGGCCCGGTGTCGGCGTCAAGGGAGCGGACGCCGGAAAGGTGGCATCGGGACCGGCGCGAAAAAGCAACATGGCGCGACGGACTTCAAGATCCGCCCTCCGGGCGCGCCGATCGAGGGGCGAACGGATGGGCAGGTCGGCGAAGAGGCGCCCACGGCCACCATCTCTCCAACCGAAACAGACCCGCAACATTTCCGGAATGGTGGACGGGATCCGGCGCACAACCACAACACAGGGAGGAGGCGTCATGGGCGAGATCGACGAGATGGGGACGGAGGCGCCGGTGGATCGACGGCCCCTTCCCCCGCTGCGCACCGAGGTTCTTCTATTCCTGGTGTTCGTCGTCCTGGGGTCGGCCTCCGCCTATCTGAGCGTCAACATCCCCCATACGGAGGTCCATATCGAAGGCCGATGGGCCTTCGGCTTCATGGGGTTCGCCCTGCTGCGCCGATTCTGGATGGGCCTCTTGCTGGCCGCTGTTTTGTCGATTGCCGGGCCGCACCAGGTCCCCATGTCCCTTGTGTTTCCGGGCAACATGCTCTATGCGGTCCCAGCCCTGGCGACGATCCGCGCGTCCCACCAGCACATTCTTTCCAGGTTCCGGAGCCTCTGGCTCTATGGCACGGGCTGGTTCGTTCTCGTCGTGGTCTGCTACCAGGTGTTCAACACCCCGGTCACCTGGGCCCTTCTGGGGCTTCTTCGGGAGGTCCCCCTCTGGCCGGCGGCCGCGGCGGGCTGGCGGGAACAGCCCTATTTTGTCGAGTTTCTCCTGGTGGGGATCGTCTCCGCGGCCGGGATGACGGCCCTGCGCAGCCACGACGCCCTGCGCCGGAATCAGCGGGAGCTGGCCCTCACCCTCGATTCCATCGGCGACGGCGTGATCGCCACGGACGCCCGGGGCCGGGTGGTCCGGATGAACCCGGTGGCCGAGGAACTGACCGGCTGGACCCTGGAGAAGGCCGAGGGGGTGCCCCTGGAAACGGTGTTCCGGATCATCAACGCCCGGACCCGGGAACCGGCGGAGAACCCGGTGGAGCGGGTCATCCGGGAGGGGGTGGTGGTGGGTCTGGCCAACCACACCAGCCTGATCGCCCGGGACGGCGGCGAACGGCAGATCGCCGACAGCGCGGCCCCGTTGGTCAACGGCGAGGGCGGACTGGTCGGCACGGTGATGGTCTTCCGGGATGTCTCCCGGGAGTACCGGAACCGGGAAGCCCTGCGCCGGAGCCGGGCCATGCTCCAGCGGACCGAGCGCATCACCCATGTGGGGAGTTGGGAATGGGACCTCGCCGACAACACCGTGACATGGTCGGAGGAACTCTTCCGCATCTTTCGGTGCGACCCGTCCCGGGGCGCGCCCTCCTTCGCGGACCAGGCCCGGTGGTACCATCCGGAGGACCTGCCGCGCCTGGAGAAGGCGGTGGAGGAGGCGATCGCCCACGGCACGTCCTATGAGCTGGCCCTGCGGATCGTCCACGGGGACGGGGAGGTCCGCCACTGCATCGCCTGGGGACAGGCGGAAACGGGCCGGGGAGGCGAGACGCGGCGCCTCTACGGATCCCTGCAGGACGTCACCTCCCATCGGCAGGTGGAGACGGCCCTCCGACGGAGCGAGGAAAAGTATCGGATGCTGGTCGAACTCTTTCCCGACCTCATCGCCATCCATCAGGAAGGGCGGCTTTGCTTCATCAACCAGGGCGGGTGCGCGATGCTCGGGATCTCCCGGCCCGAGGAGGTCATCGGCAGACCGCTTACCGAGTTTCTCCCCGCGGACCGGCGCCGAAGCTCCCGGGAACGGGTGGAACATCTCCTGAATTCGGGGAACCGATCTCCGGTCTATGAGCAGAAAATCATCCGGCCCGACGGGGCCGAGCGCCACATCGAGGTGACCGGCATCCCCATCGACCACCAGGGCGGCAAGGCGGTTCAGATCATCGCCCGGGACATCACCGAGCAGATCCATCTCACGGAAGAGAAGACCAGGCTGGAGGCCAAGTTCCACCAGGCCCAGAAGCTGGAGTCGGTGGGCCGTCTGGCCGGGGGCGTGGCCCACGACCTCAACAACCTCCTCACCCCCATCCTCGGCTACGGCGAGATGCTCCGGGCCGGCTCCCTGGGGGAGGCGATCCGCGCCACCTACCTGGAGGAGATCGTCCGGGCCGGCGAACGTTCCCGGGACCTGGTGCGCCAACTCCTCGCCTTCAGCCGGAAACAGGTGCTCGATTTCAAGCCGACGGATCTCAACGAGGTCCTGTCCCGGTTTCAAGGTCTCCTCCGGCGGACGATCCGGGAGGACATCGCCATCCGTCTCATCCCGGCCCCTTCCCTGCCGCTGATCCAGGCCGACACCGGCCAGTTGGAGCAGGTGATCATGAACCTGGCGGTGAACGCCCAGGATGCCATGGCCGGCGGCGGCACCCTGACCCTGGAGACCGCCCCGGCGGAGCTGGACGCGGCGTATGCCTCGGACCGGGAGGGCGTGAAACCGGGCAGTTATGTCATGTTGAGCGTCAGCGACACCGGCTGCGGCATGGGGACCGACGTTCAGGACCACCTTTTCGAGCCCTTCTTCACCACCAAGGGAAAGGAGAAGGGGACCGGCCTGGGATTGGCCACGGTCTACGGCATCGTCAAGCAGCACGGCGGCAACATCTGGGTCTACAGCGAGCCGGGGCACGGGGCCACCTTCAAGGTCTACCTGCCGGTCTTTCACGGGCCGCCCGCCGCCTCGGAAACCGAACCCGAGGGGCCCGGGGATCTCTCCGGCACCGAGACGATCCTGCTGGTGGAGGACAACCAGCAGGTGAGGGAGCTGACCCACGCCGTTCTCCGCCGCCATGGGTACATGGTCCTTCTGGCGGAGCATCCGGAGGCGGCCCTGCGGGCCCTGGAGACCCACCAGGGGCCGGTCCATCTCCTGCTCACCGACGTGGTCATGCCGGGGATGAGCGGCAAGGACCTCTACGACGCCATTGTGGACCGCCTTCCCGGCGTCCGGGTCCTGTTCATGTCCGGCTACACGGACGATGTCATCGCCCAGCAGGGGGTGATGGAGGCGGGTCTCAACTTCATCCAGAAGCCTTTTTCGGTGAAGGACCTGGCGGTCAAGGTGCGGGAGGTGATGGACAAGGTCCCGCCCACCGGGTCCCCCGGTTCCGCGGAGGGCCGATGAAACGCATCGATCCGCTGGGAAGGGGCGGGGGCGGGGACGGGACTGTTCCCAACGAATCCGCCGACGGGCGGCGCAACGGATCGGTCCGCGAAAAGGACCGCCGGCGGACCCACGGACCCGAAGGGAAGGCGCCGGAGGATCGACGGCCCCCGGCTTCGCCGCGCAAGGAGGTTCTCCTCTTCCTGGTCCTGGCCGGTTTGGGAACCATCGCCAGCTACCTCAACGTCAAGATCCCCCACACGGATATCTACATCGAGGGCCGGTTCGCCTTCGGATTCATGGGGTTCGCCCTGCTGCGCCGGTTCCCGGCGGCGCTGCTTCTGGCCTGTGTTCTCGCCGGCAGCGGTCCGCGCCAGCTCCCCCTTCACCTGGTATTTCTGGGAAACATGCTGTTTACGGTCCCGGCCCTGGCCATGATCCGGTCCACCCACGACCATCTTCTCGCGCGGCTCGACGACCTCTGGCTTTACGGGGCGGGCTGGTTTCTCACGGTTCTGCTCTGCTACCAAGCGTTCAACACGCCGGTGCTCTGGGCGATCCTGGGGCTGCTGGAGGGGAAGCCGGTCTGGCCGGCGGTGGTGAACGGCTGGCGGGAACAGCCGTTTCTGGTGGAATCGCTCCTGGTGGGAATCGTCTCCGCGGCGGGCATGATGGTGATCCGCGGCCACGAGGCCCTGCGCCGGAGCCGGCGGGAGCTGGCCATCACCCTCGATTCCATCGGCGACGGCGTGATCGCCACCGATTCCCGGGGTCGGGTGTCCCGCATGAACCCCGTGGCCGAGGAACTGACCGGCTGGCCCCTGGAAGAGGCCCGGGGAGAACCCCTGGCGAAAATCTTCCGGATCATCGACGCCCGGACCCGGGAGCCGTCGCAGAGCCCTGTGGAGCAGGTCCTCCGAACCGGCGCGACGGTGAAACTGGGCAATCACACCAGCCTGCTCGCACGGGACGGGGCCGAACGGCAGATCGCGGACAGCGCCGCCCCTCTCCGGAAGGACGACGGCGGCCTGCTGGGGGCGGTGATGGTCTTCCGGGACATTTCCCGGGAGTACCGGGACCGGGAAACCCTCCGGGAGAGCGAGCACCGCTTCCGCTCCTTTGTGGAGAACGCCAACGACATCGTCTACTCCCTGACCCCCGAGGGCGTCTTCACCTATATCTCCCCCAACTGGTTGGAATACATGGGCGAACCGGCGGAGGCGGCCGTCGGGCGTCCCTTTGAGCCCTATGTCCATCCGGATGACGTCACCATCTGCCGGGAGTTTTTGGAGACGGTGCTCCGCACGGGGGAACGGCGAAACAGCGTGGAGTACCGGACACTCAACCGCGACGGGACGGTCCGCTGGCACACCTCCCGGGGATCCGCCCTCCGGGACGAAAACGGCGAGGTGATCGGGTATGTGGGCATCGCCCGGGATGTCACCGACCAGAAGCGGGTGGAGGAGACGCTCCGTCGCCGGACCGAGGAATTGGAACTGGCCCAGCGGATGGCCCGGCTGGGAAGCTGGCGCTTCGCCCCGGAGACCGGGGAGATCTGGTGGTCGAGGGAGATGTACCGGATCTTCGAGCTGGACCCGTCGGAAGGTCCGCCGACCGCGGCCGGACACTTCGAGATCCTCCATCCGGCGGATCGGGACCGGTGCGCCGAGGTCCTGGACCGCGCCCTCACCAAAGGAGAGGACTACGAGATCGAGTTCCGGATCATCCTTCCCGACGGAGCGGTCAAGCACCTCTTCACCCTGGGCAAGGCCGCCGCCGGACCGGATGGAAAGGTCTCGCGGATCTTCGGGACGACCCAGGACATCACGGAGACGGTCCGTCTCCATGAGGAGAAGGCCGGACTGGAGGCCCAGTTCCAGCAGGCCCAGAAGCTGGAGTCCGTGGGCCGCCTGGCCGGGGGCGTGGCCCACGACCTCAACAATCTGCTCACCCCCATCCTCGGCTACGGCGAGATGCTCCTCGACCATCTGGGGGGAGACGAAGCCGGGAAAACCTACATCGGCGAGATCCTCCACGCGGGGCGCCGCTCCCGGGACCTGGTCCGTCAGCTCCTCGCCTTCGGCCGGAAACAGGTGCTCGACATCCGGCCCACGGACATCAACGAGGTCCTGGCCCGGTTCGAACGGCTGCTGCGCAGAACGATCCGGGAGGATATCGACATCCGCATGGTCAAGGCCCCGTCCCTGCCCCCGGTCCTGGCCGATGTCGGGCAGCTCGAGCAGGTGATCATGAACCTGGCCGTCAACGCCCAGGACGCCATGGCGGAGGGGGGCACCCTGACCATCGAAACCGCGCCCGCACCGTCGGATAAGGGATCGACGGCGGACGTCGGAGGCGATCCGCCGGGCGGATCGGTCATGCTGCGCGTGAGCGACACGGGCTGTGGTATGGATGAAGCGACCCGGACGCGCCTGTTCGAACCCTTCTTCACCACCAAGGAGCAGGACAAGGGAACCGGCCTGGGCCTGGCGACGGTCTATGGCATCGTGAAGCAGCATCTGGGGAGCATTCGGGTCTCCAGCAAACCGAGCGAAGGGAGCATTTTCAGCCTCTTTCTGCCCGTAGCGGATGAGACGGGAACAGCGGCCGAAAGCCCTCCCGAAGCACCCGAGAACCTCGGGGGCAACGAAACCATCCTGCTGGTGGAGGACAACGAGCAGGTCCGGCACCTGGCCCGCGCCATCCTCCGGCGACAGGGATACACCGTCCTTACGGCAAAAGACGGAAAAGAGGCGCTGGAAGTCTGCGACCGCCACCAGGGGCCTCTGCACCTTCTTTTCACCGACGTGGTCATGCCGGACATGAACGGACGCGAACTGTCCGAAAAAATCTCCCACCGACGGCCGGAGGCGAAGGTCCTCTTCATGTCCGGGTATACCGGTAACGTCATCGCCCGCCATGGCGTGGTGGAAGAAGGGCTCGACTTCATCCAGAAGCCGTTCTCGGTGAAGGACCTGGCGGCAAAGGTACGGAAAGTTCTGGCCGGGATCCACGAGGCCGGCTCCTCTTGATCGGTCGACATCGGGCTGAAGACGCAACCGACTCGCAGATTCAACTGCTGGTAGAAGATCGAAAACCATTGAAACAGGTGCATGGTCATCCAGGAACACCATCAGGAACCCGGCCCCGCTTTTTCGTATATAACAACGCCCCGAGTCGAATATTATTTCCGTTTCAGCTATGTCTGACAGGGCGCCGGCCAGCAGGTTCAAGTCCAGGGATTTTATTTTTTTCTCGTCCGGCTCCTGCTCAGGCTTGAATTTCGAAAACAGCAGAGCACCTTCTTCTGAAAGAATCACTACAC
>CAYSLC010000126.1:0-16698 GCA_964431545.1 uncultured Desulfobacteraceae bacterium | reverse complement strand
GGTCGGCATCCACTATTGATATCATTGGTTATAAATTTTTATGCGTCAGCACTGAAGCGCGTTTACAATATCCTCGGCCCGCTTGAGGGCGGCGGCCCGGTCCTCGATGCGGCCGAGCATCCGCTCCTCGTCGATCCGCGCGAGGAGGACCTTGAACAGGGGGCCGGGGCGGAGACCCAGCTCCCGGACCAGGTCATGGCCGGTGAGAAGCGGGGGGCGGGACCGTCCGGGCAGAAATTCGGTCCGGAAGCGTTCCTCCAGGGTCCGGAGGAACCCCGTGAACGCCGATCCCTCGGCCGATCCGGGCCGCTTGGCCGCGCTGTCGGCCGCGGCGTGGCGCAGGAGAAGCGGGGTCCACTCCCCGCACCTCCGGAAGAACCGGTGGACCCCCCGGTCCCCCAGCCGGCCGTTTTTGTGGGACAGGTAGAGGTGGAGGGGCCGGATGTGGTTCCGGACCAGAAACAGGGTGATCCCGGTCTCCCGATTCGACAGCCGGAGGCGCCGGCAGACCTCCGCCGCCATTCGGGCCCCCGCCTCGGCATGGCCGAAGAATCGGACCCGGCCCTCCTCCACCCGCCGGCAGACGGGCTTGCCGATGTCGTGGAGCAGGAGGGCCCACCGGAGCAAAACGGTCTCGGCGTCGTCGGGGGGCCGGGACCGCCCGCTCTCCGGGGACGGCGCCGTCCGGCCGGAAAGGGCCCCCGCCCCGGCCACGGCCGCCAGGGTGTGGTCGAGGCCGTCGTGGCGGTGGTGTTTCCCTTGATCCATCCCCCGCAGGGGGGCGAGTTCCGGGATGATCCGCTGCAGGAGGCCGGCCTCGGCCATCCCGCGCAGGTGGCGGTCGGCCTCCTCGAAGGCGAGGAGCTTGAAGAGTTCCTGACGGATCCGCTCGCCGGCGATCCGGTCGATGCCCGGCGTGTCCCTCCGGACCGCCCCGATCGTCCCGGGGTCGACGGCGAACCCGAAGGCGGCGGCCAGGCGGTAGGCCCGCACCATCCGGAGGGGGTCGTCCCGGAAGGCCCCCCCGGCGGCCAGCCGGATCCGTTTTTCGATCAGGTCCGACCGACCCCCCAGGGGATCGACCCAGGCGTCCCCCTCCAGGTCGTAGGCCATGGCGTTGATGGTGAAGTCCCGGCGGCGAAGGTCCGCCTCGATGGTCTCCCCCCGGGCCGGCACGATGTCGAAGGTCCGGCCCTTGCCGATGACCCGGAAGAGCGGGTGGCCGGGTTTGCCCAGGGGGACCAGGTGGGCGCCGTGGAACCGGGCCATCCGCCGGGCGTAAGCCTCGGCGTCGCCCAGCACCGCGATGTCGAAGTCCTCCGGCTCCCGGCCCAGGAGGAGGTCCCGGACGCACCCGCCCACCGGAAAGGCGTCCGCTTGCCGGGGAAAAAGGTTTGATGGAAAGGGGGGCATGGTGGTATGGACTCTCCTTGCGGGGCCGGTGGGTCCGAGCATTGGGATCCTTTTGGGGAATCCCTTTGGGGAACCCCTTTGGAAAATACCCAGCATACCACGAGCCATGACCGATTCAATGGATAAATCGACATCCCCGGCCGGGGGCGGGGCCCTCCGGATCGGAGTGACCGGCGGGCCCGGTTCGGGGAAATCCCTCGTCCGCCGCATCCTGGAGGAGCGGGGGGCGGCCGGGATCAGCGCCGACGCCCTGGCCCGGGAGGCGGTGGCTCCGGGAACGCCCGTTTACCGGGGGATCATCGACCGCTTCGGACCGGAGGTGGTCGCGCCGGACGGCTCCCTGGACCGCCCGGCCCTGCGGACGGCCATCCTCCGGGACCGGTCGGCCAAGGCGGCCCTGGAGGAGCTGGTCCATCCGTGGGTGGTCCGGGAAATGGCCCTCCGGATGGACGCCGCCGAGGGGGCGGGGGCCCGGGTCATCTGCGCGGAGGTCCCCCTCCTCTTCGAACTCGACCTGGCCGACCGGTTCCACCTGACCGTGACGGTGGCCGCGGGCCCGGATCGGCAGATCGACCGGCTCATGGACCGGGACGGGGTCGACCGGCAGGGGGCGGCGGCCCTGGTCGCGGCCCAGCTGCCGGAGTCGGAGAAGATCCGGAGGGCCGATCGCGTGATCCGGAACACGGGAACCCCGGCGGAGCTGGAGGCCGCCGTGGACCGGCTCCTGGCGGAAGCGACGGGGGGACGGACCGTCCCGGAGGATTCCGGGAAAAATCTCCGAAAAGATCCCTAAATTTCTTGACACGGGGTACGCCATCCATTAGATTGAAGGAAATGGACCAGGCACCGCCCGCCTCAGTCCTTGAATCGGTCCCCGGAAACCTTAACCGAAACGACATACCCCCGGCCTGTACGAACCGACCCAAGCCGCCGGTTTTCTCCATAAGATCAGGACGGTTCCATATTTTCTTTCACCTTTTGCAAGGGCGTCTTACCTGAACGACTCTCAGACACGGCACAATCCATAAAAAGAGCCGCCGTCCCATCCGCCGGTCTCCCCGCGGACACCGAAGCTGTTTTTCCAGCGGGCATCCCACGACATGATTTCGGCCATTGGGGCCGATGGTGGAATATCCATATTTATGAACGGAGTAACTGAACCCATGATGAATATCGTCGAACTCAAGAACAAAAAGATCAAGGAACTGGCCCAGATCGCCAAGGAGTACCACATCGAGGCGCCCGCCGGACTGAGAAAGCAGGAACTCATCTTCGCCCTGCTCCAGGCCCAGATCGAAAAGAACGGGCTGATCTACGGGGAGGGGACCCTGGAGATTCTCCCCGACGGCTTCGGGTTCCTCCGGGCCCCCAACTCCAACTACCTCCCCGGACCGGACGACATCTACGTCTCCCCCTCCCAGATCCGCCGGTTCAACCTCCGGACCGGGGACACGGTCTCCGGCCAGATCCGGCAGCCCAAGGAGTCGGAGCGGTACTTCGCCCTGCTCAAGGTGGAGGCGATCAACTTCGAGGACCCCGAGGTCTCCCGGGAGAAGATCCTCTTCGACAACCTGACCCCCCTCTATCCGGACCGGAAGATGAACCTGGAGAGCGATTCCGAGAACTACTCCACCCGGGTCATGGACCTGATGACCCCCATCGGCTTCGGCCAGCGGGGGCTGATCGTCTCGCCGCCCCGTTCCGGCAAGACCATGCTGCTCCAGTTCATCGCCAACAGCATCGTCTACAACCACAAGGACATCGTCCTCTTCGTGCTGCTCATCGACGAGCGGCCGGAGGAGGTGACCGACATGGAGCGTTCGGTGCGCGGAGAGGTGATCAGCTCCACCTTCGACGAGCCGGCCGAGCGGCACGTCCAGGTGGCCGAGATGGTCATCGAGAAGGCCAAGCGGCTGGTGGAACATAAAAAGGATGTGGTGATTCTCTTGGACAGCATCACCCGGCTGGCCCGGGCCTACAACTCGGTGGTCCCCCCCAGCGGCAAGATCCTGTCCGGCGGCGTCGACTCCAACGCCCTCCAGCGGCCCAAGCGGTTCTTCGGCGCGGCCCGGAACGTGGAGGAGGGGGGGAGCCTCACCATCATCGCCACCGCCCTCATCGACACGGGAAGCCGGATGGACGAGGTGATCTTCGAGGAGTTCAAGGGCACCGGCAACATGGAGCTTCAGCTCGACCGCCGCCTTTCGGACAAGCGCCTCTTCCCCGCCATCGACATCAAGAAGTCGGGCACCCGCAAGGAGGAACTGCTCCTGGATCGGGAGATCCTCAACCGCACCTGGATCCTCAGAAAACTCCTCTCCACCCTCAATCCGGTGGACAGCCTCGAATTTCTGCTTGAAAAAATGCAGGGAACGCGAGATAATAGAGAATTTCTGGATTCGATGAACACGTAAATTTGGAAATAGAGGGAGTTTACGCACCATGAAAAAAGATATCCACCCGGAATACAACGAGACATCGATCACCTGCGCCTGCGGCAATACCCTCCAGGTGGGTTCCACCAAGTCGGATGTGCGGGTCGAGATCTGTTCCCAGTGCCATCCGTTCTTCACCGGCAAGCAGAAGCTGGTGGACACGGCCGGCCGCATCGAGCGGTTCCGCAAGAAGTACGAGAAGTTCAACCAGGCCAGGGCGGGCAAGTGATCGACCCCCGGGGGCTGACGCGCCATGTTCGATAAGCTCAAGGGGGTGGAGGAGCGTCTCGGGGAACTCGAGGCCCTGCTGAGCGACCCCGAGGTCCTCAAGGATCAGGAGACCTACCAGAAGTACGCCCGGGAGCACTCCGAGATCCAGGACATCGTCACCGCCTTCCGGGCCTACCGGAAGACGGTCCGGGAGATGGACGACAGCATGGAACTCATGCGCGACGCCGATCCCGGGATCAAGGAACTGGCCAAGGACGAGATGGACGCCCTGGAGAACCGGAAGGAGCGCCTGGAGCTGGAGCTGAAGAAGCTCCTGACGCCCAGGGATCCCAACGACGACAAGAACGTGCTCATCGAAGTCCGGGCGGGAACCGGCGGCGAGGAGGCGGGGCTCTTCGCGGGGGATCTTTTCCGGATGTACGCCCGGTATGCCGAGAACAAAGGGTGGAAGGTGGAGATCATGAGCCACAACCCCACGGGGGTGGGGGGCATGAAGGAGGTGATCGCCATGGTCCACGGCCGGGGCGCCTACAGCCGCCTGAAGTTCGAAAGCGGCACCCACCGGGTCCAGCGGGTCCCTTCCACGGAGACCCAGGGACGGATCCACACCTCCGCGGTCACCGTGGCGGTGCTCCCCGAGGCCGAGGATGTGGAACTCACCATCGATCCGGGGGAGCTGAAGACCGACGTCTACCGCTCCACGGGACCGGGGGGGCAATCGGTCAACACCACCGACTCCGCGGTTCGGATCACCCACCTGCCCACGGGGATGGTGGTCACCTGCCAGGATGAAAAGTCCCAGTGGAAGAACAAGGCCAAGGCCATGAAGGTCCTCCGGGCCCGGCTGTTGGACCAGATGGTCCGGGAGCAGGAGGAGAAGCGCTCCGAGGAGCGCAAGAGCCAGATCGGAACCGGGGACCGGAGCGGCCGGATCCGGACCTACAACTTTCCCCAGGGACGGGTCACCGACCACCGGATCGGACTGACCCTCTACAAACTGGAGGCGATCCTCCAGGGGGATCTCGACCCGGTGATCGATGAACTGGTCACCTTCCATCAGGCCCGCGCCCTCCAGCAGAATGCCGATTCCCTCGAAACCGGGGGCGACGTTGTGGACCATCCATAACCTCCTTTACCGAACCACCGCCCTTTTCAACACACATTCCATCGACAGCCCCGGCGCCACGGCGGAGATCCTGCTGGCCTACGTCCTGGGGACCTCGCGCACCGACCTTCTGGTCCGGGGCGACCGCCCCGTCGGGGAGGACGACCGCCGCCGGTTTGGGGATCTGGTCCGCCGGCGCCTGGACCGGGAACCGACCGCCTACCTCGTCGGGGAACGGGGGTTCTGGTCCCTCGACCTCCGGGTGACCCCGGCGGTGCTCATCCCCCGGCCGGAGACCGAGTGCCTGGTGGAGCGGGCCCTGGCGGAGATCCCCCCGGCGGCCGGCTCGGAGCCCCGGCGGATCCTCGACCTGGGGACCGGGTCCGGGGCGATCCTCCTGGCGCTGGCGGCCGAGCGACCGGGCCACCGCTACTTCGGATCGGACCGATCGCTCTCCGCCTTGGCCCTGGCCCGGGAAAACGGGCGGGAAAACCGGGTGGAAGGGGTCGCCTTCTTTGCCGGGGACTGGTTCGCCCCCCTCGGACCGACGCGCGCCCGGTTCCACCACATCCTCTCCAATCCCCCCTACATCGCCACCGAAAAGATCGACCGCCTCCAGCCAGAGGTGGCCCGGTACGAGCCGAGGCGGGCCCTGGACGGCGGCGGCGACGGCATGGCCGCCATCCGCCGGATCATCGCCGAAGCCCCGGACCATCTGGCCCCGGAGGGGCTGCTGTTCCTGGAGATGGGCCATGACCAGCGGTCCGCGGTGGCGGCGTGGGCCGGGGGCGTGGGCCGATACGGGGAGGTTCGGTTCTTCAAGGACCCCGCCGGGCTGGACCGGGTGGCCGTGCTCCGCCGCCGTCGCTGAAACGGGACGGGGATGAAAAATCGGTTGCGGGATCCGGTTCGATGTGGTACAAAATTTCGATTTTCAACTTCGCACGTCCCCGGACCGAGCCGCCTGGTGCTTTTTTCGAAAAGTCGGCGGCCGGAGCGATGGGGACGGTGGACCAAAACCGAAAGGAAAGGATCGATCCATGGCTTATGTCACCATGAAGGAACTGCTGGAGGCCGGCGTCCATTTCGGCCACCAGACCAAGCGGTGGAACCCCAAGATGAAACCGTACATCTTCGGGGCCCGAAACGGGATCTATATCATCGACCTCCAGAAGACGGTCAAGATGTTCCGGACGGCCTACGACTTCCTCATCGACACCGTGGCACAGGGGAAGATGGTGCTGTTCGTGGGGACCAAAAAGCAGGCCCGGGACGCCATCCACGAGGAGGCGGACCGGTGCGGGATGTACTACGTCCGCAACCGGTGGCTGGGCGGCATGCTGACCAACTTCCAGACCGTCAAACAGAGCATCGACCGGCTCAACCACCTAAACGAGATCCAGAACGATGAGACCATCACCCTCTATACCAAGAAGGAACGGCTCAAGCTGGAGAAGGAGCGTCTGAAGCTCGAAAGCAACCTCGGCGGGATCCGGAACATGGGCAAGCTGCCGGGGGCCCTGTTCATCGTCGACCCCAAGAACGAGGCCATCGCCGTGCGGGAGGGCCGCCGGCTCAACATCCCCATCGTGGCCGTGGTGGACACCAACTGCGATCCGGACGACATCGACCACGTCATCCCCGGAAACGACGACGCCATCCGCGCCATCCGTCTGCTCACCTCCCGGGTGGCCGACGCCTGCATCGAGGGCAAGGAGAAACTCGAGGAGCAGCGGCAGGCCGCCTCGGACAAAGAGGAGGAGGATGTCGAATCGGAGATCGCCGTGGCCAGCGCGGATCTCAAGCCCGGGGAGCGGAAGATCATCTCGGACGGCACCCAGGGGCCGGTGGTGGAGATCATCCGGCGGTCCACCGGGGAGCTGGTGAGGCGAGAGGGGACGGAGGAGACAACCGAGGCACCGGCGGAAGCGGTGGAAGCAGCAGAGGAGACAGGAGAGTAAGATGTCAGCGATCAGCGCAGCGATGGTAAAAGAACTCCGGGAGAAGACCGGCGCGGGGATCATGGATTGCAAGGACGCCCTGGGCCAGAGCGGCGGCGACATGGAAAAGGCCGTCGAGTTCCTCCGGAAAAAGGGGCTGGCCACCGCCAAGAAACGGGCCGGCAGGGCCATGACCGAAGGGGTGGTGGAGACCTACATCCACATGGGCGGAAAGCTCGGCGTGATGGTGGAGGTCAACTGCGAGACCGATTTCGTGGCCAAGACCGACGACTTCAAGGTCTTTGCCAGGAACATCGCCATGCACGTGGCCGCCTCCAACCCCGCCGGGATCGTCCCCGAGGACGTGGCCCCGGAGATCATCGAGAAGGAGCGGGAGATCTACCGGGCCCAGGCCCTGGAGATGGGCAAGCCCGAGAAGATGGTGGACAAGATCGCCGAGGGCAAACTCCAGAAATTCTTCAAGGAGAACTGCCTCATGAACCAGCCCTACGTCCGGGAGCCCGATAAGACGGTGGCCGATTACCTCAACGAGGTGATCGGAAAGACCGGAGAGAACATCACCGTCCGCCGGTTCGTCCGGTTCCAAGTGGGGGAGTAGCCCCCTTGGGAGCCCCCCTGTACAAGCGGGTCCTCCTGAAACTGAGCGGCGAAGCCCTGATGGGGGATCAGGGCTTCGGGATCAGCCCGGAGGTGATCCAGTACGTGGCCGAGGAGATCCGGAGCGTGGTGGCCCTCGGCGTGGAGCTGGCCATCGTGGTGGGGGGCGGGAACATCTTCCGCGGCATCGCCGCCAGCTCCTACGGCATGGAACGGACCGCCGCCGACCACATGGGGATGCTCGCCACGGTCATCAACAGCCTGGCCCTCCAGGGGGCCCTGGAGAAGCGGGGCCTGATCACGAGGGTCCAGTCGGCCATCTCCATGCACGAGATGGCGGAGCCGTACATCCTCCGGAGGGCCCTGCGCCATCTGGAGAAGGGGCGGGTGGTCCTCTTCGCCGCCGGCACCGGGAACCCCTATTTCACCACCGACACGGCGGCGGTCCTCCGGGCCCAGGAGGTCCATGCGCAGATCCTCCTCAAGGCCACCAAGGTGGACGGCGTCTACGACGCGGACCCGTCGGTGAACGCCGATGCGCGGTTCGTCCGCCGGATCACCTACATGGGGGCCCTGGAAAAGCAGCTCAAGATCATGGACCTCACCGCCATCTCCCTGGCCATGGACAACGGCCTGCCCCTGGTGGTCTTCAATCTCAACGGCAAGGGCAACATCGCCAAGGTGATCCTTGGGGAGGAGGTGGGCTCCCGGATCCATAATTGAACGGGTGGTCCGGCTCCCCCGGCGTTTTTTTCGCCTCCGCCCGGGCCGGTCCGCCAAAAGGCCCCTCGATTCCGGCCGAGCCCCATATCGAAGACGTCAGCCATGAAGAGGAACCCATGATCCAAGAGACCTACGAGGAAACCAAGGAGCGGATGGGCAAATCCATCGGCGCGCTCAAGAACGAACTCAAACGCATCCGGACCGGCCGGGCCTCCCTCTCGCTGCTCGACGGGATCCGGGTCGACTATTACGGCACCCCCACCCCGCTCAATCAGATGGCCTCCCTCTCCGTCCCCGAAAGCCGCCTGATCCAGATCCAGCCCTGGGATGTCTCCGTCATCAAGGAGATCGAGAAGACCATCCTCAAGTCGGACCTGGGCCTGACCCCTTCGAGCGACGGCAAGATCATCCGGATCACCATTCCGCCGCTGACCGAGGAGCGGCGCAAGGAATTGGTCAAGCTGGTCAACAAGACCTGCGAGGAGTACAAGGTGGCGATCCGGAACATCCGGCGGGACGCCAACGAGCTGCTCAAGGGGTTCAAGAAGGAGGGGGAGATCTCCGAGGACGAGGCGTTCAAGGCCCAGGAGGAGGTCCAGAAGATCACCGACGAATACATCGAAAAGATCGACGACCTTTACAAGGAAAAAGAGAAGGAGATCCTTGAGTTCTAGCGGCCATACCGCGCCGGACGGTCCGGCCGTCGACGGGAGCCGGCTGCCCCGCCACGTGGCCGTCATCATGGACGGCAACGGCCGGTGGGCCAAGCAGCGGACCCTCAACCGGGTCAAGGGGCACGAGCGGGGGACCGAGGTGGTGCGGGAGATCGTCCGGGCCTCCCGAGCGCTCGACATCCCCGTGCTCACCCTCTACGCCTTCTCCACCGAGAACTGGCAGCGGCCAAAGATCGAGGTGACCGCCCTGATGACGCTGCTTCGCCGGTTCCTGCGCACCGAACTGCCGGAGATGAAGGAGAACAACATCCGCCTCCACACCATCGGGCGGTTCGAACAGCTCCCCTCGGATGTCCAAAAGACCCTGAGCCAGACCATGGCCGAGACCGCCGGCAACGACGGGATGACCCTCAACCTGGCGCTGAGCTACGGGGCGAGGGACGAGATCGTCCGCATGGTCCACCGGATCGCCGAAAAGATCCAGACGGGGGACATGGTCCCCGAATCGGTGGACGCCGAGGCCGTGTCGGACCACCTCGACACCCGGGGGATGCCCGATCCCGATCTGCTGATCCGGACCAGCGGCGAGATGCGCCTGAGCAACTTCATGCTCTGGCAGATCGCCTACGCGGAGATCTTCGTCACCCCCACCCTGTGGCCCGATTTCACGGTCGCGGAGTACCACCGGATCCTGGAGGCGTACGCGGGGAGGGAACGCCGCTTCGGCCGGGTCTGATCTTCCAACCCTTCCATAAGGATCCTTTCTCCCTATGCACCGGAAACGCTGGATCACCGCCATCGTCGCGCTCCCCTTCCTGATCGGGCTGATCTATGCCGGGGGCGCCCCCTTCTCGATTCTCATCGGCGCGGTCTGCGTCCTGACCCTCTGCGAGTACTTCCGGATCGTCTTCGACCCCCGGGCCCGATCGATCTCCGGCCTTCTGCTGCTCATCGCCCTGGTGACCGGGGCCCTGATGGTTCTGGGTGCCCACCGGAACGCCCAGGGGATGGTGGTGGGGCTTCTGGCCGTGAACCTGGTCCTCTGCGGCGCCTTCTCCCTCACCCAGTTCAGCGACGACCCCACCATCCTGGCCAACCTGGCCCGGCAGATCCAGGGGGTCGTCTACGTCCCCATCCCCCTGTGCTGCATCGTCTGGCTCCGGGCCGGACCCGACGGCATGGTCTGGATCTTCCTGCTCCTGGCCGTCATCTTCGCCGGGGATGTGGGGGCCTACTATGTGGGCTCGTACTTCGGCCGGCACAGACTCTGCCCCGCCATCAGCCCCAAGAAGACCATCGAGGGGGCCCTGGGCGGGCTGGCCGCCAACCTGGTGGTGGGCTCGGCCGTCAAGGGCCTTTTTCTCCCCCAGGTCCCCTGGACCCTGGCGCCGATTTTCTTCATCGCCATCGGCCTCGCCGGACAGGCGGGGGACCTCTTTGAATCCCAGCTCAAGCGCGTCTCCGGCATCAAGGATTCGGGAACCATCCTGCCCGGCCACGGCGGGTTCCTCGACCGCATCGACGCCCTCCTCTTCGCCGCCCCCTTGACGTACCTCTTCCGGGACTTTATCGTATTCTGATGAAGCGCCTCTCCATTCTGGGCTCCACCGGCTCCATCGGCCGCAGCGCCCTCGACGTCGTCCGCCGGTTCCCCGATCGGTTCCAGGTCAAGGCCCTGGCCGCCCATTCCAACCTCGATCTGCTGGCGGAGCAGATCGGGGAGTTCAGGCCCGACCTCGCCGTGGTGATCGATGAACCCCGGGCCAAGGCCCTCTGGGATCTGGTGGGGGGGGCCGCGGGCGTGGAGATCCGGTTCGGGGACGAGGGGTACCGCCGGGCCGCCGCCCATGAGGAGGTCGACGCGGTCCTCACCGCGGTGGTGGGGGCGGCGGGGCTGACGCCGACCCTGGCCGCCATCGACGCCGGCAAGGAGATCGCCCTGGCCAACAAGGAGACCCTGGTCATGGCCGGCGAACTGGTGACCGTCCGGGCCGAGGAGCGCGGGGTGCGGATCCTGCCGGTGGACAGCGAACACTCGGCCATCTTCCAGTGCCTCGCCGGACAGCGCCGGGAGGATGTGGAGAAGATCCTGCTCACCGCCTCCGGCGGCCCCTTCCGGGGATGGACCAAGAAACAGATGGCGGGCATCACCCCCGAAGAGGCCCTCCGGCACCCCACCTGGCGGATGGGACCCAAGATCACCATCGACTCCGCCACCCTGATGAACAAAGGGCTGGAGGTGATCGAGGCCATGCACCTGTTCGGCCTTCCCCGGGACCGGATCGAGGTGGTGATCCACCCCCAGAGCATCGTCCACTCCATGGTCGCCTTCCGGGACGGGACGGTGATGGCCCAGATGGGGGCGCCGGACATGCGGGGGGCCATCGCCTACGCCCTCTCCTGGCCGGAGCGGCTCGATATCGGGGTGGCGCCGCCCGATTTCGCGGCCCTGGAATCCCTCCATTTCGAACGGCCCGACCCGGAGACCTTCGAGGCGCTGGCCCTCGCCTTCGACGCCTGCGACGAGGGGGGGACCCTGCCGACGGTGCTCAACGCCGCCAACGAGGTGGCGGTCGGCGCCTTCCTGGAGGGCCGGATCTCGTTTCTGCGGATCACCGAGATGGTCCGCCACGCCATGGGCTGCCACAAGGTGGTTCGGGATCCGGCCCTGGATCAGATCCGAACGGCGGATCGATGGGCCCGGACCCATGTGGAGAGCCTGGTCAATCAAGGTGGGTAACCGATGAGTACAAGTTTTTTCGCATTCGTGATCGTCCTCGGCGTCCTGATCTTCTTCCACGAGCTGGGCCACTTTCTGATGGCCCGGCTCTTCGGCGTCGGGGTGGAAAAGTTTTCCCTGGGGTTCGGCCCCCGGGTGGTGGGCCGGACGGTGGGGATCACCGATTACCGCATCTCGGCCATCCCCCTGGGCGGGTACGTGAAGATGGTGGGCGAGGAGCCCGATGCCGAGATCGACCCCGAGGACGTCCCCATCTCCTTCACCCACAAGCCGGTGCTCCAGCGGATCGTGATCGTCGCCGCGGGCCCCCTGTTCAACCTCCTGCTGGCCGTGCTCATCTTCTACGGCATCTTTCTTTTCTCGGGGGTCCATGTCCTCAAGCCGACCGTCGGCTCGGTGGAGGAGGGAACCCCGGCCCACGAGGCCGGGCTTCGGGAGGGGGACGCCATCGTCCGCATCGACGGCCGCGAGATCGGCACCTGGCGGGAGATGTCCGAGATCATCACCGAAAGCGGGGGCGAGGCGCTCTCCATCGCGATCCGGCGGGGGGACGAGACGCTGACCCGGGAGATCGTCCCCCGGCGCAAGAAGATCCCCGACATCTTCGGCGAGGAGCGGGAGCGGTACGTCATCGGGGTCACCGCCGGCGGGGAGTTCTTCACCCGATCCATCGGCCCCCTGGAGGCGGTGGGGCAGAGCATCGTCCGGACCTACGAGATCACGGAGCTGACCATCGTCAGCGTGGTCAAGCTGATCCAGGGGACGGTCTCCGCCAAGACCCTGGGCGGCCCGCTGATGATCGCCCAGCTCGCCGGGGAGCAGGCCCGGGAGGGGGCCACCAACCTGGTCTTCTTCATCGCCCTGCTCAGCATCAACCTGGCCATCTTGAATTTCCTCCCCATCCCGGTGCTCGACGGGGGCCACCTCCTCTTCTTCTTCATCGAACTGATCATGGGCAAGCCGGTCAACACCCGGGTCCGGGAGGTCGCCCAGCAGGCGGGGATCTTCGTGCTGCTGCTGTTGATGATCTTCGTCTTCTACAACGATCTGGCCCGGATCTTCGCCAGCTAGAACCGCCGGAAGAAAGGGCGTGGAACCGCTCCGTCGCCCGAGCCGCAACCCGAATCCATAGGAAAACGCCATGCCGTACCGGATCGAGATCGCCCTGAAGCCGGAACTCTTCGACGCCGAGGGGGATGCCGTTCGGCGCAAGGCCAAGGATTATTTCGGCCTCCACATCGACGGGGTCCGGTCCATCTCCGTGGTCACCGTGGACGCCGACCTGACCCGGGAGCAGATCGACCGGGTCCGGACCGAGGTGCTCACCAACCCGGTGATCCAGACCTCCTCCCTCGACCCCCTGGATCTGCCCTTTGACTGGGGGATCTGGATCGGTTTCCGGCCCGGGGTCCGGGACAACCCGGGAAGCACGGCGGTGGAGGCGGCCGAGGACCTTCTGGGGGTCCGGTTCTCTCCGGAGGAGGGGATCTACACCTCCCGGCGGTACTGCATCCGGGCCGAGGCACTCTCCGAGGCGGACGTCCGGATGCTGGCCGGGGAGCTTCTGGCCAACGACATCATCCAGCAGTGGCGGATCTTCTCCAGGGACGGGTGGGACCCCCGGGAGGGGATCGGGATCATCCTCCCCAAGGTGATCCTCGACCACACCCCCACGGTGACGGCCCTGCCCATCGACAGCGACGCGGGGCTGCGGGAGATCAGCGACGCCCGGAACCTGGCCCTGAACCCCAACGACATCCCCACCATCCGGGCCTACTTCCTCGACCCCCGGGTCCGGGAGGAACGGGCCCGGTTCGACCTGTCCGACCCCACCGACATCGAGCTGGAGTACATCTCCCAGGCCCGGAGCGACCACTGCAACCACAACACCTTCCGGGGGCTCTTCCGGTACCGGTCGTCCGAGACCGGCCCCGTGGAGACCGTGGACAGCCTTTTCAAGACCTGCATCGAGGCCCCGACCCTCGCCTTGAAAGAGGAGAAGCCGTGGGTGGTCTCGGTCCTCTGGGACAACGCCGGGGCCGGGCGCTTCGACGACGACCATTATTACGTCATCACCGGCGAGACCCACAACTCCCCCTCCAACATGGAGGCCTACGGCGGCGCCATCACGGGGATCGTGGGGGTCTACCGGGATCCCCTGGGCACGGGGAAGGGGGCCCGGCTGATCATGGGCAGCTACGGCTACTGTGTGGGGCCCCGGGACTACGCCGGAGACTTGAAGCCCCGCCTCCACCCCCGGCGGCTCCTGGACGGGGTGATCGAGGGGGTCCGGGACGGCGGCAACAAGAGCGGGATCCCCACCCCCTTCGGCCAGGTCTATTTCCATCCCGGGTACCTGGGCAAGTGCCTCGTCTTCGTCACGGCGGTGGGGATGATGCCGGCGACGGTCCACGGGGAGCCGGCGGAGGATAAGCGGACCTCCCCGGGCGACCTGGCGGTCATGTGCGGGGGCCGGGTGGGCAAGGACGGGATCCACGGCGTCACCGCCTCCTCCGAGGTCTTCTCGGCCCACACCCCGGCCGGCCACGTCCAGATCGGCGACCCATACACCCAGAAGAAGATGCACGACTTCCTCCTGGAGGCCCGGGACGAGGGGCTCATCCGGTTCATCACCGACAACGGCGGCGGCGGGCTGTCGTCGTCGGTGGGCGAGTCGGCCCGGTTCTCCGGCGGGTGCGAGATCGAGCTGGAGAAGGTCCCCCTCAAGTACCCGGGGCTCGACCAGTGGGAGATCTGGGTCTCCGAGTCCCAGGAGCGGATGACCGTGGCGATCCGGCCCGAGGACCGGGACCGGTTCATGGCCCTCTCCGCAAAACACGCCGTGGAGAGCACGGTGATCGGCCGGTACACCGATTCGGGGAAGCTCCACATCACCTACGGCGGGCGGACCTGCGCCCACGTGGACCTCGATCTTTTGGAATCCGGCTTTCCCCAGTGGGCGTTCGACGCGGTCTGGCGCACCCCCGGGGAGCGGGGCCTCCACGAGCCGGTCCTGGGGCCGCCCCGGGACCACGACGCCCTCCTGCTCGCCATGGTTTCCCGGCCCAACATCTGCTCCAAGGAGTGGATCATCCGCCAGTACGACCACGAGGTTCAGGGGTCCAGCGCGGTCAAGCCCCTGGTGGGGGTCGGTCGGGACGTCAACAGCGACGCCGCGGTGCTCCGCCCCGTCCTGACCTCCGAGCGGGGGATCGCCTTCGCCCAGGCCCTGCTTCCAAGCTATTCCGCCATCGACGCCTTTCACATGACAACCTGTGTCATCGACGAGGCTGTGCGCCGGATCCTGGCGGTGGGGGGCGACCCCGACCACATCGGCGGGGTGGACAACTTCTGCTGGCCCAACATTCAGTACGACCCGGTGAAGAACCCGGACGGGAAATTCAAGGCGGCCCAGCTCGTCCGGTCCTGCCGGGCCCTCCGGGAGATGAGCCTCGCCTACGGCGTGCCGCTGCTCTCGGGCAAGGACAGCATGTACGTGGACGGCCACCTGCCGGGCCGCTTCGGGGAGACCCACAAGGTCTCGGCCCCGGAGACCCTCCAGTTCTCCGCCATCGGGCGGATCGAGGACGTGAAGGCCTGTGTCACCATGGACCCCAAGGCGGCCGGGGACAAGGTCTACGTCCTGGGGACCACCCGGGACGAGCTGGGCGGCTCCGAATACTACGATCTTTTCGGCTACACCGGAAGGAACGTGCCCCGGGTCGATCCCGAAGCGTTCCCCGCCCTCTACCGGGCCCTGTTCCGGGCCGTGGGGGAGGGGCTCGCTGCTTCCATTCACGGGATCTACCGGGGCGGGCTGGGGGTCCACCTGGCCCTCATGGCCATGGCCGGGGAGTTGGGCATGGCGGTGGATCTGGCCCGGGTTCCCGCCGACGGGGCCGGTCGGGAAGACACGATCCTCTATTCCGAATCGGCCGGCCGGTTCATCGCCACCGTCCCCCCGGACCGGGCCGGGCGATGGGAGGAGATCTTCTCCGGCCTGCCGTGCGCCCCCATCGGGACCATGACCGAGACGGGACGGCTGGCTGTGGCGGGGGTTGAGGGGAAAACCATCATCGATCTGCCGGTATCGGAGCTGAAAACGGCGTGGAAGTCTCCGTTCGAGGGACTTTGAAAAGCGTTGGAAAAGGAATGATCCCATGGCATCTGTAAGCGCCCTCGTCCTGACCGGTTTTGGTCTCAACTGCGACCACGAAACCCAATACGCCCTGGAACTGGCCGGCGCAACGGCCCACCGGGTGCACATCAACGCCCTGATCGCCGGGGAGGCGAAGCTCGCCGACTACCGGATCCTCGTCTTCGGCGGCGGGTTCAGTTGGGGGGACGACCACGGGGCCGGGGTGATCCAGGCGGTCCGGATGAAGACCAACCTGGGGGAGGCGCTCCTCCGGTTCATCGGGGACGGAAACCTGGTCATCGGGATCTGCAACGGGTTCCAGACCCTGGTCAACCTGGGGCTCCTGCCCGGCTTCGACGGCGACTACACCGCCCGGACGGTGGCCGTCACCTACAACGATTGCGGCAACTTCCGGGACGACTGGGTCCATCTGAAAGTCGAACCCGAGACCCCGTGCATCTTTACCAAAGGGATCGATCGGCTGGAACTCCCCATCCGCCACGGAGAGGGAAAGCTCTACGCCGACGACGCCACTATTAAACGACTTGTGGACGACCGTCAGGTGGTCCTGCGCTACGCCCTGCCCGACGGCGGTCCCGCCCGAGGCGCCTTCCCCCACAACCCCAACGGCTCCCTCCACGACATCGCCGGCATCTGCGACCCCACCGGCCGGATCTTCGG
>CAYSLC010000125.1:2347-16898 GCA_964431545.1 uncultured Desulfobacteraceae bacterium | reverse complement strand
GATATGCTTCATCAGATATAGCACAACCTGTACGGCCATGGCATCGCCCAGGAGCAGACGTTCGTCTTCATAATCCCGAAGATCGTAGAGATCATAGGTGAAATCCGGGATGTACCGTTCCAGGTCTTCGCCCCCCCCGTCAGTTCAACCAAGGAGCGGGGGCAGTTCCATTTCCGTCTTCCGTGGTACAGCACCGCCGGCAGGATCACCGGAAGCGTTTTTGCCTTGGGGTTCTGTTCGATATGCTCCCGCCACAGATTGACCATGTAACACAAGAGCCGAAAAACGATCCAATGATCCGGTTTGCTCTGGTGCTCGAAGAGGATGTACAAAAACGCCATCGCTCCCCTGATTTTCGTCCGGTAGACGATGTCCGAATGCTTCTCCTTGAGCGCTTCGTCCACATAGCTCCGGTTGTTCAGCTCCATGTGCCGGAAATCGATCCGCTTCACGATCCGTTCCGGAAAATAATGGCGGAAAAAGCTCTCGGCCAGCTCCTTTTTCTGGAACGCCGCCTTGAATGCGGCGTCATGGGGTGTTGCCGTCGATTTTTCGGATTCTTGGTCGGTTCGGCTCATCCGGAATCTTCTCTCTCACGATGCTTTGATCGATGCCCTGAATCCATTATACGGAAACCCTTCACCGAATGGAAGATCGGATTCAAATCAACCCGAACCCCGCCAAATATACACCCTTCACCGTATTCCCCATCCGCTTTTCCGCAGCTAAACTGGACGAACTGATGATGCCAAAACCCGGCCAACCGAAACCGGCGGGATAAAAGGCTACGGCTGTGCGAAACCCCTATGAATGGCCCCACCAGGGTGGTGATCTGTCCCCTGGTCGCCCACTTCCCGGGGCGGGAAGGGGCGGCGGAGTCGCCGATGAAGGGTGCCCAGACTTGAAGGATGGTCCGATGATCCGGGACCCCGGAGGGTCACCAGAGCCGGTCGGCGTGGAGTTTGGGGAGCCCCTCGTGGAGGATCTTTTCGGTCACCGCCCGGATGTCGTAGGGGACGTATCTCAGCTCCACGGTATCCGCCTCCGGATCGAAGAGGACGTACTTGGCGTTGTTGTCCCCGTCCCGGGGCTGGCCCACGCTGCCGATGTTGAGGATGTACTTTTTGGACCGGTCGAGGGGGGTGATCCCGCGCTCCATCCGCTCGTGGTTCACCGATTCCCCGTCGAAGGAGACGACCTCCAGCTCGTGGGTGTGGCCCACGAAGCAGATCCGCTCGGCCATCTCCTCGAAGGCCTTTTGCAGCGGTTTGCCGTGGACCTGGAAGAGGTAGGTGGTGGGGGAGTCGGGCGGAAACCCGTGGACGAACCGGCATCCGTGGCGGACCAGGGACCGGTCGAGACCCCCGATGAACGCCAGGGAGTCCGCCGACAGGAGCTTGCCCGTCCGGACCAAGGACTGCTTGGCCAGGGGGTTGAACCAGTCCAGGTGGATGGGGTCGGCCACGGCCCGCTCGTGGTTGCCCAGGAGGGTGGGGATCCCCCGTTCCCGGACCGTTCGGATGACCCCCTCCGGCTCCGGGCCGTATCCCACACAGTCCCCCAGGGAGATCACATCGTCCGGGGCCTGTTCGTCCATGTCCGCCAGCACCGCCTCGAAGGCGTCGAGGTTGCCGTGGATATCCGTAATGACCGCGATCTTCATTGTGGTTTCCGCTGGTGTGGATGATCATTTTCGACGTCCCCGCCACCATACCAGATTCTGGAAGAAAGCGCAAAATGCGGGGACGGCACATCGAGGGCGGGGGTCCCCCCCTGCTCCGGGGAAGCGGGCCGATGGATTTCCCTGCTTGACAGGGAAGAGCGGTTTTTTATAGAATTCCATTCCATCGGCCCTTTCCTTTTGTTTTTCCACGCCGTGCTGACAAATCGTTTCCGGTCCACCCCGTCGGTGCTTGGCTGTTGATAGATGTCGACCCCGGTCGTTCCCATGGTAAGGAGCACGTCTTTCATGAAGCGGCGAACCTTTCTCAAGCTGGCAGGCGCAGGCGGCCTCTCCCTGGCCGCGGGCTGCAACTCCAGACCCGAAAACACCCTCTACGCCCTGGTCCAGGCCCCCGACGACATGGTCACCGGAAAGGAGCGGTGGTACGCCTCCACCTGCCGGGAGTGTCCCGCCGGATGCGGGGTGATCGCCAAGACCCGGGAGGGGCGGACCATCAAGATCGAGGGGAACCCCGCTCACCCCGTCAACCGGGGAAAGCTCTGCATGCGGGGCCAGGCGGCGCTCCAGGGGCTCTACAACCCCGACCGGATCACCATGCCCCTGCTGCGCAAAGGGGAGGGATGGGAGGAGATCTCCTACTCCACGGCCCTGACCCTGTTGCGGGACAAGGCCTCCGCCGCGGCGGCCAAGGGCGGCGGCCGGGTCCGGATGGCCACCGAGGTGGTGGGGGAGAGCCTCCTCTCCCTGTTCATGGAGGCCCTGGACCGGTGGAACTCCGAAGGCCCCCTGGTCTTCGAGCCGTACGCCTACGAGTCCCTCCGGGAGGCCCACCGGATCCTGTTCGGGGTCGACGGCCTCGTCTCCTACCGCATGGAACGAGCCGATCTCCTGGTCAACTTCGGCGCCGACTTCATGGAGACTTGGCTCTCTCCGGTGGAGTACGCCACCAAGTTCAAGGAGATGCACGCCCTGCGGGACGGCAAAAAGGGGCGCTACATCCATGTGGCCCCCCACCAGTCCATGACCTGCGCCTCCGCCGACCAGTGGCTCTCCTGCCGCCCCGGCGGCGAGGCGGTCGTGGCCCTCACCCTGCTCCGGGCCGCCCTGTCCGCCGGACGGGGAAAGGACCTCTCCGAGGAACTCCGGAGGAGGCTCCAGGAGGCGTCCGCGCCCTGGACCGTCGAGAAGGCCGCGGCCCTTTCCGGCGTCGACGCCGGCGAGATCGAGGCCCTGGCCCGGGCCCTGCTTGGCGCCGGGGCCCCGCTGATCCTCGGCACCGGCGTGGGGAGCGGCGGTGCCGGCGCCCTGGCCGCGGATCTGGCCGCGACAGCCCTCAACCTGGTCCTCGACCCCACCCTGGCCCGGTTCGACTTCGGGGCCCGGCAGCGGGTGGAGCTGGCGGCCCGCCGGTCCGAGACGGCCGCGTTCTTCCGGGGGCTGGCCGAGGATCCGCCCGACCTTCTGCTCCTGAACAACGTCGACCCCGTCCATGCCCTGCCCCGGGCCGCCGGCGCCGCCGAGGCCCTGGAGAACCCCGCCACCTTCGTGGTCGCCTTCACCAGCTTCATGACCGAGACCGCCGCCGCGTCGGACCTGATCTTTCCCGTCCGTTTCCCCCTGGAGGAGTGGAGCGAATACGGCGGGAAGATGGGGCTCGTCTCCACCCTCCAGCCCGCGGTGGGCAAGCTGACCCGGGCCATCGGGATCGGGGACGTCCTGCTCTTCGCCCTGTCGGGGACCGAGGGGGAGGCGGCCCGGAGTTTCAAGGCCTACATCACCAACCGGCTTCTGGCCCAGCAGGTGGTGGAGAGCGAGGCGGAATGGCTGGAGGCGGTCCGGGCCGGCGGGATCTTCGGAGAGGATGCCGAAGCTTCCAAAGCCCCCCCGGTCAAGCCCGACCTGGACGCCCTCTCCCAGGCCCTGGAGATTCCCGGGACCGAGGCCCCCGAGGGGATCGTTCTCATGGCGGTCCCGTCCATCCGCTTCTTCGACGGACGGGGGGCCAACCGGCCGTGGCTCTGCGAGATCCCCGATCCCCTCACCAAGATCGCCTGGCAGAACGCCCTGCTGGTCCACCCCGAGACCCTGGAAGCGCTGGGGATGGCCCAGGGGGACGTGGCCGCGGTGGAGACCGCGTGGGGCCGGATGGAGATCCCCGTCTATGAGACCGTGGGGGTCCACCCCGGGGCCGCGGCCGTCTCCCTGGGCCAGGGCCACCGGGGGTTCGGCCGGTACGCCGACGGCATGGGCGTCAATCCGGCGGCGGTGCTCCCCGGGGCCGCCGACCCGGCCTCGGGCGGGCCGGTCATGCGGGTGGACGCGGCCCTGCGGCCCACGGGGCGAAGTCTCGACCTGGCCCACACCGACGGGAGCCGGTTCCAGCACGGCCGATCCATCGCCCTGTCGATCTCCATGGAGGAGCTGGCCCATCCGCCCCATGAGAAGCACGGTCTGGCCATGCACGAGTTCCCCCTGACGCTTCCCCTTCCGGAAGGGTATTCCAAGCGGCGGGATGTCTACCCGCCCCACGACCACGAGACGTACCGGTGGGCCATGGCCGTCGATCTCGACCGGTGCGTGGGGTGCGGGGCCTGTGCCGCCGCCTGCTACGCCGAGAACAACATCGGCGTGGTCGGCCTGGAACGGATGCTCAAGGGGCGGGAGATGTCCTGGCTCATGGTCCAGCGGTACCTCGATCCGGACCACCCCGAGGCGGTCACCTTCCTGCCCATGCTCTGCCAGCACTGCGACAACGCCCCGTGCGAGTCGGTCTGCCCCGTCTACGCGCCGCACCACTCCAAGGAGGGGCTCAACAACCAGATCTACAACCGGTGCATCGGCACCCGGTTCTGCTCCCAGAACTGCCCGTACAAGGTCCGGCGGTTCAACTGGTTCGACTGGGAGTGGCCGGAGCCGCTCAACCTTCAGCTCAACCCCGAGGTGACGGTGCGGAGCAAGGGGGTGATGGAGAAGTGCTCCTTCTGCGTCCAGCGGATCAAGGACGCCCACGGCGCGGCCGCGGACGAAAACCGGGAGATCCGGGACGGCGAGGTGGTCCCCGCCTGCGCCCAGACCTGTCCCACCGGCGTTTTCACCTTCGGCAACCTCATGGATCCGGAAAGCCGGGTGCGGCGGATGGTCGCGGATCGGCGGGCCTACCAGGTGATGGGGTACCTCAACACCAAGCCCGCGGTGATCTACCTAAAGAAAGTGATCCGGAAGAAGCGGACCGGGGAGGCCAAACACCATGTCTGATCTGACCTACAACGAAATCGACCGGACCGTTCTCGATACCCTGACCCCGCCGGGCCGGGCCTACTGGCTCACCATCTCATTGCTCTTCGGGGGGATCCTCCTCGGCGTCGGCTGCTGGGGGTACCAGATCCTGGTGGGAATCGGGGTGGGGGGGCAGAACCACCCGGTGGCCTGGGGGACCTACCTGATCAACTTCGTCTTCTGGGTGGGGATCGCCCACTCCGGGACCCTGATCTCGGCCATCCTCTACCTCTTCCGGGCCGGGTGGCGAAACCCCATCGCCCGGGCCGCCGAGACCATGACCGTCTTCGCCGTCTGCACCGCCGGCCTCTTCCCCCTGATCCACCTGGGGCGGGTCTGGCTCGTCTACTACATGCTGCCGTACCCCAACCAGCGGAACCTCTGGCCCAACTTCCAGTCCCCCCTCGTCTTCGACATCGTGGCCATCTCCACCTACCTCACGGTCAGCTCCCTCTTCTGGTACACCGGGATGCTGCCGGATCTGGCCACCATCCGGGACCGGGCCACCGGCTTTAGAAAGAAGGTCTTCACCGTCATCTCCCTGGGGTGGACCGGCACCCACGACCACTGGCGCCACTACAGCCGGGGCTACCTATTCTTCGCGGCCCTGGCCACCCCCCTGGTGATCTCGGTCCACAGCGTCGTCTCCTGGGACTTCGCCCTGGGGGTCGTTCCGGGGTGGCACTCCACCATCTTCGCCCCCTACTTCGTGGCCGGGGCGATCCACTCGGGGCTCGCCATGGTCCTCACCCTGATGATCCCCATGCGGGCCATCTTCAGTTACGGACGGATCATCACCGACGACGTCCTGGAGAACGTGGCCAAGACCATCATCCTCACCGGCCTCATCGTGGGGTTCGCCTACGCCACCGAGTACTTCATCGCCTGGTACAGCCACAACAGCGTGGAGATGGAGTCGTTCCGGTGGCGGGCCGTGGGCGATTACACCCTGGAGTTCTGGATCATGGTGGTCTGCAACAGCCTGATCCCGCTGCTCTTCTTCTGGCGGAAGTTCCGCCGCAGCGTCCCCTGGCTCTTCGGGATCTCGATTCTGATCAACATCGGCATGTGGTACGAGCGGTTCGTGATCATCGTGGGGGGTCCGGCCCACGACTTCATTCCCCACGCCTGGGGCCTCTACACCCCCTCGCTGGTGGAGCTGGGGATCATGCTCGGCACCTTCTGCCTCTTCTTCTTCCTCTTCCTGCTCTTTGTGAAGCATCTGCCCTCCATCTCCATGACCGAGATGAAGGAGACCCTCGACAAAGGAGACGGCCATGCCGGTTGAACGATTCGTGATGGGGGTGTTTTCGGACGAGGATCGCGCCGTGGGGGCCATCGAGTCCCTCCGGGAGTCCCCCTGGCGGATCCACAAGGTCCACAGCCCGGTCCCCAGCCACCGGATTCTCGACGCCCTGCGGCTCAAACCGAGCCGGGTGGGGTACTTCACCCTGGCCGGAGGGATCCTGGGGTTTCTCACCGGGTTCTCCCTGTCCATCCACACGGCCACCCAGTGGAATCTCATCGTGAGCGGCAAGCCGGTGGTGGCCCTGGTCCCCTTTTTCATCGTGGGATTCGAGTTCACCATCCTCTTCGGGGTCTTCGGCAACGTCATCGGCCTGCTCACCCAGACCAGGCTGCCCCGGTACCGGAACCTGGCGGCCTACGACGAGCGGTGCTCCGGGGAGCACTACGGGGTGGTGGCCGCCTGCGAGGACGGGGACCAGGAGAAGCTGATGACCTTCTTCCAGGACAAGGGGGGGGATCCCCGGCGGGTCTTCGTCTATTGAGCCTTTTTCCCATGGGAGATCAACGAAAGCGGGTGACACGACCATGAACGACGGCACGGTAATGAAAAAGGGTCTCCTCTTCGGCGGCCTGTTCGGGCTGATGATCATCGGGGCGGCCGGATTCTTCGCCCAGCTGGGCGGCCCCCACCCGGAGCGGGCCTGGCAGGCGTACCACATCAACTTCCTCTTCTGGTCGGCGGTGGCCCAGGGGGCGTTCCTCTTCTCCATGGTCATGCACATGGCCCGTGCCCGGTGGAGCGGACCCCTCTCCGGGCTGTCGGAGGCGTTCGCCGGGTTCTTCCCCCTCTCCTTCGTCCTCTTCCTGCTCCTCTTCCTGGGGCGGGAGTCCCTCTTCCCGTGGCTCCACCAGGACCTGCACGGAAAGGAGGTCTGGCTCAACATGCCCTTCCTCTTCACCCGGGACCTGATCGGCCTGCTGATCCTCTACGGGCTGGGGTTCGGGTATCTCCGCTGCGCGCTGAGCCTCAAGACCGACCCGTGCCGCCCCGCCGGCGGGCTCCGGGGTCTGCTGGCCGGCCGGCCGCCGGCCGATCCCGAAAGGTGCCGCCGGCGCAAGACCCTCTTCGCGGTCCTCTACGCCGTCGCCTTCGCCTGTGTCCTCTCCCTGATCGCCTTCGACCTGGTGATGTCCATGGATCCCCACTGGATCTCCACCCTCTTCGGGGCCTACGCCTTTGTGAAGGCCTTCTACATCGGCCTGGGGGCCCTCTTCATCCTGGCGGCGCTCCACCACCTCCACCGGGGGCCGGCATCGACCATCACCCCGGCCCACTTCCACGACCTGGGCAAGCTCTTCTTCGGGTTCTGCCTGGTCTGGGCCGATTTCTTCTACTGCCAGTTCGTGGTGATCTGGTACGGCAACCTGCCCGAGGAGACCCACTACATCATTCAGCGGACCATGATCGATCCCTGGCGCTCCCTGGCCTGGGGGGTCTTCGCCGTCTGCTTCATCATCCCCTTCATCATTCTGTTGAACCGTAGAGTCAAGATGATGCCCGCCTTCATGATCGTCCTGTGCGGGGTCATCATCGTGGGGATCTGGCTGGAGCACCTGCTGCTCTTGGGGCCGGCCTGGTACAAGGGTGCGGTCGCGCTCCCCCTGTCGGTATGGGACGGCATCATCTCCCTGGGGTTTCTGGGGTTGATGGCCGCCTCGGTCGCCTTTTTCCTCAACCTGTTTCCTGAACTCGTCCCCGTCAAACAAGGGGAGGTGAATTGATGGACCTGTCCACCGGTTTCCGAAACTTCGGCACGGCCCTGTGGGAGAACAAGGCGACGATCTTCTTCACCGGGATCACCGTCCTCACCGTGATCTTCTTCCTCTACCTCTTCTACGCCGCCCCGGCCCGGGGGCTGGGGCCGGCGCAGCCGATCCCCTTCAGCCATCGGGTCCACGCCGGGGCCAAGGCGATCTCCTGCGAGTTCTGCCACCCCTTTGCGGGCAAATCGAACTTCCCCGGGGTCCCCCCGGTGGAGAAATGCCTCTACTGCCACAACCACATCATCGCCAACCATCCGGAGATCCGCAAGGAGCACAACTACTTCAACACCAACACGCCGACCCCCTGGGTGAAGGTCAACTACCTTCCGGAGCACGTCTTCTTCAAGCACGTCCGCCACATCAAGAAGGAGATCGCCTGCCAGGAGTGCCACGGGGCCGTGGAGACCATGGACCGGCTGCCGCGAAACATCTTCTTCATGGAGTTCTGCATCACCTGTCACGAGCAAAAGAAGGCCAACATGGGCTGCTGGCTTAGCTGTCACAACTAGGTGGGGAAGGGGAGGGAATCTTGTCCGCACAAGCACAAGCGTCGACCGAAAATTACGCCACCGCCAAGGGGTTCTGCATCACCTCGGCCTTCTGGATGATGATCGCCACCTTCATGGGCCTGCTGGGCGCCACCGAGCTGATCGCGCCGGATCTGCTGGAGAACGTGGGGTGGCTGGTCTTCGGCCGGGTCCGGCCCATCCACATCAACCTGGTCCTGTTCGGGTTCGTCACCCCGGCCCTTTTGGCCGCCGCCTTCTACTATATGCCCCGGCTGCTGCGCACCGATATTTACAGCGAAAAGCTGGGGGTCCTCACGGTGGTTCTCTGGAACGTCACGCTGGCCGCCATCGTGGTGAGCCTCTCCGCCGGGTTCTCCCAGGGACGGGAGTACGCCGAGATGATCTGGCCCGTGGACATGATGGTGGTTCTCATCTTCGTCCTGGTCCTCTACAACCTCGTGATGACGGTCCGGGCCCGGCGGGAGCCGGTCCTCTACGTCTCGGTCTGGTACGCCTGCGCCGCCGTGGTCCTCACCGCCACCACCTACTGCATCGGCAACGTGGTCTGGCGGCCCACCAGCGGCGCGCTGGTGGGGATCCCCGACGCCATCCTCCTCTGGTTTTACGGCCACAACATCTTCGGCCTGCTGCTCACCCCCCTGGCCCTGGGGGTCACCTACTACGTGGTCCCCAAGGCGGTCAACCGGCCGCTCTACAGCCACACCCTGTCGCTCATCGGGTTCTGGTCCCTCATCGTGGTCTACACCCACATCGGCACTCACCACCTCCTCCAGGTGCCGGTGCCCACCTGGCTCAAGGTGATCTCCATCGTGGATAGCGTGGGGATGGTGATTCCGGTGATGGTGGTCCTGATCAATATCTGGTACACGGCCAAGGACCAGCTCGGGTTGATCCACGCCGACGTGGGGGCCAAGTTCGTCTTCACCGGGACCATCATGTACTTCTTCGTCTCCATCCAGGGGTCGATCATGGCGCTGCCCCAGGTCCAGCGGGTGACCCACTTCAACAACTGGGTGGTGGGCCACGCCCACATCGGGGTCCTCGGGTTTTCGGGGATGATCGCCCTGGGCGGCCTCTACTACGTCCTGCCGCGGATCGTGGGCAAGCCCCTGTTCAGCCGGTTTCTGGCCGACTTCCAGTACTGGATGGTCCTCATCGGCGTCACCGGCTTCACCATCGTCCTGACAGTGGTGGGCCTGATCCAGGGCAATGCCTGGCTCAACGGCGAGACGGTCTACCGGGTCCTGCCGGAGATCCACCTCTACTACGTCATCCGCGCCTCCCTGGGGCTGATGATCTTCACCAGCGCCGTGGTCGGATTCTACAACATTATCAGGACCCTCTTCTTCAATCCCGCGGAGGTGACATCATGAGGATGACCCCCCTCGCCATCCTGGTCGGCAGCCTCCTGCTCCTTCTGACCATCACCTTCGTGGTGGTGGTGCTCCCCTGGTTCACCACCCGGGATCAGGCCGCCTCGGAGATCTTCCGGGCCCGGAATTCCGAGGAGGCGGCCGGCCGGATGATCTATATCCAGAACGGCTGTGTCTACTGCCACAGCCAGTCGAT
This sequence comes from uncultured Desulfobacteraceae bacterium, assembly GCA_964431545.1. Taxonomy (GTDB): domain Bacteria; phylum Desulfobacterota; class Desulfobacteria; order Desulfobacterales; family JAABSP01; genus CAYSLC01. The sequence continues at coordinate 6,767 of CAYSLC010000125.1, read as the reverse complement.
CCGGACCATCGACTGGGGGCTCGGCGCCGAACGGATCGCACAGGCCGGGGACTATGTGTCGGATCAGCCGATCCTCCTCGGCTCCCAGCGCACCGGCCCGGACCTCTCCCAGGAAGGGGGGGAGCACCCGGACGACTGGCACGTGGCCCACTTTATCAATCCGCGATTCACGCGCCCCCTGTCGATCATGCCCGCCTTCGCCTTTCTGGGCATGGACAAGCTCGATCTGCTCATCGGGTACGTCCAGAGCCTGGGGCTCCGGGACGCCGACCACCGGGTCCGCCGCCAGCGGTTCTGGAAGGAGGAGGCGATCTCCGCCTATGAGTCGGGGCCGGCGGAGAATGTGGAGTGGCTCCACTCCCATGTCCCCGAGGGGTGGCGGCAGGTGCCCAACCCGTACCCCACCACGCCGGCGGGGCTGGCCCGGGGGCACAAGATCTACCAGGATTTCTGTTTCGGATGCCACGGGCCCATCGGCGACGGCATGGGCCCGGCCCAGCCGTGGATCTACCCGCCCCCCCTGAACTTCACGGTGCTCAAGGGCCGCGACATCTCCGGCGGGATCCTCTACTACCAGATCATGAACGGCATCACCGGCACCGCCATGCCCTATTTCAAGCGGGAGCTGGAATCGGAGAAGATCTGGGACGTGGGCAACTACGTGGCGGTCAACTTCATCAACGAGACCGATGCCGATGAGGAGCCCGAGGGCATCGACGCGGCCTATGAACCTTAAAGGACTTTCGACATCGGTCCATCGGCGTCCCGCCCGCTAGCGGGATTCCGATTCGGGATAGGAACGGTCATGTACTACCCGTATTTCGTCACCTACATCCTGGCGGGGTTCTCCATCAGCTTGGTCGTCTTCCTCTGGGCGCTCAAGACCGGCCAGTTTTCCGACCAGCAGCGCGCCCGGTACCTTCCCCTGGCCGGGGAGCCGGAACCGCCCCCCGCCCGCCCCTCACGGTTCTACCGGCTGGAGATCTACGGCCTCTGGTTCCTGATCTTTGCGGGGCTGCTGGCCACGGGGGCGGTGCTCGTCTTTTCCCTGGTATTCTGAAGGGTATCATGAAACGCCAATCGAAAGGGGTGAATCGATGCGGTTTTACGATCTGCTAAACCTCCAGCATGTGATCATCTACGTCTTTCCCACCCTCACCTTCATCGTGATCTTCGGGCTGGCCCTGGCGTACAGCCACTTCCGGACCCGGTCCACGGTCCAGCGCATCGAACAGATCCATTATACGTTTCCCGAGGGGGTGGAGGACCGGGAGGAGCCTTTTCCCGTCTGCCTGATCCTGATCATCGCCGGGACGGTGGTTTGGGGGTTTTTCTACATCCTGTTCACCGGACTTCTGGGAGTGAAGATATGAGCATGCTCGAAAAAGATATTCCGAGGGAGTCGGCGAGGTTCACCTGGACGGTGGTCTTCCTGTTGGCCGGCTTCATTCTGGCCAAGGGGTTTTTCACCTTTTTCGTGGTGGGCGACCTGGGACAGCCCACGTGGGATTACCGTCCCGTCAGGGATGTGCCCGGCGAATCACCCTACGCCGTTTATGAAAAACTGCCCCATCCCCAGCATGTGCGGGGAGAGAAGGGGGAATAGCCATGCGATCCGTTCATCTGTTCATCTCGGCCCTCATTCTTCTTGTTCTTCCCGCCGGCTGCGAGTACGGCCGGATGTGGGAGACACCGGCCGTCCGGCCCCACGAACAACCGATCCTGGCGGTGGAGGAGGGCTCCGTCCCGCTCACCGGCGGCGAGACCCTCTACCGGAACACCCCCGGAGACCGGATCGGCTCGCCCATCCCCCTTGAAGACCCCGCGGTCGTCGTCGCCGGCAACCTTCTCTACGGCAAATACTGCGTCCACTGCCACGGGAACAACCACGACGGTCTGGGCACCGTGGGCCAGAGCTTCTTCCCCCCCATCCGGGACCTGCGCAGCGAAAAGGTCCAGTCCGCCTCACCCGGCGCCCTCTTCAAGGAGGTCAGCTACGGCACCCCCGAAGGCCGCCAGCCGCCCCTGGCCACCACCGTGGACGTGGTCGACCGGTGGAAGATCATCGCCTTTGTGAAGTCCCTCGGGATTCGATGATCGGAGTGGCGCGGACTGTATCTTAGGCGGGGCCCGCGCCCGCCTCGAAACGCCTTTCTTAGACCCAGCGGAGGCGGTTTAGATATCCCGCCGCTGGACAGCCGAGATCCCCACCTTGACCTTTTTTCAGTTCCGTTGAAAAAAGCAGCTATGAAAACGGATAAGAAAGAAAGCGTAAAAAGAGACGACGAAATGCTTCCGGAATATGATTTTTCCGGGAAGAAAGGCGTCAGGGGCAAGTACCATCAAATGTACAAACGGGGGCATACGGTTCAGGTATATGAGAAGGATGGATCGACAAGTGTCCATTATTTCGAACCGCGGGACGGTGCGGTGATGCTTGACCCCGATGTCCGCGAATATTTTCCGGATTCCGAGACGGTCAACGCGACGCTGCGGTCCCTGATCGCCCTGATCCCGGACGGTCGATGTGTCCGTCGAATTCGAGAGGAACCCCCGAATGGCGATCGAGACGATAGAAGCCGTTTATGAGCACGGCGGATTCCGCCCCGTGAGTCCGGTGGACATGATGATCCCGGAGGGCCAAAAGGTGCGGCTGGTGGTGGAAATCGTCGAAAAGCCGGATGATATCCTCGAATTGGCGGCTCAGGTCTACGAGGGTCTTTCCGAGGATCAGATCGACGCCATCGAGGAGCATACTCGAAGGCGTGAAGACTTCTTCGGAGAGAGGCGTTCCGTGTGACGAGGTGGCTGTTTGATCCTGCTTGACACGGCCATCCTATCCGCTATCCTGCGCAGAAAGCCTGCTGCCCTTGAGCGCGCCCGTTTCTATCTTGAAAGCCACAGCCGGCTTACTTTTTCCATCATCACACGATATGAAGTGATGCGCGGTCTCCTTGCCAAAAGAGCGGAAAAGCAGCTCGCCGCATTCGAATTGTTCTGCAAGGCAAGTCGGGTGTTGCCTGTAACCGACCCAATCATTGTGAAGGCCGCATCAATATATGCCGAGCTATACCGCCGGGGTGAATTGATCAGCGATGCCGATATTTTGATCGCCGCCACGGCGTTGCACCACGGACTATCCGTGACGACCAACAATGAAGCTCATTTCCGCCGCATCCGGAACATAGGGATTGAAAACTGGCTGACTTGATCGATCATCCGGAAAGGGACCGAAAAGTTCCTGACAACCATTGTTAGATGAAAGTTCCCGCCCGAATAAAATTCCCTTACATAAGAACCTGTTTTGTTCTCATAATGTGTTCGTTTCCGAGACGTCCTTACCCGGAATCCTCTTGTTTTTTTCCGTGGCTTCCAGTCTGAGCCCTTCAATTTTACCCACTTCCAGGGTGAATCCCAAAAATTCGGAGTACATAGGGAATCTTCTCAAAGAGAACCCTTGACAGGCACGCCTAAAATAGACCAAAAAAGGCATGAACCTCGAGGGATATGGAGAACCCACTTCGCCCATGGCCGCCTTGCGTCCGGAAGACCACAATCAGCTTCACCGCATTCTCAAAAAACATCCTCTGATCGCGTCGGGCGACCCGGAAGACCGGCGGTCGATGCTGAACCGGTGTGGTGCGGCATCTCTGTGCGACTGGCTCAATATAGATGATCCCCGCGATCGGTTTGTAAGCGCATTGCTGAGAAATCTGGAAGCGGGCGGACCGGCCGATGGTCCGGACCTCTTTAACCAGAGAACTTCCATTCGCGTTGAACTCGAGGCACTGGGTGATGAAAGCGATCGTATTTGATGTCATTCAAATCCTCTTTAGTGAACTCAACCTTGCTCATTTTTTCCTCCCTCCGATTCTGAGATTGATCTGAATCAGAGTGATTGTAAAAATGATCAAGTCACAAGTCCTGCAGTTTTTGACGTGAGCCCTCTAATTCCATTTTATGGCCGCTCAAAGTATAGAAAGGCATATGGAAAAAAAGAAGCCAAGCAGTATCTCAAAAGCAAAAACATATGAAAAAATGGGAGAATTCTGGGATTCCCGTGACTTCACGGAATTCGATGAAAAAGACGCTCCCGATGCCGAATTTGAGATATCCTGCAAAAATATTCGAGCAAATGGGTCCGGAAAAGAGAAAGCCAAATGAATGCAATCATCGGTGCTATCTGAAAAACAGCTCTGGGAACGACCCGAATCGAGGCGCCTGGAATTCAAGGAGTCCTTTCCCAGGGGCGACCGGATCGCTAGGACGGCCGTGGCCTTCGCCAACGGCGGCGGCGGAAGGATCGTCTTCGGCGTTCGGGATGATCCAAGGGAGGTCGTCGGCATCCCGGACGAAGACCTCTTTCCCCTTGAAGAGCGGATCGCCGATGCCATTTTCACCCAGTGTGCGCCGAACATCG
>CAYSLC010000125.1:0-2337 GCA_964431545.1 uncultured Desulfobacteraceae bacterium | reverse complement strand
GTGCCGGAGTTCTCCGTCCGTTCCATCGAAGGGAAGAACCTGCTGATCGTCGAAATCTTTCCGGGATCCCACAAACCCTATTATCTCAAGAAAAGGGGCAAGCACAAGGGGACCTGCATCCGCGTTGGATCAACCAACCGGCCCGCCGGCCCTGAAATGCTGGCGGAACTCGAAAGGCAGCGGCGGAACATCTCGTTCGATTCCGTTCCGGTCTACGATGTCCCGTGGTCGGATGTCGATTTGTCCCATTTCATTGCCGATTTCCAAAAGGCGACCGGGAAGCGGTTGAACGAGATTCAGATGGAAAACATGGGGCTCCTGGTCCGGGAACGGGATCGGATCCTGCCCAGCCACGCGGCGATCCTCCTGACCGATTCTCCGGTCCGTCAGAAGATCCTTCCGTTCGCCAAGGTCGAATGCGCTAGGTTCAAGGGAACCACCATGGATGTTTTCCTCGACCAGGCCACCATCGATCACCCCGTACACCAGGCACCCGAAGCGGCCATGGCCTTCATCAAGCGGAACATCGCCCTGAGCGCCACCATCGGCGAAGTCTATCGGAAGGACCGGTGGGAGTACCCCTTGGAGGCGATCCGGGAGGCGGTGATCAACGCCATCGTCCACCGGGATTACGCGCAGACCGGGAGCGACACCAAGATCGCCATCTATGACGACATGCTCGATATCACCAGCCCCGGTACGCTGCCGGATACGCTGACCATCGAGGAACTCTGGTCGGGGCGATCGGTGATCCGAAACCGGGTCCTCGCCCAGGATCTTCAAGGAGATGGGGTTGATCGAGGCTTGGGGCAGCGGGATACCGAAAATCCGAAACGAGATCGACGGGTATCCCGAGATCGAATTGCGATTCAAAGAGACCGGGTATACGTTCCAGGTCCAGTTTGTCAAAACTGATACGGATTCCTCCGTCCGGCAATCGGACAACCACCGGACAAGTACCGGACAACCCATGAATCTGAACAAAAGGAGCTTACTTCGGTCTGTGCTGTGGGGAAACATCCATCCGGGATATGATGGAGATGTTCAACCTTGAGCACAGGGAGACCTTCACCGGGAACCATCCCCGCCCGATAGTGCAAGGGAAACTTGTCGTCATGCCGGCATCGGTCAAGCACAACCATACGAAGCAGAAAAACCGGACGAGGGCTAAAGGAACTTCAGGACATTTCATTGTCGCAAACAAAGGACTCCATTGCTCGTGATATTATTCAGAATATGTCTATGTATCATAAAAGGGATGTCGGCAAACTTGGTGAGACTTTATTGGAGAATTGGTGCAGTCAGGTTGGTGTTATTGTCAACAGAGCCCAAGAAGATAAAACTGGATGGGATTACTTGCTTGAATTTCCAGTTTCAGATGATGGAATTTTATCCTCTCGTCAATCATTGGATATTTGTCTACAACCACTGCAATGCCTTGTCCAAGTAAAATCAACAGATAGCAGCCCTGGAAGATGGCAAATCAAGTTGGATAATTGGGTGCGCTTTATTAAAAGTCCTCTACCGACATTTTTTCTTGTTATTGAATTTAACGGCAGTAATAATCCCGAAAGAGCTTTTCTTGTTCATGTCGATGAGGTTTTGATCAGCAAAGTTATAAAAAGATTACGAAAAATAGAAGCAAAGGAATACAACAGACTTCATAAAAAGAAACTTTCATTCAAGTACGAATCGAAAAACGAATTGTTTTCCCTAGATGGCAAAGGCCTTGGGCTGGCGATTACAAGCTACGTTGGTGATTCTCCTGTTTTATACTCGAAAAACAAAATAGATATTGTGCGTAAGGTGGGCTATAAAAACAAGAATGTTCATTTGAAATTTAATATTTCACTACCGGATGAAGATACCGATATAAGTGAATATCTTGTTGATTTCGCAATTGGATTAATTCCTCGGCTTGAGGTGATTGATGGTGAGGCACGAGACATTCGCTTCGATATTGTCTCGGAACAACCATTACAACTTTTTCAGAGCGGTCGAATTGAAATTGTTCCAACCATTGAAAAAGGGGAAATTATATTAAAGTCAAAGAAACATAATCTGTCCGTAAATATTCCAACAAATGTTTATGTGCCTCGTGGTATTGAGGTCGAAGTAGATAAACTTAAAGCTCGCTTTTCAACCACTTTTTTCGATTTTATTTTATCTTCAGTTCAAAATGGAAAAGCGAAATTAGACGCACATTACAGGTTGCCAAAAGTAAATGAAAAATATTTACTTTCGGATTTAAAGCAAATGTCAGATATCATATTGTTTTTCACTTCGACAAAGGGAGAAGAAACTGAAATCGAAATTAGGTATAAGGAGAGATTGGTT
>CAYSLC010000124.1:0-16974 GCA_964431545.1 uncultured Desulfobacteraceae bacterium | reverse complement strand
CGTCGCCGGAGCTGGATCCTAAGTCCAGTGCGTCTACCAGTTCCGCCACTCTCGCCGATTTGTACCCTCCAGAAGGTGGCTCGCCAATGGACTGACGATAAATGGCTCCTTCGCCAGACGATGTGGAGATCGCTCAACAAAATTGGTAAAAAAATAATATGATTCCCGTGGAGTGTCAACAAAAATTGAAAATACTGGCGGTTATGTCGAGGGAATCCCGAATCTTCCCCCGCCGGGGAGGTCGAAAAAACCGGTTTCTCCCCACCGAGCGCTTGCGCGGGACGCCAAAGCGTGATAGGAGATGGACAATGCGAAGGCCCGTCGGGGCGTGGCGCAGCCTGGTAGCGCGCCTGCTTTGGGAGCAGGAAGCCGGAGGTTCAAATCCTCTCGCCCCGACCAATTCCGACACCCCCCGAGCGGATGGCCCCCCGCCGTTCCATCCGCTTTTTCTTGCCCCATGGATCGAACGCACCGCTTATCGGACACCGGAACCGCCGTTTTCCGCGGCCGTCCCCGGCGGGTCCCGGGCTCATGACCCGCCGGGGACAGCCCTCCATATTCCAGACCGCGCTGATGCTTCTCTACGAGCTGGGCTGGCGGATGGCGCTCCCCGTCCTGCGCGGCACGCCCCGCCTCTCCACGGGACTTTCCGAGCGGACGGCCCGGCGCCCCCCGCCGCCGGCCGATCTGTGGATCCACGCCGCATCGGCCGGGGAGTGCCGCCTGGCGGCGATGCTCCTGGCCGCCCTCCATTCGGACCGGCCGATGACCGCGCTGGTGACCACCAACACCCCCCAGGGACGGGAGATCCTCTCCGGGTCGATCCGCGGGGACCGGGTGAACGGGGCCGCCATCCCGGCGGAAACCCGGTACCTCCCCTTCGACCGCCCGACCCTGATGCGGACCGCCGTCCGGTCCGTGGATCCCCGGGTGATGGTTCTCCTCGAATCGGAGCTGTGGCCGGGCCTCCTCTTCGCGCTCCGGCGTCGGGGGGTGCGGATACTGGTGGTCAACGGCCGTATGACGGCCCGCGGCCACCGCCGGTACCGCCGGTGGCGGGCCCCCTGGCGGGCCCTGCGGCCGGACCGGATCCTGGCCGTTTCCGGAGCGGACGCCGACCGGTTCGGGGATATCTTCGGCCCCGAAGGGGTCTCGGTGATGCCCAACATGAAGTTCGACGCCGTGGATCCGGAGACGGCCCCGGACGGGCCGAATCCGCTTTCCGGGATCGTGCCGGCGGATCGGCCCTTCGTCGTCCTCGGCTCGGTCCGCGCCCAGGAGGAGGGCCAGGTGGAGCAAATCATCGCCCATCTTCGCCGGCGACATCCCGAGGCCGTCATCGGCCTGTTCCCCCGGCACATGCACCGGCTCGACCGCTGGCGGGCCCATCTCCACCGGGAGAGGATCCCCTGGAGCATGCGATCCCGCCTCCGTGGAGATTCCCCTTGCGCAACGGTTCTCCTCTGGGATACATTCGGAGAGTTGCCGTGGGCCTACCGCCTCGCCCAAGCCGCCTTTGTGGGGGGGAGCCTGGCTCCGCTGGGCGGTCAGAATTTTCTCGAGGCCCTGGTCCACGGCGTGGTTCCGGTGATCGGCCCCCACTGGGAGAACTTCAAATGGGTGGGGGGGGAGATCCGGACCGCCGGCCTCCTTCGGGTGGAGAGGGATTGGATCTCGGTGGCGCGACGCCTCTTAGCCGATCTGGCGGCGCCGGCCGACCGGCATCGGGTCCGCGCAAGGGCGGCGGCCTACATCCAACGGCGACGGGGGGGGACGCGGATCGCCCGGGAGGCGGTGCGCGGGTCGCTCCGCCGCCCGTGAGAAGAGCCCGTAAAAAAAGTTCGTAAGAGAAGAAGGCACCACCCGACCCTCCCATGAAAAAGCTTCCCGACTGCCACGGGGTCATTCCGGCCCGTTACGGTTCATCCCGGTTTCCGGGAAAGCCCCTGATCCCCATCCTGGGAAAGCCCATGTTCTGGCACGTATACCAGCGGGCTTCCCGCTGCCCCGGACTCAGGCAGGTGGTGCTGGCCACCGACGACGACCGGATTTTGCTGGCGGCCGAGTCGTTCGGGATCCCCACGGTGATGACCCGGTACGACCACCAGAGCGGCACCGACCGGGTCCTGGAGGCGGCCGAGGCGATGGGGCTGCCGGAGAAGGCGGTGGTGGTCAACATCCAGGGAGACGAGCCGGCCCTCTCCCCCAAGATGCTCACCGAGCTGATCTCCCCCTTCCGGGATCCCGCCGTCCGGGTCGCCACCCTGGCCGCCGAAATTCCCGCGGCGTCGGCCCTTTCCCCGGACCGGGTCAAGGTGGTCTTCGCCCGGGACGGCCGGGCCCTCTACTTCTCCCGGGCCCTCATCCCTCACGCCCGGGAGGACCGGAATGGGGCGGCCGTGTACGGCCACATCGGACTCTACGCCTTCCGGATGGAGGCCCTCCGCGCGTTTGTGGCCCTGGGGCCGAGCCCGCTGGAGCGGCTGGAGCGGCTGGAACAGCTAAGGCTGCTGGAGAACGGGATTCCCATCCACGTGGTGGTGACCGAACATCGGTCCGTGGGCGTCGACCGGCCCGGGGATGTGGCGGCGGTCACCCGGATCCTCCGGGAGGAGGGCGAAGAGGGGGCGGCGTCGGGTCCGGAGGATGCGGACGGAGGCGTCCCGGTCTAGTTCGGACCGGAGCCGCCCGTCTCCCAGAGCCCCCCCAGCAGCCGGTCGAGGGCCGCCTCCCCCTGGTGGAGACGGATCTCCACCCCCACCACCCCCAGATCGAGGGGCCAGGCGATCCCCCGTCCCATGATCCGCACGTGATCCTTCTCCGTGGTCAGGATCGCCTCGGCGCCCAGATCGGTGGCCCGGCGGATCACGGCGCGGAGCTCCGGATCGGTGTAGTCGTGGTGGTCCGGGAACGCCAGGGCCCCCGCCACCCGGCCCCCCATGCCCCGGACCGTCCGCCTGAAATCGGCGTTCTCTCCGATGCCGGAAAAGAGGAAGACCCGCCGGCCGGAGATCCAGTCGCCGGAAACGTCCCGCTCGGCCCGGGACCCGGACATGGCGCCGCGGGCCTCCCCCCGGGGGACCACGGCCACCAGCCGGGGGGCATGGGAGGATCGGAGGATCGGTATCCGGGGATGGAGGATGCGCCGGAGCCGTTCCGCCGCCCCCAGCCCCAGATCCTTCGCGCGGTCACACCGGGTGAGCATCACGGCCCCGGCCCGCCGGAGGGCCGACGGCGGCTCCCGGAGGGGGCCCATGGGAAAGAGGCGTCCGTTTCCCAGCGGGCGTCGGGCGTCCATCAACACCAGATCGATGTTCCGTTCCAGCCGGAGGTGCTGGAAGGCGTCGTCGAGGATCACCGCCCCGGCCCCGAACCGTTCCAGGGCGATGAGGCCCATCCGGTGCCGATCCCGTCCGATCAAAACCGGCACCTCGGGAAGGCGCCGGGCCATGAGCAGGGGCTCGTCCCCGGCGGACCGGGCATCCATATAGATCCGGCCGCCGCCGCTCACCACCCCGCCCCGCCCCTCGGCCGCGCCCCCGTACCCCCGGCTGACCAGCGCGGGACGCGCGCCCCGGTCCCGGAGCTTTTCGGCCAGGTAAACGGCCGTGGGGGTCTTTCCCGTCCCCCCGACGGTGAGGTTGCCCACGGAGATCACCGGACGGGAAAGCCGCGCCCGTCCGAGGACGCCGTTTTTGTAGAGCGTGGTCCGGAGGCGGACGCCGGCGCCGTAGGAAAGGGAGAGGAGAAAGAGGGCCGCCGACAGGGGGGTCCGGAAGGGGGCGCCGTCCCCCCGCATCACCCTTTCGATCCGGCTCCGGAGCCGTTGGACGGCCGGCCCCTTCAGATCCATTCCGCCAGGACCTCCAGGGTCCGGGCGACGGCCCCCCGGTTGTCGAGAAGGACCCCCAGGGCCCTTTCCCCGGTCCGGCGGGCCGCCTCCGGCTCCTCCAGAAATGCCGTGATCCGTTCGGCCGCCGAGGTCGGGCCGCCCACCTGGACGGCCCCGCCCTCGGCGAGGAGAAGGGCCGCGATCTCCCGGAAGGCCCCCATGTGAGGCCCGAAGAGGACCGGCTTGGCCCAGGCGGCCGGCTCCAGGGGGTTGTGGCCCCCGAAGGGGACCAGGCTCCCCCCCACGAAGGCGACATCCGAAAGGGCGTAGAGGGCCTTGAGCCGTCCGATGCGGTCGACCACCACGCCGTCCGCGGACGGTCGGTCGGCCGACCCTTCCAGGTCCGAGAGGCGGGGAAGCCGGAACCCCGCCCGTCCGAAGAGGTCCGAGACGGCCCCTCCCCGGTCCGGATTCCGGGGCACCACCGCCAGGAAGAGATCGGGGAACCGCTCCCGGAGCCGGACGAGGGCGGCGGACAACAGGGCCTCCTCCCCCTCGTGGGTGCTGCCGGCCACCACCACCGGCGCGCCGGGGGGCGCGCCGATGGATCGCTTCAGGGCCGATCGTCTCCCATCGGCAAGTTCGGGGAGGGGCTGGTCGAACTTGATGCTGCCGGTGACCGTCACCCGGCCGGGATCGGCCCCGAGCCGGCGGAAGCGGCGCCCATCCTCCGGGGACTGGGCGCAGATCCCGGAAAACAGGGAGATCACCGGTCCGAAGAGCCCCTTGAACCGGAGGTACCCGGCGACCGACCGGTCGCTCAGCCGGCCGTTGACCAGGGTCACGGGGATCCGGCGGCGATCGGCCCGCCAGAGGAAGTTGGGCCAGATGTCCGTCTCCACGATCACCACCAGCCGGGGGCTGATGGCCCCCAGGATCCGGTCCACGACGGGGACCAGGTCGTAGGGAAAGAGGAAGATCCCGGACAACCGGCCGGCCAGGGCCCGTCGGGCCGTCTCGATCCCGGTGGCGGTGGAGGCGGAGAAGACCACGGGGATCTCCGGGCGGCGCTCCCGGAGGGCGGTCACCAGCGGGGCGGCGGAGATCACCTCCCCCACCGAGAGGGCGTGAACCCAGACGGGGCGGGGGGCCATCCGTCGAATCCGCCGGGGCGGGGAGGCGATCCCCAGGCGGCCGGGGACGGTCCGCCGCCGTTTCTTCGACAGCAGCGCCAGGGGGAGGGCGAGGGGAAGGCCGGCCGTGGCCGCCGTGAGCAGGGCGTTGTACCGGGCCATGGCCGCCGCCAGGCGGCTTCGATCGGTTTCCGTGAGCCGGCCGCTCATTCGGCGTTGAGGAGCAGCAGCGCCCCCAGGCAGAAGAAGATCACGTTGGCGGTCCACGCGGCGGCCACCGGGGGAAGGATCCCGCCGTAGCCCATGGAGACGCAGAAGCTGTAGAGGATCCAGTAGAGGAAGGCGACCCCGAGCCCGTAGGCGATGCTCACCGGCATCCCCTCCTTGGTTCGTTCCCGCAGGGCGATGCCGGTGCCCACCATGGAAAGGATGATGCAGATCACCGGAAAGGCGACCTTGGCATGGAGATCGACCCGGTAGGGGGTGGCGTCGTATCCTTCGGCCTCCACCCGGCCGATGTAGGCGAGCAGCTCCTTGAAATTCATCTCCTCCGAGGTCTTCACGGCGGTCTCCAGATCCTCGGGGACCAGGTTGAGGGGCTCGAACCGGGCGTCGAGAAAGGTGACGTCGTATTCCCCGGTCTTTGGATCGCGCACCTGTTCCGAGACCCGGTAGAGGAGCCACCGGTCCTTTTCGGGGAGGCCCATCTTGGCGTCCACCCGGCGGGCCAGGCGGAAGGCATCGTCGAACTGGTAGAGGGTCAGGCCGTAGATGGCCCGGTTGGCCTGATTGTAGTAGGCGATGTAGAGGATCGCCTGGTTGTCCTTGATCCAGATGTTCTTCTCCCGGGAGATCACCGCCGCCTTCTTCTTGACCTCCTGAAGCCAGATCCGGTTGGCCTTCTCCGAGGTGGCCGGCACCACCCCCTCGGTGAAGAAGAACAGGGCGATGGAGAAGAGGACCCCCAGGGTGAAGACCGGCCGCAGCAGGGAGTAGATGCTCACCCCGCTGCTTTTCAGGGCGAGGATCTCGTTGTTCCGGGACATGAGCCCCAGCACGATGAGCACGGCCAGCAGCAGGGCCACGGGCAAAACCTGGGCGGTGATGAAGGGGATGTTGTAGAGGAAGAAGACCAGGGCACGCCCCATGGGGAGGCCGGCGTCCATGAAGTTGTCGATCTTCTCGAAGAAATCGACGCAGAGGTAGATGCTCACCACCGTGGTCAGCACCACGGCGATGAACTTCAGGGTCTCCCGGGTCACATACCGGTGGATGAGGGTCACGGCGCGGCCCCCCTCCGCCGGAGGATCAGGGATTTGGCCCGGTGGATCAAAAAGGGGATGAAGATGATCCGGACCGGCCGGTCCGCCGCCACCCGGAGAAAGAGGTAGATCCCCAGGCCCCCCATGACGATGTTGGGGACCCAGACCCCCACCGCCGGCGGGTAGCTGCCGTTCTCTCCGAAGACCAGTCCGGCCGACAGAAGCAGGTAGTAGAGCAGAAAGAAGGTGAGCCCCAGCCCCAGGCCGAAGGAGCGGCGGGAGAACTTCGACTGGACCCCCAGGGGGACCGCCAGGATCCCCAGGGCCAGGCAGGCGAAGGGGATGGAGAGCTTCTTGTGGAACTCCAGAAGGGCCTGGTAGTACCTCGCGTCCTTCTTTCCGTAAGTGTCGAGGAAGTCGGCCAGCTCCCCCGGATACATCTCCTTTTCGTCCTTGGGCCCCCGGCCGACCGAGGCCACCGCCCGCCGGAGGTCGAGGGTGATGTCGTAGGTCTCGAACCGGGCCGTGTTGACCGATCGGGTTTCGATATCCACCTGGTTGATGGTCCCGTCGTGAAGGCGCATGCGGAAGGCGGGCCGGTCCGGGGAGCTGTAGAGGCGCCCCCGGGGGGCGAGGATGGTGGCCCTGACCTTCTCGTCGCGCTGATCCCGGATGAAGACGTCGATGAGGTCCCGGCTCCGGGGATCGATCCGGTTGACATAGAGCATCACCCCTTCGAACCGGTCGTTGAAGGTCCGCTCCTTGAGTCCGATGTCGAGGTTGGCGGTGGCGACCCTGACGGTCAGCGCCTTGAGGGAGAGGCGCCCCCAGGGCAGGCCGAAATTGATCATGATGCCGGTGAGAAGGCCGCCCAGGGCACAGAACAGGAGGACCGACGGGATCAACTGGTAGAGGCTGACGCCGCAGGATTTGAGGGCCAGGATCTCGTTGTCCGTGGACATCCCCAGGAAGGTCAGAAGGACCGTCATCATCACCGACATGGGCACCACGAAGACCAGAAAATAGGGCATGGAGTACAGGAGCATGAGCAGGATGGTCCCCAGCCCGATCTTGTAGTTGACGATCATGTTGGTGATGTCGAGGATCCGGCTCAGCAGGAAGATGAAGGTGAAAAAGAAGAGGTTGAGGAGAAACGGGGGGACCATCTCCATGACCATGTACCGGTTGACGATGGAGTTAATCTTCAAGGTCGTCCTCCTCGTCCGCGCCGTAGGCCCGCCGCTGCCTGACCCTGCGGATGAAGGCCGCCAGGGTGATCACCGCGGCGGCGAAAAAGAGCAGCCCGTAGAGATGGGCGCTCAGAAACCGGATCCAGGCCCCCCCGGTGCTCAGCCCGCTTTGCCACTCTTTCTCCAGCGCGGCCGCGTCCTTTCCGAGCCGTTCCTCCAGGGCCCCGTCCAGGGACCGTCCCTGGCGGAGCAGGTGCAGGATGTCGACCACCGTTTTGGCTCCGTAGTCCCGGACCACATGGTTGACCAGGCTCTTGCTCTGCTCGTAGGCGAGGATCAGGCCGGAACGATGGGCCGGGAACCGGTCCGCCAGCCGGCGCAGCGGGATCAGGTCGCCGGAGATCACCGCCCGGTTGAGCCGCCGGGCCCCCTCGTCGGACATCAGTTCGGAGAAGCCGTCGCTGACCCACTGGGCCACGCCCTCGTCGAGCCACCGGGGCAGCCGGTCCCTCGGGATCCGCCGCCCGAGGAGCAGGTGGCAGAGTTCATGCTTGAGGGTCGCCGTCAGGGCGGCGGTGTCGCCGCCGATCTTGGCGTGGTCGATCACCATGACGTTCTTGCCCGGTACGGCGAAGGCGAGGAAGAGATCGGTGCCGACCATCCGGCGAAACGTCTCCGTATCCCCCACCAGCACCACCCGGGGCCGCCGGGTCAGGTCCCAGCCCAGGACCCCGGCGAGGTCCGACCGGATCTGGGGGAACCGGTCCGCCACCGTTTCGGCCGCGCCGGCCATGGGCGCCGGAAAGTCGATCACCGCCTCGGCCGTCTCCATCCGCGCCATTCCGCCGTCGTCCCCGGAGGCCAGAAACAGCGCGAGGCCCAACAGGAGAGGAGCCGGGCTCACGGGGTGTCCCGGTTCTTGCCGCGGTTTCGGCGCCAGCCGTCGAGGCGCTCCCGGATCCGCTTCTCGTACCCCCGGTCGGTGGGTTCGTAGAACCGGGACCCGGCAAGCTCCGGCGGCAGATATTCCTGTTCCACGTGCCCCTGATCGTAATCGTGGGCGTACCGGTACCCCCTACCATAGCCGAGCCCTTTCATCAAGGCGGTGGGGGCGTTCCGGATGTGGAGGGGCACCGGCGGGGTTCCGGTCCGGTCCACGGCCTCCCGGGCTCTGCCGTGGGCGGTGTAGACGGCGTTGCTCTTGGGGGAAGCGGCCAGGTAGACCGCCGCCTGGACCAGGGCCAGCTCCCCCTCGGGGGGGCCGAGGCACCGGAAGGCCGCCATGGCGTCCATGGCCAGGCTGAGGGCGTAGGGGTGGGCGTTTCCCACGTCCTCCGAGGCGAACCGGACCATCCGCCGGGCCACGTAGAGGGGATCCTCCCCGGCCGCGAGCATCCGGGTCATCCAGTAGACCGCGGCGTCCGGATCACTCCCCCGCATGCTCTTGATGAAGGCGGAGATGAGATTGTAGTGCTCCTCCCCCGATTTGTCGTACCGGAGGGCCTTTTGCCCCACGGCCCCCTCCGCGTCGGCGAGGGTGATCCGCCCGGGTCCCGGAGGGCCGCCGGCCAGGCGGGATCGGGCGGCTTCGGCCGCCAGGGCGAGGTTGTTGAGGGCGGCGCGGGCGTCGCCGTCCGCGGCCCTCGCCAGGTGATCCCGGGCCTCGGCGTCCAGGCCCAGCCCCGTCCCCCCCAGGCCGTCGGCCGCGTCGGCGAGGGCCCGGTCGAGCACCGCTTCGAGGTCCGCCGGGGCGAGGGCGTTCAAGGGGATCACCCGGCACCGGGAGAGCAGGGCCGGGATCACCTCGAAGGAGGGGTTCTCGGTGGTGGCCCCGATGAGGGTGATGAGCCCCTCCTCCACGTGGTGGAGGAAGGCGTCCTGCTGGGCCTTGTTGAACCGGTGGATCTCGTCCACGAAGAGGACCGTCCGGCGCCGGTGGAGGCTTCTCTGGGTCCGGGCGGTCTCGATCACCGACCGGATCTCCTTGACGCCGGAGAGGACCGCGGAGAACTGGACGAAGTGGGAGCGGGTCTCCGCGGCGGTGATCCGGGCCAGGGTCGTCTTTCCGCAGCCGGGCGGACCCCAGAGGATCATGGAGAAGAGGGCGTCGGATTCCAGGGCCCGGCGCAGCGGGGTCCCCGGCCCCACGGCCCCGGCCTGTCCGACGAAGTGGTCGAGCCGCTCCGGCCGCATCCGGTCGGCCAGGGGGCGTTCGGGGCGGGCCGCCTCGTCGGCGGCGTATTCGAAGAGATCCATGGCGCCCCTTCCGGAAAGCCTCTTTCCGCGGCCCGGCCGGTCTACCGGCGGCCCTTTCGGCCCCTGGGCTTCCGGTTGTCCGCGCCCCGCTGCCGCAGGATCAGGCGCACCGGCGTTCGGTCCAGGCCCAGCCCCTCCCGGAACTGGTTGGTCAGATATCTCCGGTAGGAGAAGTGGACCGCCTCCGGATGGCTGACGAAGACCACGATGGTGGGGGGACGGGTCGAGACCTGGGTGGCGTAGTAGAACTTGAGCCGTCGTCCCCGGTGCAGGGGCGGTTCGGTCCGGGCCACGGCCTCCTCCAGCAGGCGGTTGAGGGGACCGGTGCCGGTCCTGGCGGTGTATTGGGAGAAGATTTCGCCCACCGCGGGCAGGATCCGGCCCACCCGCTGGCCGGTCAGGGCGGAGATCCGGAGCGTCGGGGCGAAGGAGAGGAAGCGGACATCGGAGCGGAGCTGCTCGGTGATCCGTCTTCGCCGGCGCTCGTCCCGGGCCACCAGGTCCCACTTGTTGAGCAGCACCAGGCAGCCGCATCCCCGGTCGTGGGCGTACCCCGCCACGCTGAGGTCCTGGGCGGTGATCCCCTCGGAGGCGTCCATCACCAGCAGGGCCACGTCACACCGTTCCAGGGACTTGAGCGCCTTGATGATGGAGAACTTTTCGAGCCGGTCGACCACCCGGCCCTTGCGCCGGATCCCCGCCGTGTCCATGAGCAGGTAGTCGGTGCCGTCCTTTGTGAGGGCGATGTCCACGGCGTCCCGGGTGGTGCCGGGCAGGTCGCCGACCATGAGGCGCTCCTCCCCCAAGAGGCGATTGATCAAGGAGGATTTCCCCACGTTGGGGCGGCCCGCCACCGCCAGGTGGATCCGGTCGGAGGGGCCGGCCGGGGCGGCGGGCGGCAGGGCGGCCGCCAGGTTGTCCATGAGATCGTTGATCCCGTATCCGTGGGCCGCCGACACCGGATGGGGGTGATCGATCCCCAGCCCGTAGAACTCGAAGAGGCGATCCTCCACCTCCGGGCCGTCGATCTTGTTGACGGCGAACAGGACCGGCCGCGGCAGGGACCGGAGTCGATCGATGATCTCCCGGTCGAAGGGGGAGGGGCCGGAGCGGCCGTCCAGGACCATGATGACGGCGTCGGCCGCGGACAGGGCCTGCTCGATCTGGCGGCGGATCGCCCCGGCGAACCCGTCCGGGTCGGTGTCGGTGAACCCGCCGGTGTCCACCAGGAGGAAGGCCCGGTCATCCCAGACCGCCTCCCCGTGGATCCGGTCCCGGGTGACGCCGGGGAGGTCGTCCACCAGGGCGTCCCGGCTCCGGGTGAGCCGGTTGAACAGGGATGATTTGCCCACGTTGGGCCGCCCCACGATGGCCACGATGGGCTGGGCTTCCGGCCTTGCGACGGGCTCCGGGGTTTCGGGGTTCGCGGTCATAGACCCATCAATATACAGGCTTCAGGCCTCCGTGACAAAACCTTTTTCTCGCTTTTTCCCTGCTTTGACGTTTTTTCCGGCCCGGGGGCCGGCCGCGCCCCCAATTTCCTGTTTACAAAATCGGCAGGGAATCTATAATGAGGACAAGATGTTCCTCTCGTTCATCCCCAAATGGGACCCTCACTAGGAAGGCGCCAATGGATCCAAGTCCCGACACCAACGGATCGGAACCCGCGCCGGTCTTCCACATCGAGGAGGCCGAAAGCTGCCCCCTGTACGCCGTGGAGGATGAATTCCAGATCTCCCAGGGGATCTTCCTGGTCCCCCACGGCAAGGCCCCCTGTCTGATCCTGGCCAAGGATGTCAAGAAGATTCGAAAAGCGCGGTCGGCGGGGGATGAGGCGGCCGCTCCGGGCAACCGGTTCGAGTGCGGCGGCTGCACCGGATTCATCCGGTTCACCGACAAGCTCGACCTGACCCGGAGTTCGGGGCGGATGGAGGACCTGGTCGACCTTCTGATCAGCTTTCCCATCTTCGAGGGGCTCGACCGCGCCGAGATCCAGGATGTCCTCTCCTACCTGCGCCTCGACCGGTTCAACCGCTTCGCCACCATCCTCCGCAAGGGGGGCTCCGGGCGAAACCTCTTCATCGTCCTTTCCGGCATGGTGGAGGTCCAGGGGGAGGACGGGATGACGCTGGCCACCATCGGCAAGGGGGAGGTCTTCGGGGAGATGAGCGTATTGAGCGGCAACCCCGTGGGGGCCTCGGTGGTGGCCGCGGAGCCCACCACGGTGCTCCGGGTGGGGGCGGAGAGCTTCCGGCGGGTGCTCAACCGCCATCCGGGCCTCCAGATGGCCTTCACCCGGCTGCTGGTGCGGCGGATGGCGGAGATCAACCGGGCCCGCAGCGAACAGTTCTCCTGCGGACTGGCCGGAAAACTCTCGGAGATGCCGCCGGCGGACCTCTTCCAGACCTTCTACATCAACCAGAAGACCGGTGTCCTGGTGCTGAAGCTCCCCCGGGAGAGCGCCCAGCTCTCCTTCCGGGACGGCAAGCTGGTGGACGTCCAGTACGGCGGGCGTCGGGGGGAGGAGGCGTTCTTCGACCTGCTGAAGCTGCGCCACGGCCACTTCAAATTCTTCCCCGGCCTCTCCGCCGACAAGATGGAGGCGTCGGAGATCGGCGACTTCATGTACCTGATCATCGAAGGCCTCCGGCGGATCGAACAGGACGACCAGGCCTTTCTCCGGACGGTGATCCCCACCCTGCTCTGATCCGTCTCCCCCTTCCCGCGCGCTTTCCAACAGTTTTGTAGGCCGGAAAAAAAATGGGGACAATTCTGTCGGAAAATACCGTGACATCCCCGCGGCCTTCCCCCCTCGCCACCGTAAATCCATCGTAAATTCAGAAGCCTTTCATCCGGCCCGGCGATGTGGCATGGAGGTTGCAAATCCACAGGGTCCGAGACGGATGCCGGAAAAGCCCCCAAGATGTGATGGCAGGACGACGCTCCATGTTGAATATCGAGATCAAGAAAAGCTACCAAGAGGCCTCCAGGACCCTGCTGGAGAAAAAGAACCGGCTGATCGCCGAGTTCCTCGAAGGGACCGCCCCGGGCTTTCTGGAGAGGCATACCCGCCTGCTGGACGAGTACTTTTGCGACAGCTTCGAAAAGAGTCTGGTGGGACCGACCCTTCAGATCAACCGGAATCCGTACGCCGTCATCGCCCTCGGCGGCTACGGACGGGGGGAGCAGTGTGTCCACTCGGACGTGGATGTCCTGTTCCTGTTCAAAAAGAAGATCCCCAACGAGGCCGAGGCCCTGATCCGGGAGATGATCTACCCCCTGTGGGACATCGGCATGGATATCGGCCACGCCACCCGGTCCCTGTCCGAGTGCATCGGCCTGGCCGGCAAGGACCCGGAGGTTCTCACCTCCCTTCTGGACGCCCGGTTCATCTGCGGCATGTCCCCCCTCTACTCGGAGATGATGGAGCGTCTCCGGGAGAAGATCCTCTTTCGGCGCGGCAACAAGATCACCACCTGGCTGGTGGACGCCAACCGGGAGCGCCACCGGATCTTCGGCGACTCCGCCTACCTTTTGGAGCCCAACCTCAAGGAGGGTCAGGGGGGCCTGCGGGACTACCATACGATATTGTGGATATCCCGGATCAAGCACAATCTCCGGCGGCCCAGGGACCTCGAATACAATGGGTTCCTCTCCCATGACGAATTCCAGTCCCTCACCCAGGCCCTGACCTTCATCTGGAACGTCAGAAGCTGCCTCCACCATCTCGTCGGCCGGAAATACGATCAGCTCCACTTCGAGCACCAGACCCGGCTGGCGGGGCTGATGGGATACCGGAAGGACAACGGGCAGTCGGCGGTGGAGCGGTTTCTGGGGGACCTCCACGGCTGGATGGAGCTGGTCAAGCAGCGCCACCTGGTCTTCCTCTACGAGATGGGCGGGGCCCGGAAATGGTTCGACATCAAGAAGAGATCGACCAAGCAGACCAAGGTCCAGGGGCTGGAGGTGAAGAAGGATCGGCTCCGGTTCCTCTCGCCGGAGGAGATGCTCAGCACGCCGGATCTGATTCTGCGGATCTTCGAGGAGAGCGCCCGGCTCAAGATCCCCCTGGACGTGGAGGCGAAGCGGCTGATCCGGGAGTTCCCCTACCTGGTGGACGACCGGTTCCGGTCGAGCCGTCGGATCTCCAGGATCTTCGAACGGATCCTGGCGACGCCGGCCCCCACCTTCAACGTCCTCAACGAGATGCTGGTCACCGGTTTCCTGGAACGGTATATCCCCGAGTTTGCGGGGATCATCAACCGGATCGAGTACGACGCCTACCACGTCTACCCGGTGGACAAGCACTCCCTGCGGACGGTCCGCACCCTGAAATCCTTCGGGGAGGGCGACGACCCCGATGACCGGCTCTACGCCCAGCTTTTCCGGGAGATCCCCAACCGCCGTCCGCTGCTCTGGGCCGCCCTGCTCCACGACATCGGCAAGGGCGTGCCCGGCGGAGACCACGCCGATAAGGGGGCCGAACGGGTCCGGACCATCCTGGCCCGGGCCGGGGTCCGCCCCGCCGACGCCGAGACCGCCGCCTGGCTGGTGGCGGAGCACCTTTTCCTCATCAAGACCGCCACCCGCAGGGACATCAACGAGGAGGAGACCGCCATCTTCTGCGCCCGGCGGATCCAGGACATCGAGCGGCTCAAGATGCTCTACCTCCTGACGGTGGCCGATTTCATGTCCACCGGGCCCAAGGCGTGGAACGAGTGGACCGGGATACTGCTCCGGGACCTCTTCTTCAAGGTGCTCCACATCCTGGAGAACGGCGAGCTGGCCAGCCACGAGGCCATGGAGATCCTTCGGGAGAAGGAGCGACGGCTCATCGACGCGGCGGAGGCGGAGCCGGTCCGGGCGCGGCGGCGGGAGCTGCTCCGGGTCATGTCCCCCCGGTACCTTCTCTACACCCCGGCCGGGGAGATCGAGGCCCATATGGCCCTCTTCGAGTCCCTGGGGGAAGAGCGGTTCGTCTGGAAGGTGGACCGGTCCGACCAGACCCGGACCCGCACCCTGACCATCTGCGGCCGGGACATGCCGGGCCTCTTCTCCAAGATCGCCGGGGTTCTCACCCTCGGCGGCGTGGATGTGCTGGAGGCCCAGATCCATACCTGGCGCAACAACATCACCCTGAACGTCTTCCGGGTCACCCCGCCGCCGGACCAGCTCTTCGAGGAGGAGCGGTGGGAGCGGGCCCGACGGGACCTCCGGGGGGCCCTGGACGGCGACCTCGACCTCCAGGCGGCCCTGGCGGAAAAGCGGGAGGCGAAAAACGGGTCCCGGTCCGTGGGGGCCGGCCGGCCCAACCGGGTGGTGGTGGACAACCAGACCTCCAGCTTCTTCACCATCATCGAGGTCTTCACCTATGACGATAAGGGGGTCCTCCACCGGATCACCGACGCCCTGTTCCGGAACGGTCTCGACATCTGGAGCGCCCAGATCGCCACCAAGGTGGAGCAGGTGGTGGATGTCTTCTATGTCCGGGACTTCGACGGGCAGAAGATCGACGCCGAGGATCAGGTGTCCCGGATCAAAAGGGCCGTCCTCGACGTCCTGCCCGCCGTCCCCCCCGGCGCCTGACCCGGGCCATATCGCCCACGGCAACCCGCACCCCGTCTCCCCGGACCGGGGCCCCGATCTTTGCCGGGGCCCCGAGCCCTTCTTCCGTCCATGGCTCCCGTCCATGGCCCTTGAAAAGGGTCTCCAGGTGGTTTATCGTTTCGATTCATGGAAACAGAATATACGGACGACGTCCTGGATAACGGTATCGATGTGGAGGCGGATCACCCCTCCAACCACAAGCTGCGGCTGCGGAACTTGCGGGTCTCCGATTACGCCGATGTCAGCGAGATCATGGAACGGGTCTACGCCGGCATGGGCGGGGCCTGGACCCGGGACCAGTTCTCCTCCATCCTGGCCCGGTTTCCCCAGGGGCAGATCTGCGTGGAGGACAAGGGAAAGGTGGTCGCCTCGGCCCTGAGCCTCGTCATCGAGTTCGCCAAGTACGGGGACCAGCACACCTACGAGGACATCATCGGCGACGGCCACCTCAAGAACCATGATCCGGACGGCGACTACCTCTACGGCATCGACATCTTCGTCCACCCCGACTACCGGGGCCTGCGCCTGGGGCGGCGCCTCTACGACGCCCGGAAGGAACTCTGCGAGCAGCTCAACCTCAAGGGGATCCTTCTGGGGGGGCGGATCCCGGCCTACCGGAAGCATTGCGACGAGATGAGCCCCTACCGGTACTGCAACATGGTCAAGAACAAGGAGATCTTCGACCCGGTCCTCACCTTCCAGCTCGCCAACGACTTCCACATCAAGAAGGTGATGAAGGGGTACATTCCCGAGGACCGCCATTCCCGGGCCTACGGCGTGCTGCTGGAGTGGAACAACATCTACTACGAGGAGCGGAAGAAGCCGCTTTTCGGCGGAAAGAAGTCCTTTCTGCGGCTCGGGGTGGTCCAGTGGCAGATGCGGCTCTTCGAGTCGGTGGAGGAGTTCGTCCAGCAGGTGGAGTTCTTCGTGGACACGGTGGCCGGGTACAACTCCGACATCGTCCTCTTCCCGGAGCTGCTCAACGTCCCGTTGATGTCCAAGTTCAACCAGGAGGACCCGGCCGAGGCGATGCGCTCTTTGGCCGCCCACACCGAGGGCCTGCGCCAGGAGTTCGTCAAGATGGCCCTGGCCTACAACATCAACATCGTCACGGGGAGCATGCCGGAGTACCACAACCACCGGCTCTTCAACGTCTCCCACCTCTGCCGGCGGGACGGCACCTGGGACGCCCAGTACAAGCTCCACATCACCCCGGACGAGCTGAGTTACTGGGGCCTCCAGGGGGGCGACGACCTCAAGGTCTTCGACACCGACATCGGCAAGATCGGCATCCTCATCTGCTACGACGTGGAGTTCCCGGAACTCTCCCGGTATCTGGTGGACCAGGGGATGAACCTGCTGCTGGTCCCCTTCTGGACCGACACCAAAAACGGCTACCTGAGGGTCCGCCGGTGCGCCCAGGCAAGGGCCATCGAGAACGAGTGCTACGTGGCCATCTCCGGCAGCGTGGGGAACCTGCCCAAGGTGGAGAACATGGACATCCAGTACTCCCAGTCGGCGATCTTCACCCCTTCCGACTTCGCCTTCCCCCACGACGCCGTGGCCGCCGAGGCGACCCCCAACACGGAGATGACCCTGATGGTCGACCTCGACCTCGACCTGCTCAAGGAACTCCGGAAACAGGGCAGCGTCCGGAACCTCCAGAGCCGCCGCCTCGACCTCTACCAGATCGA
>CAYSLC010000123.1:0-16988 GCA_964431545.1 uncultured Desulfobacteraceae bacterium | reverse complement strand
TGGACGGTCCCAAGTCGGTGACGGCGGTCTTCGTCCCCATCGAGGAGCCCCAGACGCTCACCGTACAGGTGACGCCCCTGGAGGCGGGGATCGTCCAGACATCACCGGGGAAGATTCATTGTCCGGATGGCTACTGTCAATGGGAGTTTCCCAGGAACACCGAGGTTCATGTCACCGCCGGGTACAAGGACGGGTACCAGTTCGACCATTGGGAGGGGGATCTGAGCGGGACCGGACATCAGCAGACGGTGACCATGGACGGTCCCAAGTCGGTGACGGCCGTCTTCGTGCCCATCGAGGATCCCCGTACGCTCTCCGTCGAGGTGACCCCCCTCGGGGCCGGGATCGTATACACCTCCCCGGAGGGCATCTATTGCCCGGGTGGCCCCTGTGAGTGGGACTTTCCCAGGAACGCCACGGTTCATGTCAATGCTGAAAATGCCAACGGCTACAAGCTCGGCCGTTGGGAGGGGGACCTCACGGGAAGCGGCCCCGGTCAAACCCTGGTGATGGACGGCCCCAAAACAGTCCGGGCGGTCTTTGTCCCGGCCGGGACCTTTGTGCTGGAAGGGGGAGACGCCGTCGAGGACCTCAACATGGTCTCGATCACCGTAAGGCCCGTCCAGGCGGACGCCGTGAGCCTCTTCGGCCGGTATGTGGGCGACACCTATGGCCGCGATTTCCGGATGGGGTGGTACGATCCCCGGATCGGCGGGTATGTGGAATACGGCCCCGATCTTACCCTCGTTCCGGGGCGTCCCATCTGGTTTCTGTCCCGGGACTGGGTGAGTGTGGAGATCGATGGTCAATCCGTGAGCGGAGAGAAGCCCTTCACCCTGCCGCTCTTCTACAACCCCTCCACCGGGGACGGCTGGAACATGGTGGCCCCCCCCAACAGCCGGGAGTACGATTGGAACCGGCTCGTGGTCATCCATGGCGGTGAGGCCAAGGGGGCCGTCGGGTCCCTCCCGTCGGACAATCCTTTCATCAGCACTCGGTTTTGGCGTTGGGACGGGGGCGAATACGTTTTCCACGATCCCTTGGGGCCCACCGCCAACGAGATCTACGCCTACGACCCCGACCGCTGGCTGAAGCCGTACGAAGGGTATTGGGTCCGGGTTCGCCAGGAAGACGTCTCCCTTCGATTTCCGGTCGAAAACATTTCCCGGCTCCAACGACGAGGAGATGACGCGGGCGATATAGATATCGAACAGAGACGAGAGCTTCGGCGGGCCGATGCCGCCTCTGTCGTCGAATCCCCCCCGGCCCCCCTGGGTGGCCTGTCGGACGGCGGGTCCGGCGGCGTCCAGGGCTGTTTCATCTCCACGGCCGCGGACTGACCCCCTCCATCCCCCCGCCGGCGGTCCGACCCCGGACCGCCGGCTCCCCCCATCTTTCCGGAACACCCGTTGCGTCCCCATCATCCATATTGACAAGGCTCTCGAATCTCCTCCATAATGCCGGATCAACCCGCCCCATTTCCCGCCAAGGGAGTGTTGAACCTGGGGCCGGCCACGGACAGCGCGTCGTGGACGGAGGTCCCGACAGAACAAAAGGAGAGACGGATTTGAAAGAGACGGTTACACTGACGATCGGGGGGAAGGCCTATGAACTGCCGGTGATCACCGGAACCGAAGGGGAGAAGGCCATCGACATCACCACGCTCCGGAAGGAGACCGGGTACATCACCATGGATCCGGGGCTGGCCAATACCGGCACCTGCCGAAGCAGCATCACCTTCATGGACGGGGAACGGGGGACGCTCCGCTACCGGGGGATCCCCGTGGATCAGCTGGCGGAAAAGTCGACCTTCGTGGAGACCGCGTACCTGCTCATCAACGGGTCCCTGCCCACCCAGGAGGAGTTCGACGCCTTCCGGACCGAACTCCGGGAGCAGTCCCTGGTCCACGAGGACATGCAGGACTTTTACAAGAACTTCCCCCCCCGGTCCCACCCCATGGGGATCCTCTCCTCCATGGTCAACGCCCTGCGGAGCTTCTATCCGGAACTCCGGGCATCCTCCACCATCGTGGAGCCGACCTGGGTTCCGGAGAACATCAACGTCACCCTCTCCCGGATCCTCTCCAAGGTCCGGACCATGGCGGCCATGTCCTACAAGATCTCCCGGGGGCACAAGGTGGTCTACCCCCGACCCGATCTCTGCTACTGCGCCAACTTCCTCAACATGATGTTCGACACCCCGGTGAAGCCTTACCCCATCGATCCGGATCTGGTCAAGGCCCTCAACGTCTACTGGATCCTGGTGGCCGACCACGAGCAGAACTGCTCCACCTCGGCGGTCCGGCTGGTGGGCAGCGCCCGGGTCAACGTCTACGCGGCCATCTCCGCCGGCATCTCGGCACTGTGGGGGCCGCTCCACGGCGGCGCCAACCAGCACGTCATCGAGATGTTGAAGCACATCCACGAAAACGGCGGGGAGATCTCGCCCTACATCGAGCGGGCCAAGGATCGGAACGATCCCTTCCGTTTAATGGGGTTCGGCCATCGGGTCTACAAGACCTTCGATCCGCGGTCGAAGATCATCAAGAAGCACTGCGACATCCTGCTGGAGAAGCTCCATGTCCGCGACCCGCTGCTCGACATCGCCAAGCAGCTCGAAGAGGTGGCCGTCCACGACGACTACTTCATCGAACACAACCTCTACCCCAATGTCGATTTTTACAGTGGCATTCTGCTGCGGGCCCTGGGGATCCCCACCAACATGTTCACCGTGATGTTCGCCCTGGGCCGCCTGCCGGGGTGGATCGCCCAGTGGAAGGAGAGCGCGGACGACCCCAAATGGAAGCTCTGGCGCCCCCGCCAGATCTACCGGGGACGGACGATCAGCGATTATGTTCCCATTGAACAGAGGGGGTAGAGAGGCTCAACCGCATCCGCTCCGTCACCCGGCCGGCGGCGAAGAATCGTTTCTTGTAGTAGGGATCGTTGAGGTCGTTGATCATCACCCCGCGGCTGAGGCTGGCGTGGACGAACTTGTCGCCCGTAAGGTAGAGTCCCACATGGGAGATCCGGTTGCGGCGGATCTTGAAGCAGAGAATGTCCCCCTCCCGCAGCTCCCGCCGGTCCACCGGGGTTAGATCTTCGTAGTACATGCCGATGGAGGTCCGCCGCAGCTCGATGCCGTAGACCTGCTCATAGATCGACTTGACCAGGCAGGAGCAGTCGACCCCCAGTTTGGAGCAGCCGCCCCACCGGTACCGGGTGCCCATCCACTCCTCCACCGCCAGGATCAGGCTCTTGTTTTCGGTGCCCTCCAGGGGGACCCCCAGTTTCAGGGCGTAGGCGGAGTAGAACTTCAACTCGTCCACCACCCGATCCAGGGTCGATGTGATCGACGGGTCGATCCGGGGGAAGGGCCAGGGGAATTCCCCTTCGGCCCCCCCCTCCGGACGGCCGGTGGATTCCCGGTCGCCGGACAGGCGGGGCCCCGGCTGGCAGGTGAAATCCCGGCGCTTGGCCATGTAATGGATCGGTGGAACCGTTTCGTCGCCGGCCGTGTCGGAACAGGGCGGCAGCGCCGCGCAGGAGACCATCGCCGATGCCATTCCCATGAGGCAGAGCCCCTTCAGGGGGCGCCCCGTCCGTTGTTTCCCATTGCCCCGCCGGCCTTTCCGAAACCGTTTCGGAAGCCTCATTTCCCCTCCTTTTTCCTATGGTCAGCCCGGGTTTTTGGCCCGGGGCGGATCATCATCGCCGGAGATCAGCAGGTTCTCCAGCCGGATGGCCGGAACGGGGCCCGACGGGGCGCGCTTTTCCGACAGCGCCTTCACCCGTCCGCCGGCCATGAACCGTTTCCGGTAGTAGGGTTGACTCAGGTCGTTGATCTTGACCCCCCGCTTGCGGCTCACGTGGACGAACTTTCCGTTCTTCAGGTAGATGCCGATGTGGGAGATCCGGTTCGATTCGATGCGAAAGCAGAGGATGTCCCCCTCCCGCAGACGGGAAGCCGGCACCGGGGTCAGATCGTTCTGGTAGATCATCCGGGAGGTCCGGTGGAGATCGATGCCGTAGGCTTCCCGGAAGATCGCCTTCACCAGGCAGGAGCAGTCGATCCCCCGCAGGGTGCACCCCCCCCACCGGTACCGGGTCCCCATCCAGCGGTCCACCGCCCGCAGCAGGGCCTTGTTCTCGGTGCCGTCCAGACAGAGGCCCAGCTTCCGCGCGTGGGCGATGAAGAAGGGGGCGTCCGGCCCCCGGACGGGGCGGCAGAAAGGCCCCCGGTCCCCCAGGCGGTACCCGCCGTATCCGCTGGTTGAAGGGGGCGTCCCCGCGCCGGTGATGGGCGGCAGGGACTGTTTTCCCATGCAGCCGAACAGCAGGAGCCCGGCCAGGGGGAGGAACCATCGGGTGAACCGGCGCCTCACGCGGCCCTCCGTCCCACGTACCGCTCCAGTCCCCCCACCGCCAGGGAGCACGAAAGGGTCAGGATCAGGTACATGGCGGTCACCGTGATCCAGACCTCGAAGGTCATGTAGGTGGCCGCCATCAGCTCCATGGCCTGAAATGTGAGTTCCTGAATGGAGATCACCGAGACGATGGCCGAGTCCTTGATGGTGGAGATGAACTGCCCGGCCAGGGGCGGCAGGGCGATCCGGGCCGCCTGGGGGACGATGACGTGGCGCATCTGCTGGAAACGGTTCATGCCCAAGGCCGAGGAGGCCTCCCACTGTCCCCTTTCGATGGATTCGATGCCCGACCGGACGATCTCGGTGATGTAGGCCCCCTCGAACAGGGCCAGGGTGACCAAGGCCGAGAGGAAGGTGGTGAAATGCTTGGGGGAGGCGAAGAGAAAGGTCAGGACCGATCGGGTGCCGGGGGAAAGGTCCCGGACCATCTCGTCGATCCCCAGACGGGGCATAATCTGGCTGCTGATGAAGTAGTAGAAGATGAAGATGAGGACCAGCGGGGGGACGTTCCGGACGAAGGCCACGTAGATGCCCCCCAACAGGCGGTTGAAGAGGCTCCGGCTCACCCGGAGAAGCCCCATGGCGACCCCGATGAAAAGCGCCAGCAGGGATCCCCACACGCTCAGGCGCAGGGTGGTGAAGAACCCCTCCATGAGAAGGTTGGCCGTCCACGACCGGGTCTCGGGATCCCACCGGAAGAGGAACTGGGGGATGGCCGCCCAGTTCCAGGTGTAGCTCATGTCCACCTGGATCCGGTGGAGGGTGTAAGCCACGCCGGCCAGGATCAGCAGGGCCGCCGCCAGGTCGAGCAGGGAGAGTCTGGTGCCCGTTTTCGGCAAGGGATTACTGGATCCGACCTTCCCAGTCCTTGGTCTCGAACCAGTAGTGCTTCCGCTTCTGGATCCATCCTTCGGCCGTCACCACCCGGATCCAGTTGTCGAGGAAGTTGAGGGTGTCGAAGTCGCTCTTGCGGACGGCGAAGGCGATGGGCTCCTTGGTGAAGGTCTCGGCCAGCGGCACGAAGAGCTTGTCCGGATACTTGATGGCGTAGAAGGCCGGCGTGGGGGCCGAGCCGACCACGGCGTGGGCGTTGCCGTTGATCAGCTCCTGGTAGGCCTGGGACTCGTCGTTGAACATCCGCAGGGTCGCCTTGGGGAGGTATTCCTTGGTCGCCGTCACCGCCGTGGAGCCGAGCCGTGCCGCGATCACCACGTCGGGGGTGTTGAAATCGTCCACGCTGTCGTACCCCTCGGCCTTCTCCTTGTGGGCCACCATGGACATTCCGGTGTAGTAGTAGGGGATGCTGAAGTTGACCTTGAGGTTCCGCTGGGGCAGGATCCCCATGCCGCCGATGATCACGTCGAACTTGCCCGTGAGGAGCGCCGGGATGATGCCGTCCCACTTGGTGGGGACGAACTCCACCTTGACGCCCATGTCCTCGGCCAGACGGGTGGCCACGTCGATCTCGAAGCCGATGAACTCGCCGGTCTTGTCCTTCATGGCCCACGGCACGAAGGTGGACATTCCCACTCGGAGAACGCCCCGCTCCAGGACCGACTCCAGGGTGCTCTCGGCGGCCAGTCGCTGTTGGGTTTCGCCGGCGTGAACCCCGCCCAAAAGCATGCCCCCCACAGCCAAAATCACCGACAGAAACCAGAAAATCCGAATGTTCTTCACAGCGATCCCTCCTTTGATAGATGTTGCCTTTTGGTAGGCGTTGCTAGAACATCTCGCTCCCCGTGTTCGCACCGTCGGCCATAAAAAAAGCCGGGTGCGCGATCGGCAACCCGGCTGTCTCCGCAAGACCCGTGGCTTTCCGTCCCTGCCTCTCGGCAGGTTTGGCCTTCGGACGGTTTCCCGTCCACGAAGGCTCAAAATAAAAGAAACCGAGTCCCTTTGTCAAGCCTCGAGTCCCAGTTTTCAAGGGATGGGGGTGATTTTATCCATCAAAGACGCCTCCACCGGGGCCGAGGCGCCGCTGGAGAACGTGAACCACCGCGGAGAGGGTGAGGGTGACCGCGAGATAGACGGCGGCCACGGTGAGCCAGAGTTCGAAGGTGAGGTAGGTCTCGGAGATGATCGCCTGGGCCTCCATGGTCAGGTCGTAGATGGCGATGGTGCTCACCAGGGCCGAGTCCTTGACCAGGGAGATGGCCTGGCTGGTCAACGGCGGCAGGACCCGCCGGACGGCCTGGGGGAGGATCACGTGGCGGTAGGTGGATGGAAGGCCCATGCCCAGGCTGAAGGCGGACTCCCACTGTCCGGCCGGGATGGAGAGGATGCCGGCCCGGAAGATCTCCGAGGCATAGGCGCCCTCGAAGAGGCTCAAGGCCAGGACCGCCGAGGTGAACCGATCCATCCGGAAGACGGGGGCCAGGACGAAGTAGATGAAGAAGATCTGGACCAGAAGGGGGGTGTTCCGGATCACCTCCACGTAGATTCTGGCGACGACCTTGCAAAGGATGCTCCCGGACAGGCGGAGGAAGGCCGCCGTCAGCCCCATGGCGGTGGCCAGGAGCAGGCTGACCCCGGTGATCTTGAGGGTGACCCACAGGCCCCGGAGCAGGGGGCCGGGGATCAGATGCCCCTCCCGGACCCCGAAGAGGTATTTGGGGATCCGGTACCACTGCCAGTTGTATTCCAGCTCCCTCGCCCCCTCCACCGTCAGCCAGAGGAGCGCCGCCACCAGGAGGGCGAACTGGACAAGGTCCCGCCAGGGGAACCGGCCCGGGCCCCCCGGGGGGCGGAAGAATCGGATGAAGCCGCGGATTCGGGACATGGTTCGATACTCGGGGTCAGGGGGAGTCCGGTTTGCCGACGGCCCGTCGTTCGCAGTCCGGACAGTAGGTGGAGGTAGTGGCCACGCGGGCCTGTCTGTAGATGTACTTCTCCACGGCGACCCATTCGCCCGATCCTTTCCCGGTGCTTTCATCGTCCCGGATCTTCCCGCAGACGCAGCAGACGGGGATGATCCGCTCGTAGGCCCGGACCTGTCTTCGGAGTTCGATGGTCTCCACGCAGCGCCCGATCCGGAAGTGGAGTTCGGGGGTTTCGCACGGCTTCATCAGCAGATCGTCGGCGTTCAAACGAAGGGACGTGACGGCCGATGCCATGTCCGGGTACCCGGTGAGGACCATGACCATGGTCTCCTTGTCCGCCCGCTTGGCCGCGTTGAGCACCCGGAAGCCGGCCGTGGGAAAGTTGTGGAACACCAGATCGGTGATCACGATGTCGAAGCGGCGTCTTCGGAGGATCTTTACGGCGTCCACGTCATGGTCCACCGTGGAGACATCGTACCCCCATCGGGACAGGTGCTCTCCCAGGGCCGCCAGAATCACCCGGTCGTCGTCCGCCAGGAGCACCGAATACCCCTCTCCCACACGTTTGTACCCGCCGGATCCCATCGATGTCACCCCGGTTCCCTTTCGCCCCGTGACGCCACGTAGATGGCGGTCAGGATCAGGCCGCCGCCGATGACTTTGGCGGGGGTGAGCCCCTCCCGGAAGACGATGTATCCCAGGAGGGTGGCCCCGATGGGTTCCCCGAGAAGGGAGACCGCCACCATGCCGGCGCTGAACCATTTCAGCGACCAATTGTAGCTGGTGTGGCCGATCAGCTGGGGCACCAGGGCCATGGCCCAGAAGGCGGCCACCGTATCGGTCTCGAAACCGGAAATCGGCAGACCGGCCGACAGGACGATCCCCCAGAGGATCACGGCGGCGGCGCCGTAGCAGAGCTGAATATAGGCCAGAAGGGAGAGCCGTGCCCTCAGGTTCCGTCCCAGGAGCAGATAGACCGCGGCACAGACCGATCCGGCCAGGGCCAGGAGATCCCCGAACAGGGCCTCTCCTCCGACGGCGAAATCCCCGGCGCCGATGACGGCTCCCCCCAGCACGCTCAGGACGATCCCCGCCAGCGTTTTCCGGGCCAGCCGCTCCCGGGTGACCAGGGGCGTGAGCACCGCCACCCACAGGGGATTGGTGTTGACCAGGACCACGCTGTTGGCGATGGAGGTATGGTCGAGGGAGGAGATCCAGGTGGCGAAGTGCAGGGCCAGGAAGAGCCCGGCCAGGATCGCGATCCCCACATCCCTCCCCGAGAGCCGTCCCAGTTCGTGGCGGACCCAAAAGAAGGCCACCGGGGTGAGCACCACCACCGAAAGCCCCACCCGGTAGGCGGCGATCACCAGTGCCGGGGCCTCGGCCAGCCGGGCGAAGATGGCGCCGGTGGAGACCGCGAGGATCCCCGTCACAAGGGCGAAGGCCGGGTTGAACGGGGGGCCGGCGGCCGCGGTCCGGGGGATCATCGGACCTTGACCGCCGCCAGGGAGGCGATCCGGTACGGCCCCTTGCGGCTGTCCCCCTCCTTCTCCTCATAATGGTGAATCTCCATGCCGAGAAAAGCGTGGAGCAGTTCGTTGGTCCGCAACAGATAGTCCCGGCAGGAGGGGCTTTCCCCGGTGGGTTCCTCCCGCTCCAGATAGCTTTCGAAGAGAAGAAGGCCCCCCGTCGTCAGCCCCTCCCGGATGTAGGGGAAGAGGCGGCGATCGAGGAACCGGACATTGAGGATCAGGCTGTACCGGCCGAAAGCGATGTCGAAGGTGTCGAGGTCGGCGCAGACCGGGTGGAGCCGGGGGTGGGCCCCCGCCAGGGGTTCGAGAATGGTATCGGAGATGTCCACGGCATCCACGGCGAACCCCAGCTCCGCCAAGTGGAGGCTGTTGCGGCCGTTGCCGCAGGCGATGTCCAGGGCCCGTCCCACCGGCGCCAGCCCCGCGTATCGGACCACCAGGTCCGACGGCGCCGTGGAGAACCGCTCCTTTTCGTACCGGCGGTTCCACCGTTCCCTGTCCTGTCTCATCCCCTCGCTCCTTTTCCGAAATCGAACCGTTCCCGGAGCAGCCGCAGGGTCTCCGGGTTCACCGGGAGATCGGCCAGGTCCTCCGGGGCCGCCCACCGGACCTCAGCGGCGTCGTCCCCCGGGCAGGGGGAACCTGAAATGTATTCCGCGGCCAGATCGACGATCACATAGTGGTACCGGACCCTTCCGTCGGGATCCCGTTCCACGGCATCGAACGTGAAGACCGGCTCCCCGGCCCGGATGGTGATCCCTGTTTCCTCCTTGATCTCCCGTTCGGCCGCCTCGCCCAGGGTCTCCCCCAGGGCCACGCTGCCGCCGGGGATGGCCCAGTCCCCCCGGGCCGGCGGGTTTCCCCTGCGAACCAGCAGAACCCGGCCCTCCCGGAAGACAACGGCCCCCACCGCCACCCGCGGCGCGTCCGGATAGCGGGTCGGCGGTCCTCCGGTCCCACCGTCATCGGTCACGGCCCGGCCTTTCCGGTCTTCTCTCATAGAGGATTCCCCTCTCCGATGTCAACGGATTCTCAACCGGTGTCCGCCCGGATCGAGCCCCGGATCCCGGCGCCCAGGACGGTGATCTCCACGGCGTCGTGGTTCCCGGCCAGGTCCATCACGCTGAGCCGGTACCGGCCGGGGCGGGTGAACTGGTGGATCCGGGACTCCTCCACCCCGGTCCGGGCCACCAGATCCCCGTTGAGAAACCAGAAGAGACCGCCGCGTCCTCCCTGGGCCTGGAGGGCGAGCGAGGGCAGGCGGGTCTCGGCGCCGGCGGGCCGGAGGACCGTCTCCGGGGAGATCCCCATGATCCGGATGGTCTCGGCGCTGGTGGAGACCGGCCGTCCGCAGCGGGGGTCGATGGGGGGGACCCGGGAGAGGCGCCGGAGCCGGGGATCGAGCCAGGGCCGGGCCGCCTTGGGCCACCGGGCCACCGCCTTGATGACGGTGCGGGGGACCGGACAGTCCGCCGCCACCCGGCGGCCGGTGGCCGGATCCACGGGGACCGGCAGCGGGTTGGGCTGCCAGTGGCGATCCATCCGGTCGGGGAGCGTGGGGGGGACCATCCCTTTCAGGATCCAGGCCTGGCGGCGTTCGTGGCATAAGGGGTCGCTTTCGTCCGCCGGCGGGGTTCCCAGGGGCCAGCAGATCCGGATCCGTTCCACGCTCTCCGGAGGCGTGGGAGGGGGCCCGTGGCGGCGGGGGAGGCTGTCCACCAGGGCGAAGAGCAGGGGCGCCGCCGTGGCCCGGCCGTACTGGCCGGGGGAGGGGGTACCGTCGGGCCGGCCCACCCAGACGCCCACGGTATATCGGTCGGTCACCCCGAGGGTCCAGGCGTCCCGAAAGCCGTAGCTGGTCCCCGTCTTCCAGGCCACCCGGCGGGAGGCGGCCAGGTCGACGGCGCCCCCCGGCAGGTCGGGGCGCCGGTGGTCCATGAGGATCCGCCGGACGATGAAGGCCGCCCCTTCGGACATCATGCGCCGTTGACGAAGGGGGGCGTCCACGGTGAACCGGAGTGATCCGGACAGCCCTTTCCGGGCCAGGGCGGCATAGGCGGCCACCAGATCCTCCAGGGAGGTCCCCACCCCGCCCAGGATCATGGAGAGGTTGGGCCCGCCGTGGGACGGATACCGGAGCCGGAGGCCCCCATGGCGGAGCCGCGCGTCGAAGAGGCGGGGCCCGAGCCGGTCCAGGAGATCCACGGCGGGGATGTTGAGGGACCGTCGCAGGGCCTCGGCGGCCCCCACCGGACCGGAGAAGCTCCGGGTGAAGTTGCCGGGGCGGTACCCCGAAAAGTCGAAGGGGGCGTCCACCAGGAGGCTTTCGGAGTGGATCAGCCCCTCTTCGATGGCGAGTCCGTAGAGGAACGGCTTGAGGGTGGATCCCGGGGACCGATGGGCCCGCACCATGTCCACGTGGCCGAACCGGTCCGCG
Organism: uncultured Desulfobacteraceae bacterium; assembly: GCA_964431545.1. Classification (GTDB taxonomy): domain Bacteria; phylum Desulfobacterota; class Desulfobacteria; order Desulfobacterales; family JAABSP01; genus CAYSLC01. The sequence continues at coordinate 5,773 of CAYSLC010000123.1, read as the reverse complement.
TCGAAGAGGTCGGCCGATCCCACGTAGGCCCGGACCGCCAGGCGTTCGTTCTCCACCACCAGGGCGGCCGCCGAGGTTTGTTCCGGGGTATCGGCGATGAAGGCGGAAATCCGGTCCGCCGCGGCGGCCTGGAGATGGTTGTCGATTGTGGTCCGCACCGGGGCACCGGGTTGCCCCAGGGGCCGAAGCCGGCGGCAGAGCAGCGGCGCCCGCATGGGATGGCGTTCGAACCGGGCCCTCACCCGCTCCATCTTGGCGTCGGCCACGGTCCGAGGACCCCAGACCCCGAACCGGGCCAACCGGTCGAGGACCTTGTTCCGGGCCCGCTCCGCCCGTTGTGGATGGCGGTCGGGCCGCAGGCGGGTGGGCGACTGGGGCAGCACCGCCAGCAGGGCGGCTTCGGCGTGGCTCAAGGTCTTGGCCGGCTTGCCCAGGTAGGCGTAGCTGGCCGCCTGGACCCCTTCGATGGGGCCGCCGAAGGGCGCGTAGTTGAGGTATAGGGTCAGGATCTCCGATTTGGAGAGGCGCCATTCGAGCTGGAGGGCCCGGAGGATCTGGTGGAGCTTCCCGCCGATGGTCCGGGAGTGGGGATGGAAGAGCCGGGCCACCTGCATGGTGAGGGTGGATCCGCCGGTCTTCGGGGTCCCGTGGCGGATGTACTGAAATAAGGCCCGGCCCAGGGCCCAGGGATTGACGCCCGGGTGGTACCGGAAATAGCGGTCTTCATAGTGGATCAGGGCCGCCAGGTACCGGGGGGAGACATCCCCGGCGGAGACGGGGTACCGCCAGACACCGCGCCGGTCGGGGAAGCTCCGCAGCGGGGTCCCGTCCCCGGCCACCACGGTGACGGCGAAATCGGCCCCTCCCCGGGGAAGCGACGGGGGGAACCCATGGTCGAGGGCGGCCAGGGTGCCGATGAAAAGGGCCGCCAGTCCCAGGGCGGCCAGGAGTAGACGGCGGCGGGGACGGATCGGAATTCTTCTTTGGGCGCGCAATTCTGCTCTTGATCTTTTTCGATCCGTCATGGTAGTCACCGGGGATATCCCAGAGGCTTTCAGCCGTCACGGCACGAAGAACTCGGGGAGGGGGAATCAGGCGAGTCCGCATTTCATTTCAGAGTAACCGCCTCTCGATTCTATGTCAATCGGAAATCGGGCCGCAAATCGGACCGGAGAGGACCGCTGGCCGGGAATCGAATCACAAGAAAGGAAACCACCGTGAAAGACCTGAAGCTGAACATGAAGATCGGACTGGGGTTCGGAATTCTGATCGCCATCGCCTGCGCCCTCGGCGGACTGGCCGTCTGGAACATGAACCGGGTGGCGGAGCAGTCGGAGATGCTCTCGGATGAATACGTTCCCGAGGTGGAGGTGGCCAACGAGGTGGAACGCTTTTCCCTGCTCACCATGTACGCCATGCGGGGGTACGGCCTGAGCCAGAACCAGCGCTATCTCGACGAGGGACGGCGAAACCTCCAGGAGGTGAAGGAGAACCTGAAGGAGGCGGAAAATCTGGCGGCCCGCTCCCCCCACCTGGTCCGGCTCAGGGAGGCGGTCAAGACGGTACAGGCCCAGGTGGCCGAATACGAGCGTCTGGTCAACGACACGGTGGTCCGCAACACCAACATCGACGAGATCCGGGGGGAGATGGACGACGCGGCGGTCCTCTTCATGCGGAGCTGCTACCGGTTCCTGGAGAGCCAGAACCGGGCCGTCAAGGAGGCCCTGGCCATGGTGGGAACCTCCGATGAGGTGGCCGAGCGACTCGGGAAGATCACCACCGTCAACCTGGTTCTCGACACCGGCAATGAGATCCGGGTGGCCAACTTCAAATCCCAGGCCACCCGGGACCCCGAGGTCATGCGGGAGGGACTGAAGCGGTTCGCCGAGATCGACAAGCTCCTCGACCAGCTCCGGGCGGGGACCGAGGGGGACGTGAACCTCAACGCCATCGATGAGATCACGTCCTCGGCGGATGCCTACCAGAACGCCATGGATGACCTGCTGAGGAATTGGACCGCCCTCCAGGAACTCAACCGGAAACGGGACGACACGGCCGGCCGGGTGCTCGCCGAGGCCAAGGCGTCCGCCGAAAAGGGGATCGAGGAGACCACCGCCATCGCCGACGAGGCGGACCGTCTTCTGGTCTCCTCCTCCCGGATGATGATCGGCGGTCTGATTCTGGCCGTGGCCTTGGGGGTGTTCATCTCCATGTTCATCACCCGGATCATCGTGGGGCCCCTGGTCAAGGGGGTCGACTTTGCCAAGGCGGTCTCCGGGGGGGACCTCACCGCCACCATCGACGTGAACCAGAAGGATGAGATCGGCGTGCTGGCCGACGCCCTGCGGGGAATGATCGCCCGTCTCCGGGAGATCGTGGCCGAGGTGAAGGGGGCCGCGGAGAACGTCTCGTCCGGGAGCGAGGAGCTGAGTTCCACGGCCCAGGAGATGTCCCAGGGGGCCTCCCAGCAGGCGGCATCGGCCGAGGAGGCGTCGTCGTCCATGGACCAGATGCTCTCCAACATCGGCCAGAACGCCGACAACGCCATGGAGACGGAGAAGATCGCCCTCAAGTCGGCCGAGGACGCCCGCCAGGGCGGGGATGCGGTCTCGGAGACGGTCTCGGCCATGAAGGAGATCGCCGAGAAGATCACCATCATCGAGGAGATCGCCCGCCAGACCGATCTTCTGGCGCTCAACGCCGCCATCGAGGCGGCCCGGGCCGGGGATCACGGCAAGGGGTTCGCGGTGGTCGCCTCGGAGGTGCGGAAGCTGGCCGAGAGAAGCCAGAAGGCGGCGGCGGAGATCAGCAAGCTGTCGGTGACCAGCGTCGACGTGGCCGAGCGGGCGGGCGATATGCTCACCCGGATCGTGCCCGACATCCAGAAGACGGCGGAGCTGGTCCAGGAGATCAGCGCGGCCAGCAAGGAACAGAACACCGGGGCCGAGCAGATCAACATGGCCATCCAGCAGCTCGACAACGTGATCCAGCAGAACGCCTCGGCCACCGAGGAGATGGCCTCCACGGCCGAGGAACTCTCCGGCCAGGCGGAGCAGCTCCAGTCCACCATGGAATTCTTCAAGATCGGCGACGCGTTCGAAACCCGGCGGGAGATCGCCCACCACAGAAGCCGGCAAGAGTTTTCGATCAGACAGCCCAAAGGGCGGCGGAGCCAAATCGCCCACCTTCCGGAGGGCGGCCGGAGGAAGGCGGGCGGCAGGGAGCCGGCGCCCGGGCCGGAAAAAGAGAAACCGCCCGGAGCCCATATCGACATGGGGGGGCACGGGGAGAGATGGGAGGCGAGCGACGACGATTTTGAAAAGTATTAGCCCGCTCCCCCGATAACCGGGGGCTTGTGGCGATGTCGTCCCTTCGGAACGGTTTCGACCGGGAGGTGAACTGGGTCCCTCTTTCTCCGAAGCAGACCCCCCATTGAAAAAATAATGAGAAATATCTATATTGCCGGCTGAGCTTTGTTCAAAGACCATTGGAAGGTGGACGGACCCGATGACCTGTTGGGGGCCGAAACAATCGTTGCCCACGGAAAGGAGCAAAAAGGCATGAAGAATCTCAAGTTGAGCTGGAAGATCGGTCTTGGTTTCGCTATTCTGATCCTCATCGCGTGCGGTGTCGGCGGGTTGGCGGTCTTGAACATGAGCCGGGTGGCCCGGGAGGCCCAGGTCCTCTCCGCGGAGTATGTCCCCGAAGTCGAGGTGGCCAACAAGATCGAACGCCACGCCCTGCGGACCATGTTCGCCATGCGGGGATACGCCTTCAGTCTGGACCGGTCCTATCTGGAGGAGGGGCTGCGGTACCTCGATCTGACCCAGGAATACCTGCTGGATGCCCAGGAACTGGCTTCCCGGTCCCCCCATCTGGTGAGGCTCAAAGAGGCGGTGAGCAACCTGCTGACCCATGTCGCCGACTACGAACGGCTCGCCCAGGAGACCGTCTCGCTCAACGAAACCCTGATCAGCCTCCGGGGGGAGATGGACGAGGCGGCCGATGCCTTCATGAAAAACTGTGGTCTCTACCTGGACAACATGAACCTGAGGATGAAAGAGCAGATCGAATCGGGGGCTCTTCGGGAGGCGCTCTCGGACCGGCTGGAGAAGATCACCCGGATCAACAATGTCATCGATCTGGGCAACGAGATCCGCGTGGCCAACTTCAAGACCCAGGCCACCCGGCAGCCGGAGATCATGCAGCGGGCGATGCGGAAGTTCGCGGACATCGAGGAGAACCTCTCCTGGCTCAAGTCGAGATCCAACCAGGGGAAAAACCTGAGGGCCATCGATGAGATCGCCGCCGCCGCATCCGATTACCGGGATGCCATGGAGGGGGTCCTGAACGATTTCAAGAACCGGGAGGCCCTCAACCGAAAACGGGTGGACAACGCCCTGGTGGTGCTTGCCGAGGCCAGGGAGTCGGCGGAAAAGGGGATCAACGAGACCGAGGCCATCGTCGCCGAGGCGGACCGGCTTCTGGCCTCCTCCTCCCGGACCATGGTGGGGGGGCTGGCCGTGGCCCTGATCTTCGGGATCATCATCTCCCTGGTGATCACCCGGGCCATCGTGGGTCCCCTGGTCAAGGGGGTCGACTTCGCCAAGGCGGTCTCCGGCGGGGATCTGACCGCCACCATCGACGTGGACCAGAAGGACGAGATCGGCGTGCTGGCCGACGCCCTGCGGGGAATGATCGCCCGTCTCCGGGAGATCGTGGCCGAGGTGAAGGGGGCCGCGGAGAACGTCTCGTCCGGGAGCGAGGAGCTGAGTTCCACGGCCCAGGAGATGTCCCAGGGGGCCTCCCAGCAGGCGGCATCGGCCGAGGAGGCGTCGTCGTCCATGGACCAGATGCTCTCCAACATCGGCCAGAACGCCGACAACGCCATGGAGACGGAGAAGATCGCCCTCAAGTCGGCCGAGGACGCCCGCCAGGGCGGGGATGCGGTCTCGGAGACGGTCTCGGCCATGAAGGAGATCGCCGAGAAGATCACCATCATCGAGGAGATCGCCCGCCAGACCGATCTTCTGGCGCTCAACGCCGCCATCGAGGCGGCCCGGGCCGGGGATCACGGCAAGGGGTTCGCGGTGGTCGCCTCGGAGGTGCGGAAGCTGGCCGAGAGAAGCCAGAAGGCGGCGGCGGAGATCAGCAAGCTGTCGGTGACCAGCGTCGACGTGGCCGAGCGGGCGGGCGATATGCTCACCCGGATCGTGCCCGACATCCAGAAGACGGCGGAGCTGGTCCAGGAGATCAGCGCGGCCAGCAAGGAACAGAACACCGGGGCCGAGCAGATCAACATGGCCATCCAGCAGCTCGACAACGTGATCCAGCAGAACGCCTCGGCCACCGAGGAGATGGCCTCCACGGCCGAGGAACTCTCCGGCCAGGCGGAGCAGCTCCAGTCCACCATGGAGTTCTTCAAGATCGGCGGGGAAGTGGGGATGGGGCGGCGGATCTCCGGCGCCGGCGGGGGGACCGGGAAGACCAAACGATCGCCCCGGCCCCTGCCCGGGGCGTACGAACACGCATGGCGCGCCCAGGCCCGCCCCGTGAAACAATGGCGGACGGACGACCGCGGCAAGGAGGAGAACCACAAGGGGGCGGCCATCGACATGGGGGGCGAGGCCGATCCTGGGAAGGAGGGGGAGAGGGAAGGGATCGACGGTTACGAAAAATATTGAACGGCGCCGGGGCGGGGGGGCTTTCCCGCCCACCCGCTCCTTCAAAGGCCGGTCTCATTCCCCCCTCCGACCCTTCTATCGCTTCGACC
>CAYSLC010000122.1:0-17143 GCA_964431545.1 uncultured Desulfobacteraceae bacterium | reverse complement strand
TCAACTTCATCTGCAACTGCTGCGGGTGCTGCTGCGAGGCGATGATCGCGGCCCGGAGGTTCGCCGTCCACCACCCGGTCCACACCACCGCGTTTCTCCCCCGGATCGACCCCGGCCGCTGCAAGGGGTGCGGCAGGTGCGTTCCGGTCTGCCCGGTGGGGGCCCTCTCCATGGCCCCATCCGAGGGACCGTCGGATGGGGCGCGGGAACGGGCTTGGGTCGCCGGGGAGATCTGCCTGGGGTGCGGGATCTGCGTCGACGCCTGCCCGGCCTCGGCCGTCACCATGGTCGAGCGCGGGGAGCGGCTCCTGACGCCCCTCAACACCGCCCACCGGACCCTGCTCATGGCCGTGGAGCGGGGGACCCTCGGCAACCTGATCTTCGACAAGCAGGTTCTCTGGAGCCACCGGGCCCTGGCGGCGGCCCTGGGGGCCCTGTTGCGGCTGCCGCCGCTCAAACGGGCCCTGGCCTCCCGGCAGGTGAAGTCGGTCTGCCTGGAGACTTTGAGCGCCCGCTATTTCGACTACGGAGCCGTATAGGCGGCGGGGGGCCGACGGAGCGGAGGCGGAGGTCGTTTCAGTCGACCTCCAGCAGCTTCTTCAGGTCCATCAGTTCCTGGCGGACATAGCGCCAGTTGTTGTTCTGGGAGCGCTGGCTCGGCTCCCGGTCCATGGCGTCCCGGGCCAACCCCTGACCGCTGTCGATGAGGCGCTCCATGTTGCCGATGATCTTTCGGATCTCCGCCTGTTTCTCTTCATCCATTGACCTTCTCCTTGTGGGCTTCTTCTCGATTGCAATCCTTTGAATAAAGCAAAAACCGTACTGCAACGACGGATCGAATTCAAGGAAAAAGCATTGTTCCACCGGCGACTACACCACCCCGGGGCCGGGAATAAAGGATTGACCCCATTTACCATCGCCCCCCCTTCCGGTAATCTGAGTGGGGTAAGGGTCGATACGAAGCGTTCAAACGAGGAAGGAGGAGACATGTTTCCGGTTCGAAAAATTCTGTGTACCACCGATTTCAGCCCGGCGTCCAGGGCGGGCGTGGAGGCCGCGCGGGAGCTGGCCGCCCAGACCGGCGCCCAGGTGATCCTCCTCCACGTGGTGGCTCCGGTGCCGGTGTTGGGAGCCCCCAGCCACACCCCGCCGGTCACCTTCGATGTGCCGGCCTACCAGAGGGAGTTCGTGGACGGCGCGGAGGAGAACATCGATAAACTGGCCGGGGAGAGCTTCGGGGATGCGGCGTCGGTCACCACCCTGGTGGTGGTGGGATACCCCAGCGACGAGATCGTCCGGACCGCAGAGTCGGAGGGGGTGGACGTCATCGTCATCTCCACCCACGGGCACCGCGGCTGGCAGCGGTTCCTGCTGGGATCGGTCACGGAAAAGGTGGTGCGCAACGCCCATTGCCCGGTCCTCTCCATCCGGAGCACCGAAGAGGGCTCTTGAGAAAGGGGGACGGGATGTTGAAATGCAATGTCGGCAAGATTGAACGGGTGATCCGCGTCTTCGCGGGGCTCATCATCCTCGGCCTCGGCCTCTTTTTCGGCAGCTGGTGGGGCTTGGTGGGATTCATCCCCATCCTCACGGCGGTCATCGCCTGGTGTCCGCTTTACGCCCTTATCGGGTTTTCCACCTGCCGGGATCCCGAGAGCACGTTGAAGGACACCGCGGTCCACGACACCGACCGGCCCATGCGCATCAACCGGTAACGGACCGGCGGGACAACTCAGGGAAAGTCGGACGGGCGCCCGTTGGGGGTGCCCGTCCGCGTCTGAAGATCGATATCGGGACGCCGCCGGGTCCCGGTTACTTCTCCTTCCGGGAGGGCGGGGCCATGAATTCCGGCCCCACCGGATCCTTGACGGTCTCCTTGAGGATGGCGTCGACGCGGTCTTTGGTCCCTTCGTCCACGGCCCAGCCGGTGACCTCCCCCACGGGGTCCATCTGGTCGGGACGCCGGCCGCCCCACAACGCGATCTCCACCCCCTGGTCGAGGATCCAGCGGACGGCGAACGCCAGCAGGCTCTTGCCGTATGCCTCCTGGCTCAGCCGTTCCAGCCTCTCCGCGGCCGACAGGTACTGGCCGAAACGCTCCCCCTGAAACTTGGGATCGTACCGCCGGAGGTCGTCTCCGGTAAACTCCCGGTCGGCGGACATCTTCCCGGAGAGAAGGCCCCTGCAGAGGGCCCCGTAGGTCATCAACAGGATGTTGTTCTTGTTGCAGTAGGGTTTGACGTCCGACTCGATGCCCCGCTCGAAGAGATTGTAGGGGGGCTGGCAGAAGTGGATGGGGCCGGCGCCTCGGAAGGCCTCCATCTGCTCGGGGCTGTAGTTGCTCACGCCCACGGCCCGGATGATCCCCTTGTCCAAAAGCGCCTTCATGGCCGCGCCGGTCTCTTCGAACGGGACCAGCGGGTCGGGCCAGTGGACGTAGTAGATATCGATATAATCGGTCCCCAGGCGGTTGAGGGAATCCTCCACCTCTTTGAAGATCCGATCCCGGGTGGAGTTCCGATGGACGCTGCCGTCCCGCCACTCCAGGGCCACCTTGGTGGAGAGGTGCAGCCGGTCCCGTCTTCCGTACTCCTTGACCGCCTTGCCGACGATCTCCTCGGAGCGGCCGAAGCCGTAGACCGGCGCCGTGTCGATGGTATTGATCCCCTGGTCCAATGCGGCATGGATGGTCCGGATCGATTCGGCCTCATCGGTGCCGCCCCACATCCAGCCGCCGATGGCCCAGGTGCCCAGGGCGATGCGGGAGAGGGTGAGATCGGTTCCCGGAACGGTTACAAATTCCATTTGCGTCCTCCTTTTCGGTGCTTGGCGGTTTCCGTTGCCCGGCGGGCTCCGTTTCCGGCGGCGGGGGGCATCACCCCAGCTTCGCGAGGCACGCCTCGATGAAGGCGGGGATGTCGTTGGGGTTCCGGCTGCTGATGAGGTTGCCGTCCTCCACCACCTCGGCGTCCACGAACGAGGCGCCGGCGTTCTTGATGTCCTGGACGATCGACGTGTAACCGGTGATCTTCCGCCCCTCCAGCACCCGGGCGGTGATCAGGATCTGCGGGGCATGGCAGATGGAGAAGATCGGCTTGCCGCTTTCAACGAACTTCCGAACAAAGGCCACCGCCCGTTGGTCCACCCGGAGCTTGTCCGGGCTGTAACCCCCGGGAATGAGCAGGGCGTCGAAATCCTCGTGGGAGACATCGCCCACCGCCTCGTCGATGGTGACCGGGGTGTTCTTCTTCTTGCCCTTGACCATCTGTCCCTTCTCCAGCCCCACCGTCACCACCAAATGCCCTTTGTCCTGGAACGCCTGGGCGGGTTCGGTGTACTCCACATCCTCGAACATGTCGGTCAGTATCGCTGCAATCTTTGCCATTGGGGGTCCTCCTGTCCATGGTTGTTGGATATCGGAACGGGGTCGGCCTCCCCCGGCGGATACGGATGCCGGAAGGGATCGGACCCCCGCCCCTCGAGTCGGATGAGTATTCCCCAAGGATAGGAGAACACTGAAAAAAGAAAATGGGGTGAAGACCGTATTTTACGAAGACAGGGGGACTATGGCGGGTCAGATCCCCGACTTGAAGAAGTCCACCGGGTCGGTGATGATCTCCTCGGGTCCGGGATACTTCCCGGCCACCACGCTGAAGTCGGGGTCGGGGGTGTGGCGGGTGGGCTCGGTGCCGGCCCGGAAGCACTCGATCACCGCGTTCGGATCATCCTCCCGGGCCAGCAGCCCGGAGCCCCGGTCCACCGGCTTGAAGATGATCCCGTCCGGGGGCTCGAACTCTTGCACGGGGAGGTCGGCCAGGATCCGCTCCATGAATCCCACCCAGATGGGCGAGGCGGCCCTGGAGCCGGTCTCCTGGTCGCCCAGGGGCCGCTCCTGGTCATGGCCCACCCAGGTGCCGGCCACGTAGTCGGGGGTGTATCCCAGAAACCAGGCGTCCCGGAAGTCGTTTGTGGTGCCGGTCTTTCCGGCCACCGGACGGCCGAGGGTCCGGGCCCGCCACCCGGTGCCGTTTGTGACCACGCTCGACAGCAGGCTCGTCATCAGGTAGGCGCTCTCCTCGGAGATGGCCTGGACGGGCTCCACCGGCAGCCCCTCCAGGGGACGGCCGTCCCGGTCGAGGATCTCCGTGATGAAGACCGGATGGATCAGACGCCCGCCGTTGGCGAAGACCGAAAAGGCGGTGACCATCTCCAGCAGCGACAGGCCCGTGGTTCCCAGGGCCAGGGAGAGGTTCTTCCCCAGACGGGTGGTGATCCCCAGGCGCCGGGCATAGTCGCCGGCGTAGTCGACGCCGATGTCCCGCAGGACCCGGACCACCGGGATGTTCCGGGATTTGGCCAGGGCCTTGCGCAGGCGGACGGGGCCGTGGAAACGCTGGTCGTAGTTTTCCGGCTCCCAGGAGATGCGTCCGGTGGGATCCCGGAAGATCAGGGGGGTGTCCTCGAGGAGGGTCAGCGGGGTATACCCCTTGTCCAGGGCCGCCGCGTAGATGATCGGCTTGAAGGCGGAGCCCGGCTGCCGCAGGGCCTGGGTGGCCCGGTTGAACTGGCTTCTATCGAAGTCCCGCCCGCCGATCATCGCCTTCACGTGGCCGGTTCCGGTGGCCACGCAGAGCAGTGCCCCCTCCACGGGGGGAGACGACCGCCCCTGACGCCCTTCCAGGGCAAGGAGCCCTTTCTCCACTTCCCGACGGGCCGCCGCCTGCATCTCCAGGTTCACCGTGGTGCGGATGGTCAGCCCCCCACGGTAGAGGACCTCCGCACCGTAGCGATCCACTACGTACCGCCGGACGTGTTCGGTGAAGTAGGGCGCGTTCTCCTTGAAGAAGTTGGTCCGGGGAACCAGATCGAGTTTCCGGTTGTAGGCCCGGGTCGCCTGGATGGGATCGATGTACCCTTCGGCCATCATCCGGTTGAGCACATAGAGCCGGCGCATCCGGGCCATCTTCGGATCCTCGATGGGGGAGTACCGGCTGGGGGCCGGGGGCAGGCCGGCCAGGGTGGCGCACTCGGCCAGGTTGAGTTTCCGGGTCGGCTTGCCGAAGTAGTTCTCGGCCGCCGCCTCCACCCCGTATGCGCCGTTGCCCAGATAGATCTGGTTGAGGTAGATATGGAGGATGTCGTACTTGGAGAGCGCCTTTTCGATCCGGTGGGAGAGGATCGCCTCCCGGATCTTTCGCCGGTAACTCCGTTCCGGGCTCAGGAAGAAGGAACGGGTCACCTGCTGGGTGATGGTGCTCCCCCCCTGGACCACCTCTCCGGCCTCCAGGTTCTTCAGAAAGGCCCGGGCCACGCTGAAGAGGTCCACCCCCTCGTGTTCGAAGAACCGGGAGTCCTCCGCCGCCACGAAGGCGTTGATGAGCATCTGGGGCATTCGATCCAAAGAGATGACGATCCGCCGCTCCCGGTAGAACTCGGCGATCTTCCGGCCGTCGTCGGCATGGACGGTGGTCACCGCCGGGGGGCGATAATCGTTCAGGCTTTCGATCCGGGGAAGGTCCACGCTGACGTGGAGATAGATCCCCCCGGCCAGCAGCACGGCCGGCAGGAACAGCAGGGCGGTGGTCCAGAAGGCCCATCGCAGGAGACCGGACAAGGCCCACCCGAAAAATCCGGGCGCCTGTTTCTCCCGGCTGGGATCCGATTGGATGGGTTCTTCTTGGATGGGTTCCGATGTGCCACGGGGTTTCACGGTCGCCCTCGGCCTCCTTCGCTCCGTTGGGGCGCTCGACCCGCCGGTCGGTCGGGGTCGGACGTCCATACCCATTTTCTACCAGAACCGGATGAAAATTGTAAGGCGGAAAATATCAAGATGGCGGGGGGTGTCCACCGATGGAAATGGCGGGGGGGCGAAAAATACGGAGATCACCCCATACCATTGATTCCCCCACCTGGGGTATATTGTTCGCGGCGCCTGGGACGGGTCGGGCGAAACGCACGGCGTAAGACACGGAGGCTTTGGAGATCGTTGAACGGAACGGAAGAGAACAACGGTTCCAGGGGGGACCGAGACAAAGAGACCGGAGACGAGCGCTCCCATCCGGTGGTGGGAACCCTGGCGAGGCTTCTCCGGAACAACACCGTGGAGCGGCGGATGGTGGCCGGGCTGCTGGCCCTGGGGATCCTCTACACCATCTATTTCGCCCGGGGGCTGCTGCTGCCCATCATCCTGGCGCTCCTTTTCGCCTCCTTGCTGCAGCCGCTGGTCAGCATGCTCAACCGGATCCGGATTCCGGACGCCATCGGCGCCATCATCGTCCTGCTGCTTCTCTGTTCGGCGCTCGGCCTGCTGACCTACCATATCGCGGGGCCGGCCTCGGCCTGGTTCCAGCGCCGGCCGTATCTGGCCCAACAGCTCGACTACAAGCTCCGGACCCTGAAACAGTCCCTGGAAGAGGCCAAGGAGACCACCAAGGAACTTGAAAAGATCGCCAAGCTGGAGGACGGGGACGGCGACGCCAAGGAGCCGGGAAAGGTGGTGGTGGAAGGCCCCACCCTGGCGGACGAGCTTCTGACCCGGACCCAGTCCCTGGCGACCATGCTGGCCATCACCCTCGTCCTGGTCTATTTCCTCCTTTCCCGGGGTCGGCCCACACTGAAACGGCTGGCCGGAGAGATGGAGGAGGGCGGTGTCGGCAAGATGTGGGCCAAGATAATGGTTCAGGTGCAGAAGGATGTGGCCCGCTACCTGTTCACCGTCACCCTCATCAACGGATCCCTCGGGGTCGCCACCGGGCTCGCCATGTGGCTGCTCGGCATGCCGAGTCCGGTCCTTTGGGGGGTGGTGGCCACCCTCCTCAACTTCGTGCCCTATCTGGGCGGGGCGGTGACCATCGTGATCATCGCCGCCGTCTCCCTGCTCAGCTTCGACACTTGGCAGCAGATCGTGGTGCCCCCTTTGCTCTTCGCCGGGTTCACGGCATTGGAGGGGCAGTTTCTCACCCCGTTGATCGTGGGACGGCGGCTCAGCCTCAATCCCATTGCCGTGATCGTCTCCCTGCTCTTCTGGGGGTGGGTCTGGGGAATCGGGGGGATGCTGATCGCGGTCCCCATTCTGGCGGCCATCAAGATCGTCGCCCGGAACATCCCGTCCATGGGGACGGTGCGGGCGGTCATCGGATAACCACGCAAGGGGCTACTAGCCCCGGAAAGGGAATCCTCTCTATCCATGGCGGAAAAGATCGGTTTCATCGGAACGGGGCTCATGGGCGCGCCCATGGCCGAAAACGTACGAAAGGCGGGCTATGAGCTTGCGGTTTACAATCGGACCGCATCGAAAACCGCCCCCCTGGCGGAGGCCGGGGCGACGGTGGCCCGGACCCCGTCCGAGGCGGCGTCGGGGGCTTCGGCGGTGATCCTCATGGTGACCGGACCGGAGGCGGTCGACACTGTGGTGGACGGCGATCAGGGGGTTGCGGCGGCGGCGGAGCGACCCCGGACGGTGATCAACATGAGCACCGTTCCCCCGGCTTATTCCCGGCAGCTCGATGAGCGGCTCCGGACCGCCGGGATCGATTTTGTGGAGGCCCCGGTGGCCGGATCCCGGAAGCCCGCGGCGGAGGGGCGGCTGGTGATCCTGGCCGGCGGCTCTCCGGAGCGGGTGAGCGCGCTGGAGCCCCTGCTGTCGTGCATGGGCAAAAAGGTGGTCCACTGCGGAGCGATCGGGATGGGAACCGGCATGAAGATGACGGTCAACCTGCTGCTGGCCATCATGATGGAGGGGATCTGCGAGACGGTCCACTTCGGGCGGCGGTGCGGCCTCTCCGCCGACTTCATCCTCGACACCCTCCTGGCCGGTCCCCTGGGGTCGGCCTTCTACGGCCTCAAGGCGGAGATGATCAAGTCGGGGGAGTACCCCGTGGAGTTCCCCCTGAAGCACATGCTCAAGGACCTGCGGTTCGTGCTCCGGACGGCCGAGGAGGGGAAGGCGGCGGTCCCGGCGGCCCGGAACCTGGCCGCCCTCTTCGAGGCGGGGGTGGATCAGGGACTGGCCGATCTCGACATGGCGGCCATAAAAAGGGTGTTGGAGGCCATGAGCGGGTAGCCGGGCTCGAAGATTTAGGCCGGGTGGACCCACACCGCAAAGATCGGCCGGCCCAATCCGGGGATCACCCCGGAGGCCATGGACCGGATGATCCGCTACACGTGGCCGGGAAACGTCCGCGAGCTTCGAGCTTTAATCCGCCGGGGAGGACGCTTCCGGAGCCTCCGCGGTCCCTTCCGCGGAGACCAGCTCGCCGATAAAGCTGCCCACGATCACCTTGCTCTTGATCCGGACGGGGATCCGCCGGTGGTCGGCGGTGATCCACACCTGGATCTTGGCGTCCTCGCTCTTTTCGAAGACCCCGCCCACGTGTTCGATGTCCGGTTCGATCAGGAAGGTGTCGTAGGAACGGCCGTCCACTTCGATGGTCTCCCGTTTCACGTAGTGGGCCCTGCCGATGACGTTCTTCTTGCCGTCGGTCACCGGCCGCTCCACGGTCAGGTCCACGGCGGGGGGGATGGTCCGAACGAAGAAGAAGGCGGACAGCGGGTCGAACGTTCCTTCCATCAGGGAGATGGGCGCCTTGGGCTTGCCGAAGTTGGTGTAGAGCGCCTGGTTCTTTTCCCAATCGAACGTCACCACGATCTCCCGATGGGTCTTGCCCTCCCGCTGCTTCTTTTCGTACAGGAGGGACCGGGTAACCGCGGTGTCCGTATAGGCGTCGATCCGGTCCCGAACCTTATAGAACAGATCCAAATAGGGCAGGCTTTTGGCCTTCATGACGAAATGGAGCGCCTCCGTGCCGTCCACACGGGTCGCCGGCCGGACCGCCAGGGTCGCTTCGCCCGCCTTGATGAACTCCCATTTGAGGTCGAACTTGAGGACCTCTCCGGGGACGAAGGGCGGGGACTCATCGGCCCAGGCCGCCAGGGCGAAGATCCATAGAAGAAGCGGGGCGAACCCCATGGCCGCGGCCGCAAGGAAGGGATTTTTTATCGATTTCATCCATGTAGGATAAGGCATGCGCCACCATTGATCAAGTTTTCGGTTCACCGATCCCGCGCCATGTGGTACGGTGGTTCCTTTTGAACCGGGGCGGACCCGCGGGGGCGTATCGTTCCTCGCGGGTCTTCGGAAAGGAAGGGATCGGCCCATCCAATGCGGACGGAGCAGACGGTACGAACCGAAAAAGGGGGGAATCCGTGACGAGCCAGGAGGAGGCCCGGATCATCGGGAACCGATCCCTGGGGGGCGGCTACCACCGGATGGGGCTCGCCTGCGGACCCGGCTACGGAGGGGCGGAGCCCGGCCAGTTCGTCACCCTCCGGTTCCCCGACGGCATGGGGCCGTTCCTCCGGAGGCCCTTCTCCATCCACCGGCCCATCCGGGGGGAGGACGGGGGCTTGGCGGGGATCGAGCTGCTCTTCAAGGTCGTGGGACCCTTCACCCGCCGGCTTTCGGCGGCCGTCGCCGGCGGGTCCGTGGATATGGTGGGGCCTCTGGGCAAGGGGTTTCGGATCCCGGCGGGGGCGGACCGGATCTTCCTGGCCGGCGGCGGGATCGGGGTGGCCCCCCTGGTGTTTCTGGCGCACTGTCTGGCCGAGGAAGGCCGGTCCAAAGAGGGCGCCGAGGTCTTCCTCGGGGGACGGTCGGCCGATGACATCCTCTGCCGGGAGATCTTCGCCGGGCTCGGCTTCCGGGTCCATGTGGCCACCGAGGACGGCGGTGCGGGACAGCGGGGGCTGGTCACCCGCCCGCTGGCCGAGCGGGTCGCGACCGATCCGCCGGACCTGATCTGCGCCTGCGGCCCCGTACCCATGCTCCGGGCGGTGGCCGATCTCGCCGGTGCCCGCGGGGTCCCGTGCCAGGTCTCCGTGGAGACCATCATGGCCTGCGGCCTCGGGGCCTGCCTGGGGTGCGCGGTGGAGATGGAGGGGAAGCCGGACGGCTACGGGCATGTCTGCCGGGACGGCCCGGTCTTCGACGCCGGCCGCCTCGGTTTCTGAATGGATTCATCTCAATTTAACATTGACTTACCGGGTATCCCATGGTAAAGGCTCAAACTTCGAAAGGGGCGGAGGCGGCCCTCTCCGGTAGCCGGAGGCCGGTGGTTCCATGAAGCGGGAAACCCGGCGGCAATTCCGGGAACTGGCCTACTTCGCGAGCATCGGGCTGTCGGTGTCGCTCTCCGTCTTCATCGGTCTGGCCGTCGGGGTCTACCTCGATCGGAAGGTGTTCCACACCACGCCGTGGCTGACCCTGATCTGCCTGGTCCTGGGCATCGTCGCGGGGTACCGGAACATCGGCCTGGCCATCCGGAAAAGCAGGAATCTTTGAGGAAAGGGAAGGGGATTGACCGGGGTGAAGATTCAACAGCGGCTGCTGACATTCGTGACCCGCACCAACTGGGTGATACTCTGCCTGGCGTGCATGGCCGGGATCCTGCTGGCCCCGCCGGCGGTCACCCGGGGGATCTTCTTCGGCGGCCTCATCGTCACCGTCAACTTCCACCTCCTCTCCCGGACCCTCAAAAAGGCCCTCACCCCCCCCTATCTCGCCTCCCACCACGTGGTATTGGCCAAGTACTACCTCCGCTTCATGGTCAGCGGATTCATCATATTCGTCCTGATATCTCAGCACGTCGTGAACCCTCTGGGGCTCTTCGTCGGGCTGTCGGTCGTGGTCGCCAGCATCATGCTCGCGACCCTGCTGGAGATCAAAAACCTAATTTTCAAGGAGGCAGTCTAAGGTGGAACATCCCTATCTCTTTTTCGTCAAGGTGTTCGAGTTTCTGGGTCTGGGACACTTCGCCCATACCTACCCCCACGTGATCTACTCGTGGGTGGTGATGGCCTTCCTCATCATCGTCGGATTCCTCGCGACCCGGAGTCTATCCATGATCCCCTCGGGCCTGCAGAACTTTTTCGAGGTCCTCATCAGCGGCATCGAGGAGTTCATGGTCGACGTGACCGGGGAGGAGGGGCGGTGGCTCTTCCCCCTGGCCGCCACCGTCTTCATCTACATCTTCATCTCCAACCTGGTGGGATTGATCCCCGGCTTCTTTCCGCCGACCGCCAGCCTGAATACCACCCTCTCCTGCGCCCTGGTGGTGGTGGTCTTCACCCATATCCTGGGCGTCATGTACCACGGCCCGGCCTACATCAAACACTTTCTCGGGCCGGTCTGGTGGATGGTCCCCATCATCTTCCCCATCGAGGTGATCGGCCACCTGGCCCGGATCCTCTCCCTCTCCTTCCGGCTTTTCGGGAACATGATGGGCCATGAGCTGGTGCTGGGCATCCTCTTCTTACTGGCCGGGGCGTTCTTCGCGCCGCTGCCCATCATGGCGCTGGGCATCTTCGTGGCGCTGGTGCAGGCGTTCGTCTTCTTTCTCCTCTCCATCATGTACTTCACGGGTTCACTGGAGCATGCGCACTGATCGGGGCGACATCGGTGATCCGTTTTGAGCGTTCGGTTTCACGAGGCTTCGCTGTTAATGGGATAATGGAAGAGGCCTTCATATCTAATCACTTTTTAAAGGAGGTAAGGTAGAGTATGGAAGCACAAGCATTACAGTTCTTCATCGCTAGTGTGACGGCCGCCGGTTTCGGAATCGCGATCGCCGCCTTCGGCTGCGGCATCGCCCAGGGTATCGGTCTCAGGAGCGCCGTGGAGGGGATCGCACGGAATCCCGAATCCTCCGGTAAGGTCACGGTGACCATGCTGATCGGTCTGGCCATGATCGAGTCGCTGTGTATCTACGCTCTGGTTATCGCGCTGATCCTCATCTATGCGCACCCGCAGGCCGCCGCCATCGCGGGCCTGTTCGCCGGCGGCCACTAGGCCTTCAACGCCGGTCCACGTAGACGGATCCAATAAAAAGCGGGGGGGCGGCCCGTCGGTCGGGCCGACCCCCCGCTTTTATTTCCGGGATCCCTTTTCCCCGTCGAGGCCCCGGCAACCCCGCCGCGGACGCCATCGGCCTTCTACCCGAGGTATTTTTGCAGATACCGGCCCGTATGGGAGGCGTCCACCCGGGCCACCGCCTCCGGGGGCCCCTCGGCCACGATCCCGCCCCCTTCCTCCCCCCCCTCTGGACCGAGGTCGATGAGGTGGTCCGCCGACTTGATCACGTCCATGTTGTGTTCGATCACCACAACGGTGTTCCCCAGGTCCACCAGCCGGTTCAAGACCTCCAGGAGGCGCCGGATGTCGTCCATGTGCAGGCCGGTGGTCGGTTCGTCCAGGATGTAGACGGTCCCGCCGGTGCCCTTCTTGCTTAACTCCCGGGCGAGCTTCATCCGCTGGGCTTCCCCACCGGACAGGGTGGTGGCCGGCTGCCCCAGGCGGACATAGCCGAGGCCCACGTCGACCAGGGTGGAGAGCTTGGTCCGGATGGCGCCGATCCGCTCGAAGAAAGAGAGACCCCGGGCCACGGTCATGTCGAGCACCTCGGCGATGGTCGCCCCCTTGTACCGGATCTCCAGGGTCTCCCGATTGTACCGCCGCCCCCGGCAGACGTCGCAGGTGACGTAGACGTCCGGCAGAAAGTGCATCTCGATGCGGATCACCCCGTCCCCGCCGCACGCCTCGCAGCGCCCCCCCTTGACGTTGAAGCTGAACCGCCCCGGTCGGTACCCCCGGGCCCGGGCCTCCCGGGTCCGGGCGAAGAGGTCCCGGACAGGGGTGAAGACCCCGGTGTAGGTGCCGGGGTTGGACCGGGGGGTCCGGCCGATGGGCGACTGGTCGATGTTGACCACCTTGTCGATGTGGGAGAGGCCCAATATCGCCCGGTGGGCCCCGGCCGGGGTTCGGCTCCGGTGGATCCGCCGGAACAGGGCCCGGTAGAGGGTCTCGATCACCAAAGATGATTTTCCCGAGCCCGAAACCCCGGTGACGCAGATGAGACACCCCAGGGGGAAGGCGACGTCGATCCCCTTGAGGTTGTTCTCCGCGGCCCCCTGGATGGTGATGAATTTCCCGCTCCCCTTCCGGCGGCGGCCGGGGACTTCGATCTCCATCCGGCCCGACAGATATCGGCCGGTGAGGGAGGCGGGATCCGCCGACATCTCCGCGGGCGTGCCCGAGAAGACCACTTCGCCCCCCTCCATTCCGGCCCCGGGCCCCATGTCCACCACGTGATCGGCCGACCGGATGGTCTCCTCGTCGTGTTCCACCACCAGGACCGTGTTGCCCAGGTCCCGCATCCGGAACAGGGTCTCCAGCAGGCGGGCGTTGTCCCGGTGGTGGAGCCCGATGGAGGGCTCGTCCAGCACGTAGAGCACCCCGGTCAGCTTGGAGCCGATCTGGGTGGCCAGCCGGATCCGCTGGCTCTCCCCCCCGGAGAGGGTCTGGGCCTGCCGGTCCAGGGTCAGATACCCCAGACCCACATCCGACAGAAAACCGATCCGGTCGAGGATCTCCTTGAGGACCGGTCCGGCGACGGCCGCCGCCCTGCCCGTCAGGGTGGACGAGAGGCCCTCGAAGAAGCTCCGGGCACTCTGGATGGACCGGGCGGAGATCCGGTCGATGGTCTCCCCGCCCACGGTGACGGACCGGGAGGCCCGGTTGAGCCTTGCGCCGCGGCACCGGGGACAGGGGGTGAAGGCGAGGTACCGGGCGACCTCCTCCCGCTCCCCCGGGGTCTCCGCCTCCCGGCGGCGTCGGGCCAGGCCGGGGATGACGCCCTCGAAGGGGCCCCGCCAGGTGGTCCGGCGTCCGTTCCGCTCCACGGGGTGGGTGATCTCCTCATCGCCGGAGCCCTCCATCAGGACGGTTTTGAACCGGTCGGGAAGGCGCTCGTAGGGGGTGTGGATGTCGGCGCCGTAGTGGCCGGTCAGCGCCTCCAGAAAGGCGGCGAAGTGGACCGAATCCCGGTCGGCCCACGGGGCCACCGCCCCCTCCCGGAGGGAGAGGCCGGGATTGGGGACGATGAGGTCCGGATCGAAGGCGGTGGTGGAGCCGAGGCCGTCGCATCCGGGACACGCCCCCTGGGGGGAGTTGAAGGAGAAGCTGGCCGGAGTGAACTCCGGATAGCTGATTCCGCAGGCGGTGCAGGCGGCCCGTTCGCTGAAGACCATCGGCTCGGCGGGAGGATCCTCGCCGTGGCAAAGCACCTTGACCAGCCCCTCCGACTGGGCCAGCGCCAGTTCCAGGGAATCGGCCAGCCGGTTGCGGATCCCCGCCTTGACCACCAGGCGGTCCACCACCACGTCGATGGTGTGGGGGAGGTCGGGATCGAGCCGCCCCGCCGACTCGAGCGCAAGGACCCGGCCGTCCACCCGGACCCGGGCGAACCCCTCCTTCCGAAGCCGCTTGAGCAGTTTGGCGTGGTCCCCGGCCCGGTCGGTCACCAGGGGGGAGAGGATCAGGATCCGCCGGCCCTCCCCTAATGCCAGGACGGCGTCGGCCATGGCGTCCACCGATTGGGTCGTGATGGGGCGTCCGCAGACGTGGCAGTGGGGGGTGCCGGTCCGGGCGAAGAGCAGGCGCAGGTAGTCGTGGATCTCGGTGACCGTCCCCACGGTGGACCGGGGGTTGTGGCCGGCGTTCTTCTGCTCGATGGCGATGGCCGGCGAGAGTCCGTCCACGGCGTCCACGTCCGGCTTGTCGAGCCGTTCGAGAAACTGGCGGGCATAGGTGGACAGGGACTCCACGTACCGGCGCTGCCCTTCGGCGTAGAGGGTGTCGAAGGCGAGGGTCGATTTTCCGGAGCCCGAAAGGCCCGTGACCACGATCAGCCGGTTGTGGGGCAGGTCGAGATCGACGTTCTTGAGGTTGTGCTGCCGGGCGCCGCGGATGCGGATGGCTTCGGGCTTCATGGGCGGCGTGGCCTTTCGGGGCGGCGGGGTTCGGACCGGGTCTTCGCCGGGTTGTTCAAAGGATGTGCAAAACCGGCGTCCGGGACCCCCGGACCGATCAAAGCAGGGGTGACGGGCCGTCCGACTTCGGTGAAATGGGACGATAACAAGAGATTTGTTGAGAATTTAGAAGATCGGCCATTGTGCAAAAGATGATGACAACTTCGGATATGCCTAAAATGCTTGAACAAAGAACCGGCTTCAAAAATGGCTGTGATTCGTGCCCCTTGTGGGTCGATAACTTTAAAAACCATATTAAATCAAATAGATGAGAATTGTTAACATTCGCTTAACAAACACTTCCAAAGGGCTGTTTTCCAGGTTTGACTGAAAAATGCCAATGCAATACAACCATTCCAGCGTTTGATTTGATCAGTGGGATCACGATTGTTTTTAACCGATAATTCACAAATACGGTATATTCTGACCCCTGGGGAGGGTTTTCCCCAGGAACGGATTCGCTGTTGCCGGACCAAGCGAGGGGAAATCGGTTCCATTCATGGAAGAGATCTGGGAAAAGGCGAAATCGGCCATCAAGGCCAAGGTCCCCATCCACAGCTACCGGATGTGGATCGATCCCCTGGAGTACGGCAACGGACAGGGGAAAAGCCTGGTGCTCACCTGCCCCAACTTCTTTTCCAAAAAACGGGTCCAGGACCACTACCAGTCCCTGATCTGTTCCGAGATCGAGGCGGTCTCCGGGGAGAAGGTCTCCGTCACCCTGGAGATCTCCAGCCCAAAGCGTCGATCCGGCGATCCCCTGGAGCAGGAGGACCGGCAGCTCAGCCTGCCGACCATCAACGCCCACCCGCCCTCCACGGGCCGGATGCTGCGCCGGAACTTCACCTTCGAGAGCTTCGTGGTGGGCGGAAACAACGACTTCGCCTATTCCGCCGCCCTCGCACTGGCCTCCAAGCGGGTCAACAGCGAGCACGCCCTTTTCCTGCTCTCCGACACCGGGCTTGGAAAGAGCCACCTCTCCCAGGCCGTGGGCCACTATATTCTGGCCAAGAGCCCGACCGAGAGCGTCTATTATATCACGGCGGAGGATTTTACCAATGAAATGATCCGGGCCTTCCGCAACGATGCCATCGACAAGTTCAAGGAGCGGTACCGGAATCAGTGCGACGTGCTGATCCTGGAGGACATCCACTTTCTCACCGGAAAGGACCGGACCCAGGTCGAGCTGGCCATGGCCCTCGACTACCTCCTGGACGCCGAGAAGAAGATCATCTTCTCCAGCTGCCATCTGCCGTCGGACATCCCCAAGATGAACGACCAGCTGCGATCCCGGCTCTCCTGCGGTCTGATCCCCACCATCGAGCCGCCCGACTTCCGGACCCGGGTCAAGATCCTCCAGCGGAAGGCCGCCCAGAGCAGCCAGCAGGTCCCCCTGGAGATCCTCGAGTATCTGGCCGGCGAGCTGTGCCAGAACGTCCGCCAACTGGAAAGCGGCCTCATCGGCGTGACGGCCAAATCCTCCCTGCTCGGGGAGCCCATCTCCGTGGACCTGGCCAAGAGCGTTGTGCAGAACATCACCCGGACCCAGAAGGCGATCACCATCGATCGCATCAAGGAGGTGGTCTGCAAACACTACAACATCTCGGTGTCCGACATCGTCTCCAAGTCCCGGAAGCAGGCCATCGCCCTGCCGCGCCACATCGCCATCTACCTCTCCCGGAAGATGACCGACCAGACCCTCCAGGCCATCGGCAAGAGCTTCAACCGCTACCACGCCACGGCCTACCGTTCGGTGGGGGCCGTGGAGAAGGCGATGAAGTCGGACACGGCCGTCCGCAACCAGGTGAAATACCTCACCGACAAGCTGGAGAATGTCGCCTGATCCGTTCGGCTTTCCAGAGCATATCCAGGCCGATTGTCACGAACGCGGATGACCGGAACGGCGCGGCGCTACGAGGCGCCTTCTACCCCATTCGTCCTGTTGAACCTTGAAAGGCAGGTTTTGAAGAACCGGATCGGCCATGATTTCGGACCATTCCATTTTGGTCACCCACGGCGGTTGGACGGTGCCACCAGGGCAACGGAGTAGGCTGGAACCCGAGATTTGTCAAGGAGAATCGTTTTCGCAGAGGGGACGATGGCGATCGCCGGGTGGGGTAGGTAAAAAGCGAAGCGTTGCCCGCCTCCTTTTTTGCATCGATTCCGTCGTAAAATTACGGATCGGCATTTTTTGGCACCTTGCCCGCTGAGTCGGGCCGCCTCGACGAGCAGGGGGTCGATGGACCGGACCCCGGTGATGGTGTCGAGGAGGATCGGGAAG
>CAYSLC010000121.1:0-17349 GCA_964431545.1 uncultured Desulfobacteraceae bacterium | reverse complement strand
AACAAAAGGCCCGCCGGGGTATAACACCCCGACGGGCCTTTTTGCGTTGGCGGGCCTTTTTTTCCGTCTCAGTTCGCCATGGCCTCGTAGACCTCCTTGTAGTTGATGGCGATGGGCTCTCTGAGGATGAGGGCTATGGCGCTCTCCGCCGACCGGGCGGCTTGGGGGAAGATCGATGTTAGCGAAACGATGTGCCTCAGGTTGTCCGCCGTTCGATAGACCAGCATGGCGAAGTCCCCCTCCGTCTGCTCCCCGATGTTCAGGATCTCCTCCCAGGATAACAGCTCGGACGCCCAGAGGTACATGGTCAGCGCCGGCCTGAAGAAAAGCGGTCGCGGCGGAAAGCCGGCTTCGATCAGGCGCCTGGCAAAGGGTTGCAGACCCGATTTGAGGCGCTGAAAGCTCTTGGAAAGCGCCATGGGGACGAGCTTTTTTTCCATCCGGTCATCGGTCTCCCGTTCGTTGACAAAGGAAGCGATGACCGCGGCCATGAGCGGCGGGGAGGAGTCCGGGAAAAGGCCGAGCCGGAATCCTTCGGCGATCATCAGCGGATCATCCACCCGCAGTTGCGAGGCCCATTGGCCATCCTCCGTCAGCTCCCCGGTATCCTTGGCATAGTCTGAGGCGATCAGGAACTCGAGATGGCGCGTGAAATGGCGCCACAACTGATCCGGATCATTTTCGATTTTCCGTTGCGCCTTCTTGCTCTTCTTTTTACCCATGGAGAGCAGATACGTCGCGAAGGAGTGGTGCAGAAGGTCCTTGACCTCGGGGGGGCGGTGGGAGAGCAGAAGGTTCAAGGTCATGGAAAAGTTGATCTTGATCTGGCTCAGCACCGGGGCGGGCGCCATTTTGAAGAGATTGCCGATCAGCCTCAGATCCATGTACTTGCCGGGGATCGCCACCGCGAACCCGATGTTGTCCATCCCCCTCCTTCCGGCCCGGCCGGTCATTTGATGGAGTTCGGTGGGGTTCAGGGGGACGAATTCGACCCCGTTGAACCGGTCGGAATTGAGCATGGTCACCGTCCTTGCCGGGAAATTGACCCCGGCCGCCACCGTCGAGGTGGCGAACACCGCGTCCAGCAACCCGTCGGTCATCAATGCTTCGATGACCAGCTTCCAGGTGGGGAGTTGTCCGCTGTGGTGGGATGCCACGGCAAGATTTTCCAGGTGCCAGAGCTGCCGATGGGACTCCAGATGGGTGTTGTGTTTCAGCATCTCCTCCGCCCGAGCGTGTATGGCTTCCCTCCTGTGGGGATCGGTGATCTCGTATTCCCGGCACAGCTCCACCGCGGCGTCGCAATCGGCCCGGGATTTCAGAAAAAAAATAGCCGGGAGAAGATTGAACTCCCTGAGAACCTCCAGGATCTTTCCCATGGGCGGCAGCTGTCGGGGCGGCGCGAACAGCGGCGGCCTCCGGGCGTTGGCGTAATCATTCACCTTCTTGTGGAGTTTCGTGCTCTTCTCGTTTCCATCCTTGGCAAAGAGCGGGTAGAGCTTGCCCGAGGGATGGAGAAAAAGGGGATAGAGCGGCACCGGCCGCTCGGTCTCTTCGATCACGCGACACCGCCGACGGCGGATCGACTCCAGCCATCCGGCGATCTGTCCGGCATTTCCAACCGTCGCGGAGAGCAGCAGCAGGGGGATTCTCGAAGGGAGATAGATCATGATCTCCTCCCAGACGACCCCCCTGTCCTCGTCCCCAAGAAAATGGGCTTCATCCAGGATCACGAAATCGGTGGGAATATCCTCGCCGTGGTGCATGGCGTCATAGAGCTGGTTCCGCAGGATCTCCGTGGTCCCGACGATGATCGGGGCGTCCGGGTTCTCCTTCCGGTCGCCCGTGAGGATCCCCACGTTCTTGGGCCCGAAAAGGCTTGAAAAATCGATATATTTGGAATTGGTCAGGGCTTTCAGCGGGGATGCGTACCAGGATCGGCCCCCCCCCCGGTGGATGTTTTCGATCGCCTTTTCCGCGATCCACGTTTTTCCCGCGCCGGTGGGCGCGGTGACCAGGCAATCCCCATGGTCGATGGCCGATAATGCCTGGAGCTGGAATCGATCCGGTTTGAAGGGGATCGGTTCGGGCACGCCGATGGTCTCGAAGGTTTTTTCCAGCCTGGCGTCGGCCTTGGCTTTGATTTTCGGGATATTCGATCCCCCTTTGGCTCGGCGTCCGGGGGGGACGGACCGTCTGGAATGCTTTCTGTTATCACTCATTGAGATGCGCCACCATGCGTTTCACCGCGTCGACCGCCTGGGAATGGTCACGGTAGGGGGAGACCCCCTGGAGATCCGCTTCAATGAGCGATTCATCATAGGGAAGAAAGCCGAGTATTTTGAAATCGGACAGGTGCTCCCGGATAAAGGCCTCATCCTTCTCTCCCCGGATCTTATTTCCGAGGACCAGGATGTTTTTCAACCCGATCTGGGCGGCCAGCTCCCGGATATGCTGCGCTGTATCCAGACTCCTCCGGCCCGGTTCCACCACCACGATCAGATTGTCGACCGCCTTTGCGGTGGCTCTGCCCAGATGCTCGATACCGGCCTCCATATCCATCACCACAACCTCGTCCCTGGCCAAAACGATGTGGGTGACAAGGACCTTCAGAAGTGTGCTTTCCGGGCAGATGCAGCCGGACCCACCTTTTTTGACCCCCCCCAGTCGCATCAGTTTGATGTTCCCGAGGCGGACCGAGAGGGCGTCGGGGAGATCGTCCACCTTTGGATTCAGTTTGAAGAATCCACCTATGGTGCCCGGCTTTGCCTCGGTTCGATCGAAGATGAGTTCTTTCATCTCCGCAATGGGAACGATGTTGTCGGCACCCGGCATTCCGAGAGCGGAGGCCAGGTTGGCGTCGGGATCGGCATCGATGGCCAGCACGTGCTTACCGGAATCATTCAAAGAATGGATCAGAAGAGCCGAGAACGTGGTTTTCCCCACGCCTCCTTTGCCGCTGACTGCGATTTTCATTGGGGATACCCCTTTCAAAAAAATTGGTATTGGTGAATAATACGTTTAAAATCAAATGATAACAATTCTTTAAACGCATTGCAAGAGAAGATGATGAAAAAGGTCGGCCATCGAAACCGCGCCTGTTTAGATCTTCCTTTATCTCCCGTTTTTTTGATGGTATAAAAATAGGGCCGCACTAGGGAATCTTTCGACCATCATGGAGGAAAGCAGGCGACCGGTGGTAAAATGGATACGCTCAAAAATGGGTGTAAAGCTTTTGGTGATCCTGTCCATTACGCTCCTTTTGTCCATGTTTTATCTGATCTATATGTCCCGTTGGCTCGTTGCCGAAATGGAGCGCGCCTATCAAACACTGACCGTTTTGAAAGACGCGGGCCCCGCCGCCGTGCAACGGGCGATGGAAACCGTCGCCACCGGATTTGTCTCCACGACGCTCCTGTTTATCCTCTGCTCCTTGGTCATCGTGGCCGGCTTTTCCATCGGATATCTCCTCCGGCCGATGGAGAGTGCGGACACCGAGCTGCTGGAGAAAAAAGAGAACGATTTC
This sequence comes from uncultured Desulfobacteraceae bacterium, assembly GCA_964431545.1. Lineage (GTDB taxonomy): Bacteria > Desulfobacterota > Desulfobacteria > Desulfobacterales > JAABSP01 > CAYSLC01. The sequence goes on along the minus strand of CAYSLC010000121.1, from coordinate 13,823 downwards.
GGGGATGATACGTTCCTCGATGAGGCGTTTCTGAATGACGACATCGAACCGGATGAGCACGAAACGGTATCGGGTTTCCTGGAGGAGAATGGGACCGGAATCCTGGCCCACTCCTACAACAAAATGGTGGAGGCGCTCCAGCGGATCAATGAGCTGGAAAAGGAGCACAGCATTGAACTGGCCGACGCCAACCGTCAGCTTCAGCGGGAGATCACGGAAAGGAAGCGTGCCGAGCGGGAGATTCGGTACTTGTCGAGTCGGTTGATCAGCGGGATCGAAGAGGGTCGAAAGAACCTTGCACAAGATTTGCACGATGAATTTGGTCAGACGCTGACCGCGCTTCACCTGGGGGCCGAAACCCTCAGAAACACCATGCCCGAGGAACTGGCGGAGCAGCGCGGAAGAATCGACAGCCTGGTTGCATTGATCGAACAGTTGGGGGATAAGATCAGGAACATCTCATCGGACCTGAGGCCCGATCTCCTCGACGATCTGGGCCTGATACCGACACTGGAATGGTACATCGACGAGTTCTCTTCCCAGCGGCCCGATCTGAAGGTCGATTTTCAGTCCATCGGCCTCCGGAAGCGTCTATCTTTGGAAATCGAACTGGTCCTCTACCGGGTTTTTCAGGAGGCCCTCAACAATGTGATCAAACATGCCAAAGCGAAACAATTCACCGTAACCCTGACGTACAGTCACCCCAAGGTGATCTTTATTCTCAAGGATGACGGAATCGGTTTCGAGCAGGATAAAAGCACGGACGGCATCGGCCTGTTGGGAATGCGGGAAAGGGTCGTATCCGTCAACGGCAGCATTGCTATTCTCTCGGGCAGGGGCAAGGGGACGACCATTCGGGTTGAACTGCCCGTCAACAAAGAGGAGAATTTCAATGGAAAAAATCAAGGTTCTGATCGCTGACGATCATGCCGTTGTCAGGGAGGGATTCCGGAAGCTTCTGGAGGAGCAGACCGATATGGAAGTTGTCGGAGAGGCGGGAGATGGTCTCCAGACCGTCAAGAAGGCCAAAAATCTGATTCCGGATGTGGCGCTCATCGATATCGCCATGCCCCAGCTCAGTGGCTTGGAGGCGGTGAGCCTGATCAAGGAGGCGGTCCCGGAGACCAAAGTCGTTCTGCTCTCCATGCACAACAAAGATGCCTACGTGCATCAGGCCCTCGCTTCCGGGGCCCTGGGGTATGTGCTGAAGGCCTCCCCCACCTCGGAGGTTCTGGACGCCATCCGGACCGTCCACAGCGGGGAATACTTTCTAAGCTCCAAAATCAATTCCAAACTGATCACCGCCTTTTTGAAGAGCCGGACGGAGAAGCCGCCGGTGAGCGGATATGATCTCCTGTCGGAAAGGGAGCAGCAGGTCTTTCGGCTCCTGGTGGAGGGGCGGTCGACGTCGGAAATCGCCGATATCCTGTGCATCAGCTCGAAAACGGTCGAAAAGCACAGAGCCAATACAATGAAAAAGCTCGATATCCACAACATGGTCGCCATGGTGAAGTATGCAATCAAGATCGGTATCATCGGACCCGAGCTATGGGAAGACTAGATCGCCATCCGGGACGCCGGAACAGCGCCCCCCGTCGGGGATCGGCGATGGCGTGTTTCACAACGTGGACATTTCGGTTAAGTAGACTCCGTTGAGCTTCAGGAGCCCAGATCGAGGGAGCGAGGCAGATTCCCCGAAACAGACTCTGATGAAAAGAACCACCGCCTATCAAAAAGAGAGCGAGACCACCTCGACGGAGAAGCTCCTCGATGTCATTCGAAATGACGAACCCTCCGCTGTCGTTGAAAAGATCCCTTTAAAAAAAACATTTTTCAAAAAAACACACAAACCGTCCCTCCGACGGTGGTCAATCCGGAAGACGGAAGAGACGGTCGGGATCGACATCGACTCCCGGGAGATGCGCCTGGTTCGGACAATATCGGCTTCGGATCGGAGGAAGATCGTCAAGGACTATAAAATCGTTACATTTCCTTCGGCGGTCCCCGTCAACGGCCCGGAGTTTGTGAACCATGTGAACAAGGAGATCAAGTCGTTCTGTGGTGAATCAAGGGATTTACGGATCTGGGCGGCCCTCTCCCCCAGGGGCACCGAGCTGAAATACCTGAAAGTCCCCAAAGTCCCCCGGAAACAGCTTTCCAACTATATCTTCTGGGCGTTCAAAAAAGAGGCCTCGTTCAACGAATCCGAGAGCATCTTCAGCTTCGATGTCCTGGAGGAGATCTCCGAAGGCGGCGTGAAAAAGGCCGTCGTGCTTGGATTTGCCGTTCCAAAGTGGGAGGTCGCCTCGGTCAAGCAGGCATTCGAGCAAGCGGGTCTCCCGCTCACCGGTATTTCCCTCTATCCCATCGCCTTCCAAAATCTGTTCAGGCGCGGCTGGGTCAATCCGAGGGGGGGGACCTTCTGCGTGGTCTCCATCGGCATCGAAGAGACCGCCATCAGTATTTTTCAATCCAACGGCCACCTTGTGCTGTCCCGGACGATCAAATCCTCCCTCACCAGCATGATCGAGGAGGTCCGAAAGTCGAGGAAGGGGTTCGGCGCCATCGGTCTCCTTTTCGGCAAAGGAGGCGACGGAGGGGAGGGCTCCTCGTCGGAAGTGCCGCCGTCCACCTTTGAGAAGCAGAAAGAGGCTCTTTTTCATTTCCTGAATACGCCCGCGTACGGGGGGACCGACGGGGGCACCCTCGATGATGAAGCGGTGTTCGAGGCCCTCGTCCCGGCCCTGGATCGGCTTTCGAAGCAGATTCGACGGACACTGAACCATTTTTTCAAGACCTTTGGCAACAAGGCGGTCGGAACGATCCTGCTCTGTGGTCAGCTCGGGACCTCCACAAGAATTTCCAAATACCTGGAGAACCAGTTCGACGTCCCGACGCGGAATCTGAACGAGTTATTCGAAGATTCGCTTTCGTTCAGCGACCAGGCCGGCATCCAGTCTCTTCCGCTTTCCCAGCGCAACCGGATGGCCAATGCGGTGGGGATCTCATTGTCGGATAATGAGATTACGCCCAATTTTCTGTTTACCCAGGAAGACAGAGAGCGGAAAGAACGGACCACCCTCATCCACTGGGCCGTGGTTTTCCTCTGCGTTCTCATCGTCGCGGCCATGGCCGGAATTTTTCAATACCAGGAGGTGCGTTTGAGCCGGCAGCGGGCGAGGGTGGCCGAACTGGAGGGGAAACTGGAAGCGTATCAGCCTCCGGTGGACCAGGAGATGATCCTCCGTGCCCTAAGCGATATCAATGCCAGACGGAGACTCCTCCGGCGGTATATCAGCAAGAACCTCCCGGTGGCGGTGATCCATGAGATCCTCCGCGTCACCCCGCCCCCCATCCGCCTGATCGATCTGATGGTCGATCTGGGAACCGTTTCCGAAGGGGGGAATCTCCCGCGGGGAAAGAGGGTTTCGATCGTGGGCCTCATCCCTGAGACGGACCATGGACGGAAGGTCCTCTCGGAATACGGAATCAAACTGGAAAACTCGGCTTTTTTTCAAAATGCCACATCGCGGATGGAGCCGGGTGAGGATGCCGGCAACGGGTCCGGCGGGCGTTTTGCCCTGGATCTTGATTTGGAACCGACAATCGCGTTTAATGGGGCCGAATAGATGGGGAAAATCCCCAAAAGAGCATTGGCGGCTCTTGTGGCCGCGGTGGTCGGAGCGGTGATTTTTCTAATTCTGGTGGTCTTGCCCAACAACAGACGGCTCTCCGCCCTGGAGGGGAAAATCAAGAACATGAGTTTTCAATTGGATGAACAGAAGATCCTCCACCCGATTTATCAGAGCATTTCCCGAAAGGGGACCCTGACGGCGGAGGAGGCCGACCTGCGGGATCCCCGGCAGGGCCCCGCCGACATGGATCTGGAGGAGACCATCGAGGCGATCAAAAAAATCGCTGAAAATAAAGCATTGACAATCCAGACCATAACCCAGGATAAAAGCATTACGCAAAAGGACTCCCGCTATCTCCAAATCTCGGCCGCCTTGAAAGGGGACCTTTCCCGATTGAGGGAATTCATGCTGGAATCCACGCGCATCCCGACCATTGAACATATCGAACGGCTCCATCTTGGTGCCGAAAAGGATGGCAGAACGCTGGTGGTCCACTTCTGGATGACCCAGAACTGATTCGGGGGACAAAACCGATGAAGGCCCTACAGGAGATGACCAAAAGGGAGATGGTGCTGATCGCCGGCGCCTTTATCTCAGTGGTGTACGGCATATACATCTTTTTTCCGACCAAGCCTCCGGGACGGAAAATTTCGGTCAACAGCAACACGTACGATCTCAATCAGTTTGCCACGGAGGCGGCCCGGAAAATCAAAAAAGGCGCGATGACGGCGCAGGAAACCGAGCTTTTGGCCCGGATTCGAAAGGCGTGGGCTACGGACCCTTTCGTGGGTGAACGCTATTTTGTCCAATCGAGAATTGACGAGGGGCCGCCGAAGCCGGAGAGCGTGACGTTGGATCTGGACTATTCCGGGATTTTGATCATGGGAGACAGAAAACTCGCCGTCATCGAGGGGATTGAATACGGCAAGGGGGAAAGCCTGGTGTCCCACCCCGGATACACCCTTCAGGAGGTCACCTCCCAGTTTGTGTTGCTGAGAGCGATAAAGGACGGAAGGACCTACCGGGTGGCGTTCAAGGAGGCGCCCTGACCGGGCGGCGGATCCATGGCGATTTTCACACACAGAAAACCATTGACGCTCGGCACGGTTTTGCTTTTCTTCTGGCTGCTCGTGGCATGCGGATGCTCCGGAAAGCCGGTGAAGCAAGACAGGGATGACTTTTTCCGGAACTGGAAGGATTTTGCACGGAAATCCCAGCCGGCGTCCCCGGCGGCCAAGCGGGAGCAGGTGACGATTCCAAACGGCCGGCACCTTGGTACCCAAGGTTCCATGGACGGCCCGGATCCTCGGTCGGAAGAGGCGCCGCCGCCCGGCGGAGATACGGCAGATGCGTCGACGGGCCCGGAAGCTCTCCCGGAAAGCCCGGCGTCGAGTCCTTCCTTTCCCACGGTGGAAATATCGATCAAAATGTATGATGTGCGGTTGTCCGTCCTTCTTCGAACCCTCGCGAGGGCCGCCGACCAGAACATTCTCATCAGCGAGAACGTTACCGGCACGGCCAATATCAACATCAAGAATGTACCCTGGGACAAAGCCTTCTCCGCGATTTTGAGGACCTACGGACTGACCTATTCGTGGGAAGGAAATATCATCCGCATTTTCACCCTGCAGGATCTCGATCACCAGATGAAACTGATCGAGGCCGATCAGCAGCTGCTCAATAAGCGACAGGAGACGGAACTCGCGCTTCTGGAGATCGAACAGAGGAAAGCCTCCAAACAGGAGGAGATTCGACTGATCGAACCGTTGGAGACCCGCCTGATTCCCATCCAATACGCCGACGCGGCCAAGCTCAAGCGGAATCTGGAACAATTTTTCCCGAAAACCAAGGAGGGGAGCGGAAGGGGGGCCATCGCCCTGGATGAACATACACAGGCCCTGATCATCCAGGCGACGCGGTCCGATTTGGAGATGATGATCCCCTTGATCGAGGCCCTTGACCAGCCCACCTCCCAGGTGCTGATCGAGGCCCATATCGTGGAGGCGGGAAGAGACACGGCATGGGAGCTGGGGGTCAAATGGGGGGGATTATACGGCCATGAGCGCGGCAGCAAAAATTACTGGATCACGCCGGGGATCGGGGGGGAGGGCGTAATCGGCGAAACCCTGGAGGAGCCGATCGCCCCCTCCACCGGCCTGTTTACCAATCCCGCGACGTTGGAATCCGAAACCGGCCTCAACATCGGATTCCTTACCGAACGGCCCGGTCAGTATATTCTCCAGATGCAGCTTTCCGCCCTCCAGCGCGAAGGGAAGCTGAACATCCTGTCCAGTCCCTCCATCACGACCATGGACAACCAGCCGGCCACCATCGAGAGCGGCCGGGAGGTCCCCTTTCAAACCGTGGAGGACGACGAGGTCAACATCGAATTTAAAAAAGCCGTTCTCAGCCTGACGGTAGTCCCCCATGTCATCGGAAAGGATACCCTCCGGCTGAACATTCTCACCCATAAGGATGAGCTGGACTTCAGCAACGACGTCAACGGGAACCCCACCATCATCACCAAAAAGGCCGAGACAAACGTCATTCTCTTTGACGGGGAGACGGCGGTGATCGGTGGATTGACCAAGGAGACCGCCAGCGAGAATGAGTCGGGCATTCCGCTGCTGAAGGAGATTCCCTTGGTCGGGGCGCTGTTCAAGGGTAGGAGCCGGGACAGCAATATGGAGGAAGTCTTGATCTTTATCACGCCCCATATCCTCAAACCAAGATCGTTGATCGGCGGCATCGACACGCGGCCGAACAACGGCGGCGATTAAAAACGCGAAGATCTCGGGAGCGAATTCCGATGGATTACTATCGGTTGTTGAATCTAAAGAAGGAACCCTTTTCCAATTCACCGGATCCCGATTTTTTTTTCCAATCCGCCCAGCATCGAACCTGCCTTCAGAGGCTTGAAATCGCCATTCGTCTCCGCAGGGGACTCAACGTGGTCATCGGAGAGGTCGGGACCGGGAAGACCACCCTGTGCCGACACCTGATTCGGAAGTTCGCCCGGGAGGAGGGGACCGACACCCACCTCATTCTGGACCCCTACTTCAGCAAACCGATTCACTTCCTGAGTGCCTTGACCCAGACGTTCGGACTTCAAGGAGCCGAGGAAAGATCGGACCCCTGGACGATCAAGGAGCGGATCAAACACCATCTATTCGGCCGGGGCGTCGACGAGGGGAAGACCATCGTTCTGATCATCGATGAGGGGCAGAAACTGCCGGTCTTTTGCCTTGAGATGCTGCGGGAGCTTCTGAACTATGAGACCAATGAATTCAAACTCCTCCAGATCGTCATCTTTGCCCAGGGCGAATTCCGGAGCACCCTCCGGGATCTGTCCAACTTCACGGACCGTATCAACCTTTCCATCGACCTGGGGCCCCTCGGTTTTTCAGACACACGGGCCATGATCCGGTTCCGGCTTGACTGCGCCGCGGATGATGCCTCGCTGCCGGTCCCCTCCTTCTCTCTCCCGGCCCTTTGGGAGGTCTACCGAGCCACATCGGGGTATCCGCGGAAAATCATCAACCTGTGCCATCCCAGCCTCATCGGAATGATCGTCCAGAACCGATCGCAAGTGACCTGGGCTTTGGTGAGATCCTGCCGAAAAAGGGGGATGGCGGACCGCAGAGGATCGTGGCCGAAAGCCGCTGGATGGGGGACCTTCGCCCTGTTCTGGGGGATCGTCTCTTTATTCGGACTGAAAGGGGCGTTTACCCCCATGAGCGACGCCGTCGTCGATTCTCCATCGGTGGTGGCGGGACGAACCGCCGCCGAGGTGCTTCCGCCGGTCGAACGGAAGGTGCCGGAGGTCCCGGAGGGATCGACGATCATCGCGGAAGAGCCGCCCGAAACAACGGAACCAATGGACCCTGTGGCGCCGGAGATGCCGGCGATGCTGGGAGAGGCGGCCGTGGAGCCCGGAGAGACCTTCGGCGGGTTGGTCCATGATGTTTACGGCACGGCCTCCCCGGAGCAGATAAAAGCGGTTCTGTCCGCCAATCCCCATATCGAAAACCCGAATCGATTGTCCATCGGACAGGCGATCCGGTTTCCGGCGATACCCGTCGAGGGGAGACCCAACGTGCCATCCGGCTTCTGGATCGAAGTCGGCCAAGAAAAAGATTTCGAGGCGGCCCTGGGTGAGGTTCGATCGGAAGACGACGGCCTGTTGAAGACCCGGATCATCTCGCACTGGCATCGCACCCGGGGGCTCTCTTTTTCCATCGTCCTCGATCGAACCTATTCCGATCGTTCCGAGGCCGAGAAAGATTTGGCTTTGGTTTCCACGGACGGCACCGGCCGCTCCAGACTCATCGAGAAATGGCCGGGGAATACGGTGTTTTTTTCGAGACTTCTATGATGGCAAACCGTGGGGCGGCGTGAAAAAGCGACTTGGTGAAATGTTGGTCGAGGCCGGATTGTTATCCCCGGAACAGCTGAAGCTGGCCCTCGACAATCAGAGACGGACCGATATGAAGCTGGGCCAGTTCCTCGTTCAGGGCGGCGGCATCAGCGAATCCCAGCTTGCGGGGGTGATCTCCCAGCAGTTGGATATCGATCGATACAGTCCTGAAAAATATCCGTTGGACGAAAAGCTTTCCGAGATCATCCCCGTCGACTTCGTCCGGAGATACCAGTCGGTGGCCGTGAAAAAGAACGGGCATCTGCTCACCATTGCCATGGTCGACCCCATGGATATCGTTTCCCTTGATGCCATCGAAAATTACACCAATTGTGAGGTGGAGACGATCATCTGCACGGAACAGGAACTCAACTTTCTGACCACCAGCCTGTATGGCACGGACACCGGCATCGGGGAGGTCCTGGAGAATGTCAATGAGATGCAGTACAGAAGCGAGTCGGAGGGTGTGGAAGGCCTGGATACCACGGAGGATATCGATGTAAATTCCCTCCAGAGCATGGCCGAGGAGGCGCCGGTGGTGCGGTTGGTCAATCAGGTCATCTCCCAGGCCGTCCGGGAGGGGGCCAGCGATATCCACATCAGTCCGGAAAAAAATGCGGTCCAGGTGCGATTCCGGGTGGACGGAAAGCTCCACAATGTGCCGGCGCCCCCGAAATATATGATTCTTCCCATCGTCTCCAGGATCAAGATCCTCGCCAATATGGACATCTCCCTGTCGCGCGTTCCCCAGGACGGCAGGTTCACCGTGAGGATGAACCAGAAGGAGATCAACATCCGGACATCCGTCATTCCCACAATTTACGGCGAGAACCTGGTGCTTCGGCTGCTGGATACCAGCGCGGGCATCTATGATCTGAGGCAGTTGGGCATCTCGGACGACGATCGGAACCGGATTGAATCGACCATCGTCAAACCCTTTGGGATGATCCTCAGCACAGGGCCAACCGGAAGCGGGAAAACGACCACGCTCTATTCGATCCTCAAGAAGATCAACCACCCGGATGTCAATATCATCACCCTGGAAGATCCCGTGGAATACCGTATCGAGCGGATCCGACAGACACAGCTCAACGAAAAGGCCGGAATGACTTTTGCCAGCGGGATCCGTTCCATCCTCCGGCAGGATCCGGACGTGATCATGGTCGGAGAGATCCGGGATTCCGAAACCGCCAACATCGCCGTTCAGGCCGCCTTGACCGGACACCGGGTGCTGAGTACCATCCACACCAACAACGCCGCCGGCGCCATTACCCGGCTCATCGATATGAATGTGGACCCGTTTTTGATCTCCTCCGTGCTGTTGGTCTCCATCGGCCAGCGGTTGGTCAGAAAGGTCTGTTCCTATTGCAAACAGCCGTATACCCCCCCTCTGTCCGCGATGAAGTACTGGGGAATGGAGGAGCAGGCGGGGGAAGCCAATTTCGTTCAATCCAAGGGATGTTTCAACTGTCTCAATCTGGGATACAAAGGTCGGACCGGCGTCTACGAGGTGTTGGTGATCGATGAGATGGTTCAGGACATGATCATCGATAACAAGTCGGCCTTGGCCATCACCCGGGCGGTGCGGGAGGCCGGGAAACTCCGTACCTTGAAGGAGAATGCCGCTGAGAAGATCCTGTCCGGAGAGACGACCCTCGATGAAGCGGCTTCCGCCATCATGGCATAGCCTTGAGACTGTTTTGAGCAGGGGAGTGGGATAGTCCATGAAGAAGTATTTCTACCAGGCGCTGAACGAAATGGGGACCACGATCTCCGGTGTCATCGAGGCGGATTCCGAGGAGATGGCAAAAATGAGCCTCTCCGCCAGAGGGTTCGTCCCGTCAAAGGTTGTCGAGGGGGACCGGTCTTTTTCCAAGTTGCAGTGGTTGCAGCTCGACCGGTATCTTTCGACCGTCAACGCGACCGATCTGATCCTTTTCACCAAACAGTTCCGGACCATGCTCAACGCCGGCATCCCCATGTTGGCTCTGCTGCAGGTGCTCCAAAATCAGGTCGAAAACCAGAAATTGAAAAGGATCATCGGGAGCGTGTTCCAGGACATCAAGGAGGGTTCGAGCCTTTACGAGGCATTCAGAAAACATCCCCAGGCGTTCTCCTCCCTTTATTGCAGCATGATTCAAGCCGGTGAAAAGAGCGGTGAACTCGCCGAGGTGCTGGGTCGCCTCACCTATATCCTCGAACACGAGCACAAGGTAAAATCGGATATCAAATCCGCGTTGCAGTATCCCATCATCGTTCTCGTGTTATTGGTGGCGGCTTTTTTCGTTCTGTTGACTTACGTGATTCCAAAATTCGCGGCCATATTCCGAAGCGCTAAAATAGACCTCCCGCTGCCAACGCAGATCTGCATCTCCATGTACCAGTTTGTCGGTGCATACTGGGTCTACTTGGTGTTGGGGTCGGTGGCTCTTATTGGTTCGTTGCTCTATTATTTTGGTATCGACCGGGGGCGATATTTTAAAGATTCCACTTTGATGAGGCTGCCCATCATCGGACCGCTGTACATCAAGGCTGCCATGTCAAGATTTGCAAGCATATTCGCCATCTTGCAGTATAGCGGCGTGGGGATTCTCGAGTCCATGAAGATCTTGTCCAACACCATCGGCAACAAGGCCATTTCGAGGGAGTTCGAAAAGGTCAAACAGAAGGTGGAGCAGGGGAGCACCATCACGAGTCCGCTGAAAAGCGCCAGGTTTTTTCCCCCCATGGTCATTCACATGATCGCCATCGGCGAGATGTCCGGTAACCTGGACGCAATGCTCAAAGAGATTGCAGCCCACTACGATTCCGAGGTGGAGTATGCCATGAAGCGGCTCTCGGACGCCATCGGACCGATTCTGACCATCTCCCTTGCCGCGATGGTCGGGTTTTTCGCTCTGGCTATCTTTCTCCCCATGTGGGACATGACTAAAATGGTCAAATAGCGGCTTCGGATCATGTCGATTTCAGTGGGCAATCATGGCGGGGACCGCACGAAACTCAGCGTTCCATCCGTCTATATCAGGATGAGAGATATCCGCTTCAACATCAGCCTGTACATCATTATCCCCTTCATTTTTGCCGGGATCGCCCTGTTATCGACCATCGTTTCCTATCAAATCACCCACCATCGCCTCGAAAGGGGGATGGATCCCTATTGGCCCGTGGCCCTGTGGGCCGGCATCATCGTACTCACCACCTCCGTGTGCGGCCTGATCGTGGCCAAAATGTTGCTCAAGCCGATGGAAGAGTTTGTCGCCAAGACCGAAAAGCTGGGTGTCCTGCAAAATGTCGCCAAGAAGGATCCGACGGCCCCGAAACCGGACGACATGGACCGCTTCACAAAAGTCTTCAATCATGTTACAGAGCTGTTGAGCCAGGTGGAATCGAAACGGTTGTTCCCCGACGTCATCGGGCAGAGCAAGGCGATGAGGGGGGTGTTGAACCAGGTCATGAAGGTGGCCCCGACCGATTCCACGGTCCTGATTCTTGGGGAGACGGGGACCGGAAAGGAGGTGATCGCCAACAGCATCTATCAACACAGCTCCCGCCAGGGAAAGCCGTTTGTGGCGATCAACTGCGCCGCCATCCCCGAAGGTCTGCTGGAGAGCGAACTGTTCGGACACGAAAAGGGGGCGTTTACGGGTGCCGGTTCCAGGAAGCTTGGAAAGTTCGAAATCGCCAACGGCGGTACCGTCTTCCTGGATGAGATCGGCGATATGCCACTGGAAACCCAGGCAAAGGTGTTGCGGGTGTTGCAGGACTCCAGGTTCGAGAGGGTGGGGGGAAATCGATCCATCAAGGTGGATGTCCGGTTCATTGCGGCGACCAACAAAGATTTGGCAAAGATGGTGGAATCGGAGGCGTTCCGGCAGGACCTCTTTTTCCGGCTTCATGTCTTCCCCATCTACCTCCCTCCCCTCCGGGAGCGGTCCGAGGACATTCCGGAGTTTGTGGAACGATTTCTCAAGCATTTGGGAAAGGATGGATTGGCCGTTTCTCGGGAATCCATGCAATTTTTGAGAAGTTATAGTTGGCCCGGCAATGTGAGGGAACTTCAAAACGCCGTCGAATCGGCTTCGGTTCTGGCCAAGGATGAGATTCAGCCTCCTCATCTGCCTCCGGGAATCGTCAGGGATACGGCCCTGATGCCCGATTCCAATTCGATGCGCCAGGACTTTTTTGAAAAGAGAGGAGAGGAATCCGAGGACTGGACCTTGGATCACCATCTCAAGGAGTTCGAAAAAAATATCATCGTCGAAACCCTTTCCAGAACCGGGGGGATACAGGTAAAAGCAGCGGAAATACTGGGAATATCAACCAGAAGTCTCGGCCACCGGGTGAAAAAGCACGACATTGATGTCGGTGCCATCAAGCGCGGAATCAAATAAAAAAGGTTGATCCGGCAGCATCGATTAAAATATATATACACCGATTGTAAAAAAAGTTGCATTTTGTGTCTGTTTTCAGGAGGGGCGATTCTGGTGGACAGGTCGGAGAAGCGAATCCATAATTACTGGAATCGAGAATAATTTAAAATGGTAACGAAAAGATCCGAGCATTTAGGATGGTATGGAAAGAGTGCATAGGCACTCAAATTGCATTATCAATTTTTCAAATTGTATTGTTGGCTAAAGGAACGACCTGAATGATCAGCTTTATCATGGTCAGCTTTATCGTTTTTTGATTCAAGGGAGGATTTACAAAAATGAAATCGAAACAAAGAACCGGTAGAAACCAGGATGGTTTTACCTTGGTCGAGGTGATCGCGGTTTTGGTGATCTTGGGTATCCTGGCCGCCGTGGCTGTACCGAAGTTTTACGACATGCAGGTGACTGCAAGAAAGAAGGCCATAGAGGGCGCGGTTGGGGAGCTGAATGGGCAGGTCGCATTATCCTTTGCGCGCAATGTCCTCAATGGGGGGTCACCAGGGGCTTATGATGGTTACGATGGAGATCTTGAAGGAGATTTTACGGTGACCGGTCAAAGCCCGGGTCCCGCTAGTGGTACAATTTACATGAGCGGATATTCTTACGATAAGTACAACCTGATTTGGCAGGATCCGGTTGTAGACTTGGGATACAGCGAAGCGGGGATTGCTCCGGGAAAGTTCAAGTTAGGGTCGAAACTCTAACCAGACCATCAATCTTCAAGAAGAGCGGGAGGCGGAAATCTATCCGATTTCGTCTGCCTGGAACTATTACCATCAGATAGCAGACGAATCGAAGGTTCGATTTTCAGTTGTATGATTTTTAACGTGCTGGATAGTGCCTCGGCTATCGAGGCGACTATGCGATGCACCCTCAGGATAGAAGAGAAGTTAGCGTATTTATGGTAATTTAGCAGTACCTCTTCTAAGTTTTCGTGATCTGGTGGAGGAACGGCTGACAAAAATATCTCGATTTGTTGGTCCCTCAGCGATGTTTTGCCGCTGACATCATAAACTTCTATCAAAGATAGCATTGCATTTAGATCCCCGGGACGCATGGATAGATATTTTCGATAATTTCTCTCCGAGTTTTCAAGATCTTCTCTTAATCTAAAAATCTCTGCAAGTATATAATACGTGGGTGCAAGTTGGCGATTTAGCCGAATTGCTTTCCAGGCCATTTCTGCCGCCCGGTCCGGATTGTTTTCCTTCAAGTAGATCAGGGAAAGGATGCGATGGGCGGATGCTGAATTCGGCTCCATAAGGAGCGTTCTCCTTGCAAAGCTTTTCGCCTCCGGTAGTTCTCCTTTTAAATAATGAATTTTCGCTAGTCCATCAAGGG
>CAYSLC010000120.1:0-17405 GCA_964431545.1 uncultured Desulfobacteraceae bacterium | reverse complement strand
ACCCAGGGCGTTGCCCGTGGGCTGGTATGTACAACCCCGTTGGGGTATACCCTTCGAACGGAATTTTTTCGCATGATAAGCGGTCCCGGGAGCATTACACGTTTCTGGATCAGAAAAAACCAGATCCAGACGATGCCTTTGGTGGGTATCCGTCAAAGACCACCGAGGTTTGGAAAATTAGGAGGTCTGGGGGTTCTGCGTAATCGAACCGATATCCACAAACCGTCCCCCGCGACCGAGTCCTGGTTACGATGGAAAATCGAGAAACGGGTAATGATTCCTCAATGACTGGTCGGCGATCAGCATATCCACCGTACCAAGTGGTGTGTTCTATAAAACCCGTTCGTCCCGCACCTCGTTATCCCGGTCGGTCATAAAATCATCCGGAACATCAAGGCTTTCCATCAACTTGAAATAATCATCCCAACCGCCGGGTTTCCTCGAAAGAATCACATCGCCCGTTGCCGGATCTTTCCGAATGTAGACCTCCTTGCAATCGAAATGAAAATCCACCGGCAATCTGACGGCCTGGCTGTGGCCATTCATGAAAAGCTTTGCCGTATGCCGCATGACGGATCACCTCCTTTTGTTGCTCTCTTTACCGTGGGATAAAGTTGATCCCTAGGCTAAATATTATATTCCAGGGTTTGTGACAGATCAATCGATTTTTCGGGCTGAAACCGGGCTGCTCGGCGCGCTCTCCACGTTGTTCCGGGAGACGGCGGCCACATAGAGCAGATCTCCCGGCGACAAGGTGATCGACCCGTCGATCCGGAAGGTGGTCCGGCCGGTGACCTCGACCAGCCGCCCCACCGCTTCGATGCGACCGTTTTTATGCATACATGCAAAAGAAAAACGAGGTTGTGACCTCCAATTTCGTCTAATCTAACAAAAATCCAGAACAAGCTCCAATCCCTCCCGAACTTCCACCATCCTTTTCGCGGAAAGGCTTCCAATCATCTCCTTGAGGCTGCTTTTATCGACCGATTTGATCTGCGTCACGTTGATGACGCATCGTTTCGGCAGGTTCGCCTCTCCCTTCTTCAAAGCGACATTCCCCGGCAACTCCCCGAACTTCATCGTGGATGTGATGGCAAGCACGATCACCGTGTTGAGCTTGCTGTCGTTCAATGTGTCGCCCTGAATGACGAGGCCTGGTCGCCTGCCCTTCGGTTCTGATCCCTTTCCAGGCGAAAAATCGATCCAGTAGACCGAACCCTTGCGGATCACCATTCCTGCCCCTTGTTCACCTCTCCACCTTCAAGCCATTTTGCGGTTTCCAGTTGTTCCCGGCACACCGCATCGTCGGAAAAAACGGCGTTATAGGCATCCTTCAGTGTCCGTGTCTTTTCCGAAACGATCTTTTCCCGAAGGACGGTGGATATGTATTGACTCCTGGACATGCCCTTTTGCTTGCGGATCTCATCGACCACCATTACCAGATCCGCCGGCATGGTGATGGCCACCTTCTGTGTATTCATTTTCCTGCTCCCATTTGATATTGCCGATCGATCATATCGCCGCTACCCACCCTCTTGCCCGAAATGTTCCCTCTGTCCCGGAACCGCCACCGGATCACTCGGCGCGCTCTCCACGTTGTTCCGGGAGACGGCGGCCACATAGAGGAGATCTCCCGGCGACAAGGTGATCGACCCGTCGATCCGGAAGGCGGTCCCGCCGGTGATCCCGACCAGCCGCCCCACCGCTTCGATGCGATCGTTCTCCACCAGATCCTCCCGATAGGCCATGTAGACCGCGTATTTCCAGATCCCTCTCCCCTCGGCCGGATCCCATCGGAGCAGACGATCGCCGTTCTCGCACGTCTCCCATCGCAGGTTCTCCGGCGCCCCCGGCCGGAGATTGGAAAGCCACGGCATGACCGGCGGCAGGGCCGGGGTGGCGTAGAGCCCGGACGCCAGGCGCTCCTTGAAGGCCGCCGGGGCCAGGAGATGGTCGTCCCGGTTGACGGCCCGGTAGAAGACGCCGCCCAGGAGGGCCTCGTCCCGGTTGGCCCGGTTTTCGTCGATCTGGGCCAGGATGTCGTCCGGGGAGTCCGGGGTGTTGGCCCCCGTCTCTCCCTCCCACGGCCGGAGATGGTAGAGGATCTGCCCCGGATAGATGTGGCGGCCGGTCCTCCGCCCCTGTTCGGCCCACCAGCGGAGGAGGGCCCCGTAGTCGGGATTCCCGCCGAGCTTCCAGTAGAGCTGGGGGGAGAGGTAATCGACGTCTCCTTGCTCCAGCCATGCCAGGGCGTCGCCGTAGATGTCGTCGTAGGCGCTCATGCCCCGGGTCCCCGGCGGATGGCCGCTGCGCCAGATCCCGAAGGGGCTGACCCCGAACCGGACGTGGGGGGCGATCGCCTTGATCCGTTGGTGGACCGTGTCGATCATCCCGTTGACGTTTTCCCGGCGCCAGTCGGCCAGGGAGACCGGTCCCCGCCGGTACCGCCGAAAGGTGGCCAGATCCTCGGCCCCGGCGCCCCGGAACGGGGCCTGGGGGTAGGGGTAGAACATGTCGTCGAAATGGATCCCGTCCACGTCGTATCCCCGGACGATCTCCGAGACCACGTCCGCGATGTGGTCCGTCACCCGGGGGATCCCCGGATCGAGCATCCAGTAGCAGCAGCACCGCCCGTCCCCGGAGAGGCGGAACCGGAGGACCCAGTCGGGATGGGTCCGCGAAATGTGGCCGCCGGCCATGCCCGCCGATCCGGACCCGCACCGGGCCGAGAGCCGGGTCCGGTAGGGGTTGAGCCAGGCGTGAAGCTCCATCCCCCTCTCATGGGCCTCGCGGACGGCGAAGGCGAGGGGGTCGTACCCCGGATCCTTGCCGGACACGCCGGTGAGGAGCCGCGACCAGGGGGCGAGCCGGGAATCGTAGAGGGCGTCCGCCTCCATCCGCACCTGGAAGAGGACCACGTTGATGTTCAGGTCCCGGAACCGGTCGAGCATCCCGGTGAACGCCGCCCGCTGGGCCGCCGGGTCGGCCTCGCCCCGGGGCCAGTCGAGGTAGGCGACCCAGACCGCCCGGAACTCCCGGGTCGGGTTGGTGGAGAAGGCGCCGGTGATCTCCAGGTCCCGGACGTTGAAGGTCCGGTTCCGGTTCCGGGCCGCCGTGTGGAGTTGCCCCAGGAGGCTGTCGAGGCCCGCCGCGTCCGAGAGCGTCGCCCGGAAGGATTTCTCCCATCTCTCCGGCCCGGCCGCTCGGACCTTCCGGGGCCCGTCGCCGGTCCCGTACCCATCCAGGATGGGATCGAGGAAGGCCCAGTCCCGCCGGTCCGCCGTGAACCGCAGGGTCGGCGTGATCTCAAAACGGCCGCCCGCCGGCTTCGGCTTCAGGGCCACCTGGATGGTCTCCCCGGGATGGGGGACGGTCACCGGCAGGAACCGGTCGTGGTGGTTTTCGGCCTTGAAGTGGAGGGTGTGGCCGGTCTCCTCGTCCATGGCCTCGGTCTTGCGCTTCTCCTCGAGGATCTCCTTCTCCCCGCCCGGCGGCTCCTTGTACCGGCGCTTCAGGAGCCGGACCCGGTTGACGGCGTAGGGGAGGGAGACCGACACGGGGGTCCGGCCGACATAGGCGCCGTCCACCCAGAGGTCGGCGGGCGGATCGCTCTCCACCGCCAGGGTCTGGGTGAAGTTCTCCTCCTCCAGCCCGTCGAAGATCCAGCCCGGGTCCCAGTAGGTCTTCGTGCACCCGGACAGAAGCCACAGGGCAACGGCCGCCGCCAGGGCGCGAAAAACAGGGGCCATCTATCCGAGCCGGACCTTTACCGCGTTGGCGTGGGCGTCGAGGCCCTCGATCTCCGCCAGCCGGACGATGTCGTCCGCCTCGGCCCGGAAGGCCGCTTCGTTGTAGTGGATGATGCTCGTCTTCTTCATGAAGTGGTCCACCGACAGGGCCGAGGAGAACCGGGCCGTTCCCGCCGTGGGCAGGACGTGGTTGGGACCGGCCACGTAATCGCCCACCGGCTCCGGGGTGTGGCTCCCCAGGAAGACGGCCCCGGCGTTCCGGATGCCGCCCAGCAGCTCGAAGGGCTCCCGGACCTGGAGTTCCAGGTGCTCCGGCGCGATCCGGTTGGCCAGGTCCACGGCGGTGGGGAGGTCCGGCACCACCAGCATGGCGCCGTACCGCTTCAGGGACTCGGCGGCGGTCTCGCCCCTGGAGAGGTCCCGGAGCTGGGCCTTGACGGCCCGGGCCGCCTTCCGGGCCAGCCGCTCCGACGTGGTGAGGAGGATGGCCGAGGAGAGGACGTCGTGCTCCGCCTGGGAGAGGAGGTCCGCGGCCACGTATTCGGGGACCGCCCCGTCGTCGGCGATCACCAGGATCTCGCTGGGGCCGGCGATCATGTCGATCCCCACCGTTCCGGAGACGATCTTCTTGGCGATGGTGACGTAGATGTTCCCCGGCCCCACGATGACGTCCACCTTGGGGATCGTCTCCGTGCCGTAGGCCAGGGCCCCGACGGCCCAGGCGGAGCCGGCCTTGTAGACGGCGTCGGCGCCGGCTTTGCCGGCCGCCGCCAGCAGATGGGGGCTCACCGTCCCCTCCGCCGTCGGGGGGGTGGTCATGACCACCCGGTCGACCCCGGCGATCCGGGCCGGGATCACCCCCATGAGGACCGAGGAGACCAGGGGGGTCTTCCCGGCCCGCCCGCCGGGGACGTAGACCCCGGCCCGCTCCACCGGACGGACGAGCTGGCCCAGGAGGGTCCCGGGCCGATCCGTGGTGATCCAGGACTGCCGGAGCTGTCTGCGGTGGTGCGCTTCGATCTGGGCGGCGGCCCGGTCCAGGGCCCGGGTGAAGGACGGGTCGAGGCCCTCGGCCGCGGCGGCCATCTCGTCCTCGGTCACCCGGAGGTCTTCGACGGCCAGGCCCGGCGCGTCGAATTGGTTGACGTAGCCGATGAGGGCCTCGTCCCCCTTCTTCCTCACGTCCTCCAGGATCCGGGCCACGGCGGCCAGGTCCTTCTTCTTCAAGACCAGCTCCCGGCCGGCGATGGCGGCGATCCGTTTCTCGGCGGCGTCGGAGGGGTATCGGTGTATCTTCATGGCCTCTCTTTCCCGACAACAGGGTTGGGGTTGCGCCGGCTCCCAATGTTTCGGGCGGCACCGGCGGAATTCCGACGGACCCAGGATAACCATTTTCGGCACGGCGGCGCAACACCGATTCACCGGCGGGGATCGAATGGGGGGACCCTGGCGTGGCCGCCGGGTGCCCGCCTTTGTTCTTTCGGGGTGCCCCCGCCGGAGTCCGCGCCAAAATCTCCCATTGACAACCGCCCGCCGATCTGAACAAATGTCGGGTTTGGTTTTGAGAAGATTATCGAATGACCCTGAACCATGAGGAGGAAAAGAAGATGGCGGTACACCGAATCCACAATTTCAACCCCGGCCCGGCGGCCCTGCCCCTGCCGGTGCTCGAGGAGATCCGGGACAACTTTCTCGACCTGGACGGCACGGGCATGTCCATCACCGAGATCAGCCACCGTTCCAAGACCTTCGACGCGATCATCGAGGATGCCATCGCCCGGGTCAAACGACTGATGGGGCTGGGGGACGACTACAAGGTCCTCTTCTGCCAGGGCGGCGCCAGCATGCAGTTCGCCATGATCCCCATGAACTTTTTGGCCGACGGCGCGACCGCGGATTACGTGGACACCGGCACCTGGGCCACCAAGGCGATCAAGGAGGCCCGGATCCAGGGCAAGGAGATCCGGGTGGCGGCATCGAGCGAGGACCGCAACTACGCCTACATCCCCAAAGGCATCTCCTATGCCAAGGAGGCGGCCTACGTCCACATCACCTCCAACAACACCATCAAGGGGACCCAGTGGGCGGCCTACCCGGAGACCGGCGGCCCGCCGCTGATCGCCGACATGTCCTCGGACATCCTCTGCCGCCGGTTCGACCCCAAGCCCTTCGGCCTGATGTACGCCGGGGCCCAGAAGAACATCGGGCCGGCCGGCGTCTGCCTGGCGGTCATCCGGCAAGACCTCTTGGACCGGGTCCCCGACGGCCTGCCCACCATGCTCAAGTACACCACCTACGCCGAGAAGAACTCCATGTTCAACACCCCGCCCTGCTTCGCCGTCTACACGGTCCAGCTGGTCCTCAAGTGGCTGGAGGAGACGGTTGGGGGGCTTACGAAGATGGAGGCGGTCAACCGGAAGAAGGCGGAGACGTTATACGGGGTCCTGGACGGAAGCGACTTCTACCGGGGCACGGCGGACGCCGACAGCCGGTCCCTGATGAACGTGACCTTCCGCCTGCCCGAGGAAGCCCTGGAAAAAAGGTTCGTGGAGACGGCCCTGGAAAACGGCCTCGGGGGCCTCAAGGGCCACCGGTCGGTGGGCGGGTGCCGGGCCTCCATCTACAACGCCGCCTCCCAGGAATCGGTGGAGGCTTTGGCCGATTTCATGCGGACCTTCGAGAAGGAGAACGGCTGATTAGGGGTTTAGGGTCGAACGTTGACATCCCCCATGCCCGCATTTACCCTTTACCAGAAAAGGCCGGAGCGCGCGTGGAACCGTGGGGGCGGCCCGCGGGGACATTGGGGCGCCGGCGGATCGATCCGCTCGCCAATGGGAAGGCCCGGAGCCGATCACGACCAGAACCATAAGGAGGTGTTCCATGAGGGAGATCGCCATCAAGGTGGGGGATCCGGCGCCGGCGTTTACGCTGGCCAACCAATACGGAAAGGAGCTTTCGCTTTCCGACTTCAAGGGGAGGCGGGTCCTCGTCTCCTTTCATCCCCTCGCCTTTACCCCGGTCTGCGAGATCCAGATGAAGGCGCTGGAGCTGAAACGGGCCGTCCTGGAGGACCTCAACACCGTGGCCCTGGGGCTTTCGGTGGACAGCACCCCTGCCAAGAAGGCCTGGGCCGAGCACATGGGGGTGGAACAGACCGATCTTCTGGCCGACTTCTGGCCCCACGGCGAGGTGGCCAGGAAGTTCGATCTCTTCATCGAGGACAAGGGGATCTCGGGTCGGGCCAACTTCGTGGTGGATGCCTCGGGGAACATCGCCTGGCTCAAGGTCTACCAGCTCCGGGAGATTCCGGACATCGAGGAGGTCATCCGGTTCCTACAGGGGTAGGTCCCCGCCCTTCACCCCCACGATCCAGGCCCGGAACGGGTCCCGCTCCATGATCCGGGCCCGGAGCCCCTGGGCCTCCATCATCATCCGGATCCGGTCCGGCGGATGGAACCGGCTGCCCATGAGGGCGAGCCGTTCCCCCAGGGCCACGGCCCGGACGATCCACCGGTCGATGTCCGGCTCCTCGATCACCAGGCGCCCGCCGGGAACGAGGACCCGGGCCAGCTCGGCCACGGCCGCCTCCTGGGACCGGAAGTGGTGGAGGGCGTCCACCACCAGGCACCGGTGGAACCGGGCGTCTCCGAAAGGAAGCCCCTCGGCCCCGCACCGGACCGGATACAAACCCGGCTTCTCCCGGGCCTTGCGGACCATCGTCAGGGAGACATCCCCCACCACCACCGCCCCGGCCGACCGGGTCAGGGACGAAACCACCCGACCGGTGCCCCCCCCCATGTCGAGCAGCCGCCCCTCGGTGGGCAGATCGAGCAGGCGCGCCATCCGGTCCATGTTCGGCCCGCCCATGACCCGGTCGTAGACGGGCGCCAGGAACTTGAAGTGGTCGAACACGGATCAGCCCGTCTCCCCCGCCTCCGGGGCCTGGGTCCGGCCCGTGGGCAGGGTGACCCAGAAGGTGCTGCCCCGGCCGGGGGCGGAGGCCATCCGGATCGATCCGCCCAGCTTCGACAGGGCCTTGCGGACGATGGAGAGCCCGATCCCCGTCCCTTCGTACTCCTGACGGGTGTGGAGCCGGTCGAAGACCCGGAAGATCCGTTCGTGGAATTTGGGATCGATGCCGATGCCGTTGTCCCGGATGTAGATCTCCAGGCCCTCCCCGCCCGCCGACGTCCACCCGACCTCCACCCGTTTTGGGGTCGATCGGTTGAACTTGACGGCGTTGGTGATCAGGTTCTGGAGGATCTGCTTGAGGAGCACCGGCTGGGTCTCCACCCGCGGCCACCCGTCCATCAGGACGACCTCCATGTCCGGCGACGGCTTCAGCTCCTTCACCACTCCCCCCAGAAGCCGACCGATGTCGACGGATTCCGTGGCGTCCGACAGCTGTTCGATGCGGGAGAGTTCCAGGACGTCGGCGATGAGGCGGTCCGCATCGGAAAGGGCCTGGCGGATCCCGTCGAGATAGACCCGGGTCTCGGCGGTCAGGGTCGGTTCGATCTCCTCGGCGAGGAAGTTGGTGTAGTTGCGGACGGCCCGGATGGGGGCCTTCAGGTCGTGGCTCACCACGTAGGCGTACTGGGAGAGTTCGGCGTTGGCCGCCTCCAGCTCGGCCGCCTTGGCCTCCAGCTGCGCGTGGGTCCGGTCGAGGGCCTCCCGGGCCGCCTTCTCATCGGTGACGTCCAGGAGGGAGGAGCGGAGCATGGTGATCTCTCCGTGTTCGTCCTCCACCGGCGCGCTGATGACCTTGCCGAAGAACGTTTCCTTGTCCCGCTTGCGCAGCCGCAGCTCGCAGGTGCCCGGCCGGTTGCCCTCGATCACCGACCGGCGGTGGAGGTAAAAGGCCTCATGGAAGGCGGGGTCGGTGTAGAGGGAGAAGGGCTTGTTCCTCAGATGGCCCCGCTCCGCCCCCAGCATCCGGGCCAGGGTCAGGTTGGCCTCCAGCAGGATCCCGTTCCGGTCGAGGGTCATGTACCCCACCGGCGAAAAGTCGTAGAGCGTGATGAACCGGTTTCGGGATTCCAGCAGATCCTGCTGGGCGCCGCGCAGCTCCTCGTTCTGGATCTCCAGCTCGATCTGGTGGACGATCAGCTCGTGGACCAGGGCTTCGGGGTCCCGGGTCTCCAGGGCTTTCCGGATGCCGGGATCCGTGTCGATCCTTTCTTCGGCCAGTCTCCGGAGATGGTCCTTGTTTCGAAGGCTCACCGGGGGGCCGCCTCCGCTTCGCCCTTCTTCAGGGAATCGAGGAGGGCGTCGCATTCGGTCTCCCGCTGACGGAACTCGGTGATGTCCCGCACCGAACCGACCATCAGGGTGGGGGCGCCGCCGTCGTCCCGGAAGACTTCGGCCTGCTCCTGGACGAATCGCACGCCGTCGTCGGGCAAAAGGATCCGGTGGACCACGTTGTACTCCCGTTCTCCGTCCAGGGCGGCGGCCACGTCCGACCGCACCCGGTCCCGGTCCTCGGGATGGACCCGCTCCAGGAACGCCTCATATGTTGCCGGGAAGGTCTCCGGGTCGAGGCCGAAGATGCGGTACACCCCTTCGGACCACCGGAGCCCGCCGTCGGCCACGTCCCAGGTCCAGTTGCCCATCTTGAAGGTGTACTGGGCCCGCAAAAACTCCCTTTCCACCTGGGCCCGTTTCTCCATCTGCTCCTTGAGGTCCTGGTTGGCCTCCGAAAGCGCCGCCGTCCGTTCCCGGACCAGGTCCTCCAGCTTTTTCTGTTCCTGTTGCCACGCCTCCTCCTGTTGCCTGATCCCGGTGATGTCCTCGAAGTAGGAGACGAAATAATGGCGCTGGGGGCTGAAGACCGTAACCTTGAACCATTGTTCCAGTTCGTCGAGGTACTTTTCGAACTCGATGCTCTCGCCGGTGAGAGCCACTTCGGCGTAATCCGGGAGCCAGTCGAGCCTGATCGGTTTGAGCCGGGCGTGGAGTTCGCCCACCCGTTTGCCGATGAGCTTCTCCTTGTCGAGCCCGAAGAGCTTCTCGAACTTCTCGTTGATGTCGATGTAGACGAAATCCACGGGCTCGCCCTCTTCGTCCAGGACGATCTTGTGGTAGGCCAGCTCGTGGGGGAGGTTCCGGAAAAAGGCCCGGTACATGTTCTCGCTTTCGGTGAGGGCCTCCTCCGTCGCCTTCTTTTCGGTGATATCGATGAAGGTGATGACGATCCCCTTGATGTAGTTGTCCTTGGTGCGGTAGGGGTGGATCCGCAGCAGATACCACCGGCCGTCCTGGGACCGGACATCCTTCTCCACCGGGATCAGGGACTTGAGGACCCCGTCCACGTCGGTGACCAGGTTCTCGTCGTCGATGTTGTGGGTGATGTGGTTGATGGGCCGGCCCACGTCCATGTCCATGAGATTGACCGTCTTGGTGATGGCCGGGGTGAACTTCCGGATGAGCAGGTTCTTGTCCAAAAAGATGGTCCCGATGTCGGTGCTGGCCAAAAGGTTGTCCATGTCGTCGTTGAGTTCCACCAGCTCCTGGATCTTGGCCTGGTACTCGGCGTTGACGGTGATCAGCTCCTCGTTGACCGACTGGAGTTCCTCGTTGGTGGACTGGAGTTCCTCGTTGGCCGACATGAGTTCCTGGTTGGTGGCCTGGAGTTCCTCGTTGGTGGTCTCCAGCTCCTCGATGGTCGCCTGGAGGTTCTCCCGGGTGTACTGAAGCTCATGCTCCAGGTCTTCGATCCGCTGTTCGGCCTGGACGGAGACCCCCTCCACCTCCGCCGTCTCCTCGGAATCCCCCCGGTGCTCCACCGGCTCGAAGGTGATGACGATGGTCCGCTGGTTGGTGGCCTTTTCGGTGAGCGGAATCACCTTCAGGTTGATGGCGGCGATCTCCCCCTTCTCCTTGACCTTGACGTTGGGGTAGACCAGTTCCTCGTTGTTCTTGAGCGCTTTGTGGAGGGCCAGGCCCAGGGTGGGGGAGAGATCCTTCCGCAGCAGGTTGATCACGTCGAAATCGACCTCCCCGGCGGGGATCTTCAGGTACCGGTTGACGTCTCCGAAGATGATCAGCGGCTGGTTGCTCTCGGTGATGGCGATGGTGGGCGGAATGTACCGGTCGATGAGGGTGTCCTTGATGGTGTCGATGATCTTCCGGCGCAGCTTGTGGGCGGACGACTCCTCCCGGGGCCGGACCTGGATGGGGCCGACCATCCGCGGCGGCACGCCGATATGGTCGCTGATGGACATCTTCTTGTCGCTCACATACTTGAAGATCTTCCACCGGTGGTTGAGGCTCTGGAAGTAGGAGGCGAACTCCCCCACCGTTTCGCTCGACCCCAGAAAGAGGTACCCCTCGGGGTTTAGGGAGAACTGGAAATAGGTGAGGATCTTTTTCTGGGCCTCGGCCGTCATGTAGATGAGCAGGTTCCGGCAGGAGATCAGGTCGATCTTGTTGAAGGGCGGATCCTTCAGGGCGTTGTGCTTGGCGAAGATCACCATCTCCCGGATCTCCTTGTTCACCTGGAACCGGTTGCCCATCTTGGTGAAGTACTTGGCGATCATCTCCGCCGGGACGTCCGCGACAATGCTCTGGGTGTAGCTCCCCTCGCCCGCCGTGGCGATGGCCCTGGGGTCCACGTCGGTGGCGAAGATCTTCACGTCGTAGTGCTTGTTGAGGTTCTCCATGTAGCTGCGAAGGAGCATGGCCAGGCTGTAGGCCTCCTCGCCGGTGGAGCACCCCATCACCCAGCAGCGGACCGGGGAGCCGTAGCCTTTTTCGTTGAGGATGGCCGGGATGATGGTGTGCTCGATGATCTTGTAGGCGTCGGGGTCGCGGAAGAAGCTGGTGACGCCGATGAGCAGCTCCCGGTGGAGCGTGTCGATCTCCTGGGGCGATTCCTTGAGGAATCGGGCGTAGGTCTCCAGATCCTCCACCTGGTTGATCCCCATCCGTCGCTCCACCCGTCGCATGACGGTGTTCATCTTGTACATGGAGAAATCGATCCCGGTGTGCTCCTTGAGCATCAGAAAGATATTGTTGAGGTAGTCCTCCTTTTTGGAGGCGGCGCTCCCCTGGTCCGCGCGCCGGGTGGAGTAGGGGTGTTCGATGTACCGGAGGAGTTCCTGGGGCATCTTGTCGGGCGGCAGCACGTAGTCCACCAGGCCGGTGGAGACGGCGCTGCTGGGCATGCCGTCGAACTTGGCGCTGCCGCTGTCCTGCACCAGCACCAGCCCCCCTTTCTCCTTGATCGACCGCAGCCCCCGGGACCCGTCCGACCCGGTGCCGGAGAGGATGATCCCCACGGCGGACTCCCCCTGGTCCTCGGCCAGGGACTTGAGGAAGATGTCGATGGGCAGGTTGAGCCCGTGCTGCTCCTGTTCCATGAGGTAGAGCTTTCCCTTGAAGATGGAGAGGTTCTTCTTCGGCGGAATCAGGTAGACGTTGTCGGGGCGGACCTCCATGTCGTTCTCGGCCCGGTGGATCTTCATCCGGGTGTGCTTGGAGAGCAGCTCCACCATGAGGCTCTTGTAGTCGGGGGAGAGGTGCTGGATCACCACGAAGGCCATGCCGCTTCTGTCCATCATGTTCTTGAAGAACTTCTCCAGGGAGTCGAGGCCGCCGGCGGAGGCCCCGATGCCGACGATGAAGAAAGGCTTGCTCCGGGATCGGCCCTCTTCCTCCGGGCGCTCGGTCTCTTCGGCGGGGTTTTCCCCGTGGGTCTCATCGGCCATGTCGTGAATCTCCCTTGGTCTTCGGGTTTTTCGGGAAATGGATCGGATGACCCCTCCGACCGCTCGGGGCAGGCCACGCGGGCGCATTCCGCCGGGCATCTTCTCAAAAAGGATCGGTGGAGATCAAGGCTTATTGTTGAACGGAAAAAATTATTTCCGTATATAGTCCGTTGAGGTGCAGCGTCGGTGGGCGCGATGGGGAAAAAGGAGGCGTCGCGCTCTGGCCAAACCATCGAATGACCCCGCCCGGGCGGGGCAAAAGGATCCCATGAAAGATTTTTTCAAGGTAACGGAATTGGATCGGGTATTGGAGCTGGTCCCGAGGTTTCCCGGAACGGGGACGGAGATCGTGGGGCTGGACCAGGCCCTCGGGCGGATACTGGCCGCCGATGTGCGGGCCGAAGAGGACATCCCGGAATTCCCCAGGGCCACGATGGACGGCTATGCCGTCCGCGGATCATCCACTTTCGGAGCCTCGGAGGGCAACCCGGCCTATTTGACGGTCAAGGGGAAGATCCCCATGGGGACCGCCCCCGACTTCTCCCTGGGGCCGGGGGAGGCGGCGCGGATCTCCACCGGCGGCATGCTTCCCGACGGCGCGGACGCGGTGGTGATGATCGAGCACACCGAAGCCGTCGACGATCAGACCATCGAGGTCTACCGGAGCGTCGCCCCGGGGGTCCACATGGTCCAGGCCGGGGAGGACCTCCGGGCCGGCGAGACCCTGCTGGGGGTCGGCCGGGAGCTTCGGCCCCAGGACGTGGGGCTGCTGGCGGCCATGGGCCGGACCCGGGTGACGGTCCGTCGGCGTCCGGTGGTGGCGGTGATCTCCACCGGCGACGAGGTGGTGGCCGTGGACCGGACCCCGGGGCCGGGCCAGATCCGGGACATCAATTCCCACACCCTGTCCGGAATGGTGGCGGCGGCGGGCGGCGTTCCCCTTCGCACCGGCATCGTCGCGGACGACGGCGACGCCCTGCTGGCCGCCTGCAAGGAGGGGCTCGGCCGGGCCGACATGGTCCTCATCTCCGGCGGCAGCTCCGTGGGGACCCGGGACTTCACCATCGACGCCTTCTCGGCCCTGCCCGGCGCGGAGATTCTCTTCCACGGCATCTCCATCAGCCCCGGAAAGCCGACGATCCTGGCCCAGGCCGGTAACACGGCCTTCTGGGGGCTTCCCGGACACGTGGTCTCGGCCATGGTGGTCCTCCAGGTGGTGGTGCTCCCCTTTCTCCACCACATTGCCGGCCGCGGGGCCGACCCGGGGATCACCCTTCCCGCCCGGATGCGCCGAAACATCGCCTCGGCCCAGGGACGGGTCGATTTCGTACGGGTGAAGCTCACCCAGGAAGCGGGGGAAAGATGGGCCGATCCGATTCTCGGCAAGTCGGGCCTGATCCACACCATGGTCAGGGCCGACGGCCTGGTGAAGGTCGACCTCAACACCGAGGGGTTGGACCGGGGGGACCGGGTGGAGGTGATTCCGGTGTAGAACGGTTCCACGGACGTCTCCCCTCCTCGGCTCTCCTTTCTCCGGGATGCGCCGGCCGCGCCGCGCATCCCCGGCCCCCCCACATCCGCCGATACTCCCCCCGTTTTCCCCGGCTTTCCCAAGCAATCAGGCGATGGAACGAAATAAAACGCAATAAAACCTTGACAGCGCAAAGTAAAATGGGTTTAAGGGAAAGACAACACAGAAAAAGCCGAACCCGTCGGAAGGCGGGGGCGGAAAGCCGCGGGTCTCTAAAGACAGCCGGGTTGCCTGTAGGTGGAAATACACCGAATGCTTGTGAAAGGGGGGGATGCCGTTGCGGTAATAAATCCGATCGGGTTTCATCGGTTCATCATCCATTCAACCCCATTCAACAGGAGATGCGAGATGAAAAGAAAGCCCCTGATCCGAGCCTTTGTACTTCTGTCATCGCTGATCTTTTGCTGGACGGCCCTCTGCGTCGCGGACGCGACCCCGCCAGCAACGACGGTGAAGCTCGTCTTCATCCACCATTCCACCGGCGGCAACTGGCTGGCGGATGAAACACCGGATCACCCCTCCGGCGGTCTGGGCATGGCCCTCATGAACAACAATTATTATGTCAGCGCCACCAACTACGGCTGGGGGCCCTTCGGCGTCGGGGACCGGACGGATATCATCAACTGGCCCGAGTGGTTCACCGGCGAGCAGAGCGATACGATCCTCGACGCGCTCTACTCGGAAACCGGCCGGAACTTCGGCGGCTTCGGGGAGTGGGGGCGTCTGCCCACCGACCCGGGCGGCGAAAACGAGGTCATCATGTTCAAGTCCTGCTTCCCCAATTCCGAACTCTACGGCAACCCCGACGATCCGCCCCTGGCGGAACCCAATGATCAGTTCACCGTTGCAAACGCCAAGGCGGTCTACAACGAGGTGCTGACCTATTTCGGGACCCGGACGGATAAACTGTTTGTGGTCATCACGGCGCCGCCTCTCATGGAAAGCGTAACCACGGCGGAAAATGCAGCCAATGCACGGGCCTTCAACAACTGGTTGGTCTACGAGTGGCTTCAGGGGTACCCTCACAACAACGTGGCCGTGTTCGATTACTTCAACGTGTTGACCGATCCCGACAACCACCACCGCATCGTCGACGGGCAGGTGGCGCATGTCGCCGATTCCGGGACCAACTTTTCTTATTACCCCAGCGACGACAGCCACCCCAACTCCACGGGGCACCGCAAGGCCACGGCGGAGTACGTCCCCCTGCTCAATTACCACTACAATCGATGGCAGGGCGGGGCAGCGGATCCGACGGACCGGGACGGGGACGGCACCCCGGACAGCGAGGACGGCTGTCCGGACGACCCGGCCAAAATCGCCCCCGGAGACTGTGGCTGCGGCGTCTCCGATCTGGATACGGACGGCGACGGCACGGCGGACTGCATGGATCAGTGTCCGGGTGACCCCGACAAGACGGCCCCAGGGGAGTGCGGCTGCGGGGTGGACGAAGGGACCTGCATGCCCACCGATTCCGATGGAGACGGCACTCCGGACAGCCTCGACGGGTGTCCGAACGATCCGTTGAAGACGGCGCCCGGCGAGTGCGGCTGCGGTGTTGCGGAGGGGACCTGCGGACCCGCCGACGCGGATGGGGACGGCACCCCGGACAGCCAGGACGGCTGTCCCGACGATCCGGCCAAGGTCGCTCCCGGAGTCTGCGGATGCGGGAATTCCGATATGGACACGGACGGCGACGGCGCGGCCGATTGTGTCGACCAGTGTCCGGACGACCCGGACAAGACGGCGCCGGGTACCTGCGGCTGCGGCGTCGCCGAAGGGGCCTGTACACCCGAGGACAGGGATGGCGACGGAACGCCCGACGACGAGGACGGATGCCCGGATGATCCGGACAAGACGGAACCGGGCGTGTGCGGCTGCGGCGAGGCCGACATCGATACCGACGGCGACGGTATTCTGGATTGCGACGAACTCGACAACGACGACAACTGCTTTATCCGTTCGGTATTCTAAATAGACCGACGACTCCCCCTTGACCGGCCGCCCATGCCGGCCAAGGGGGACCCTGGTTCCCCATTCCGCGCAGGTTCACCGAGCCCCTTTTGCAGCCGCCATCATCCTCGCTGGTCCGGCCGCGCCGGGATCAAGGCGGAGCATTTCATCCGTTGATTCCGTTTCCGCCGAAATCCGTTTGACAATCTCGACAGTGGTATGTAGTAAATACCGCTGATTATGGCCGATTCCCAGGGGGGCTATGAACCCGTTGAACGACCGCTGTCATTTCAGCATCCAATAGAATGTCCCGGATAGCCGCGTTTTCGTTTCGGGGGATGGGGATCCACAGGTATGGGGGGTGTCGGGATGAAAAACCAAACACTCGATGACATTCTGGCGCTCCAACTGACCCTCGCCTGGGCCGGCGAGGGGCTGTCGGACCCGAAGCGCCTGGACTGGTGGGAGACGGATCTCATCGACCCGGACGGCGGCGGGGATCTGCTGTCCCGACTGTTTCCCCGGACCCATCGATGGGCCTCGCTGGAGGCGGCCCGCCGCGCCGCCATTGCAATCGATGGCCGGGCCAGGGGAACCATGGCCCGGCCCGAGGCGGTGCGCACCCTGTTCTTCTGGGGGTTCGAGACCGATGAGGCGCTCGGGGATCGGCTCCGTTTCCACAAGGGGAGCGGGAAAGATCCCATGGAAGTACTGCCGATGCCGGTGGACGTGTCCGCGCCATTTAAGAGAGCGGCGTTTGAGGATGCCCTGCGGCCCCCCGGCCGGGAGTCGGATTACAAGGTGGTGCCGGGGGGGCGGGAGTTGAAGGGGCCGCCGCCGGCGTCCGCGGATCTGATGGCCAAGCGGCTTGCCGCCGCCCTGCCGCCCCTGGCCCAGGATTACCCCGCGCCGTTTTTCCGGATCGAGGAGAAGGTTCCTTGAAGACGGCCGCCGAATCGACCCGGGATCACACCCGTCTGCTGCGGATGACCCTGGCCGCGGCGGACAGCCGGGCCTACTGGGCCAACGTCGATCCGTCCATTCCCAAAGGCCGGGTGGCGGTCGCCGCCTTCGAGAACCGATGGTTCGGAGACCGCGCCATGCCGCGCATCCAGCGGATGGTGGCCGATCTCCGGGACCGGTATGACGCCTTTCCCCCGGCCCTGGAGGTGCTCCGTCAATGGCGGCCGGACGACCCGATCACGATCCGCAACCTGTGCCACTGGCACTTGCAGCTCTCCGACCCCATGTACCGGGATTTTACCGGAACCTTCCTGGTGGAACGCCGGCGTCATCCCTCGCCCCGGATCGACCGGAACGCGACGGTTCGATGGCTTCGCGGTCGGGTCGGAGATCGGTGGGCCGTGGCGACCCTTCAAAAGATCGGCCGGAACCTGATCACCGCCGCGTCCGAGGCCGGACTCTGCACTGCCGGCAAAAAAGAGCGGATTCCGGTCTATCCCT
>CAYSLC010000119.1:0-17415 GCA_964431545.1 uncultured Desulfobacteraceae bacterium | reverse complement strand
CCGACATGATCACGGTCTTGGCCGATCGCAATATTGAAGGACAATCCCTCGTATTCTTGACGATCGGCCGAATAAACCGGCTGGATGAGAAAGGCTATCGGGAGCGGTGTGCGCTTCGACTGGTCGAGATACTGGCCGATCTGGATGATTTCATGGGCTCCGGGCGAATATTTATTCCGTAACAACCAAATACAGCTTTAGTCAAAGAGGAGAATTCAATGGCGAACATCGATTTTGGCGGCACGGTGGAAGAGGTGATCACCTCGGAGGAGTTCACGCTGGAAAAGGCCCGCAAGGTCCTGGAGAAGGAGGTGGTGGCGATCCTGGGGTACGGGGTCCAGGGGCCGGGGCAGGCCCTGAACCTGCGGGACAACGGCATCGACGTCATCGTGGGTCAGCGGGAGGGAGGGCGATCGTGGCAGCGGGCCGTGGACGAAGGGTTCGTTCCGGGCAAGACCCTCTTTGCCCTCGAAGAGGCCGCGACCCGGGGCACGGTGATCCAGTTCCTTTTGTCCGACGCCGGCCAGGTGGCGGCCTGGCCCAAGATCCAGCCGTGCCTCAACGAAGGCGACGCCCTCTATTTCTCCCACGGCTTCTCCGTCGTCTACAAGGACCAGACCGGAATCATTCCCCCCGAGAATGTGGATGTCATCCTGGTGGCCCCCAAGGGATCCGGACGGACGGTCCGGACCAACTTCCTGGAGGGCAGCGGCATCAACTCGAGCTTCGCCATTCACCAGGACTTCACCGGACGGGCCCGGGAGCGGACCCTGGCCCTGGGGATCGCCATCGGTTCGGGGTACCTCTTCCCCACCACCTTCGAAAAGGAGGTCTACAGCGACCTGACCGGGGAGCGGGGGGTCCTCATGGGCTGCCTGGCCGGGGTCATGGAGGCCCAGTACAACGTGCTCCGGGCCAACGGCCACACCCCCAGCGAGGCCTTCAACGAGACCGTGGAGGAACTCACCCAGAGCCTCATCCGGCTGGTGGCGGAAAACGGCATGGACTGGATGTTCGGCAACTGCTCCACCACGGCCCAGCGGGGGGCCCTCGACTGGGCGCCCCGGTTCCGGGAGGCGGTGGCCCCGGTCTTCGACGAGCTTTACAAAAGCGTCAAAAGCGGTCAAGAGACCCGCCGGGTGCTGGAGGCCAACAGCGCCCCCGACTACCGGGAGAAGCTGAACAAAGAACTCGACGAGATCAAGAACGCCGAGATGTGGCTGGCCGGCGCCGCGGTCCGGGCCCTCCGGCCGGAAAACCGATAAATCCGTAAACCGGCGCGCCCGGAGGATGCCGGGCGGCGGCGGAATCAACCGGCCTTGGCAGAGGGATCGTTTCTCCGATCGGAAAGCGCCGCTCATTCCCGCACCCGGCGGGGATCCCGCCTCAAGGCACAGGAGCGAAGCAATGGAACCGGTACTTTTGTATGACACGACATTGCGGGACGGAACCCAGGGGGAGAACATCAACTTCTCGGCCGAGGAGAAGATCAAGATCGCCAGGCGCCTGGACGATTTCGGCATCGGCTACATCGAAGGCGGGTGGCCCGGTTCCAACCCCAGGGACAAGGCCTTCTTCGGGCTGGCCAGAGGGGTCGACTGGAAAAGCGCCCGGCTGACCGCGTTCGGCGCCACCCGAAGGCCCGGCATCTCCGCCG
Source organism: uncultured Desulfobacteraceae bacterium (assembly GCA_964431545.1). Taxonomy (GTDB): domain Bacteria; phylum Desulfobacterota; class Desulfobacteria; order Desulfobacterales; family JAABSP01; genus CAYSLC01. The sequence continues at coordinate 15,758 of CAYSLC010000119.1, read as the reverse complement.
CCGAGGACGGGAACCTGCGGGATCTGCTGGAGAGCGAGACCCCGGCCGTGGCGGTGTTCGGCAAGACCTGGGACCTCCACGTGGGGATCATGAACAACACCCTGGAGGAGAACCTTTCCATGATCGGGGAGACGGTCGCCTTCCTGAAGGACCACGGCCGGGAGGTGATCTACGACGCCGAGCACTTCTTCGACGGATACGCCGATAACCGTACGTACGCCCTCGAGACCCTGGCGGCCGCCGTGGAAAACGGCGCGGACCACGTGGTCCTGTGCGACACCAACGGCGGCACCCTCCCCTTCGACCTGGAGGAGGCTGTGTCCGACGTGGTCCGGACACTCGGGGAACGGTTCGGCGAGGGGACCGTACGGCTGGGGATCCATACCCACAACGACAGCGGCCTGGCGGTGGCCAACGCCGTCACCGCCGTCAGGGCGGGGGTCTCCATGGTCCAGGGGACGGTCAACGGATACGGGGAACGGTGCGGCAACGCGGACCTGATCTCCATCATCCCCATCCTGAGCCTGAAGATGGACCGTCCCTGCATCCCGCCGGGGAATCTATCGAAACTGCAGAAGCTCTCCCGGTACGTCAGCGAAACCGCGAATATGATCCCGGTGGGCAGCCGTCCCTTTGTGGGAAAGAGCGCCTTCGCCCACAAGGGGGGGATTCACGTGAGCGCCATCCAGAAGGATCCGAGAGCCTACGAACACATGGATCCGAGCCTGGTGGGCAACAAACGGCGGGTGCTGGTATCGGACCTGTCCGGGAAAAGCAATGTCGAGTACAAGGCGAGGGAGATGCGGGTCCGGCTGGGGACCGACGGCGATGACAGCCGCCGGATCGTCTCCGAGATCAAGCGCCTGGAGCAGCAAGGGTACCAGTTCGACGTGGCCGAGGGCTCCTTCAAGATCCTCCTGGAGAAACTGACGGACCAGTACCGGCCGGTATTCGATCTGGAATCGTTCCGGGTGACCATCGAAAAGGACAAGGACCAGCCGTGCACCGCCCACGCCACCATCAAGATCTCCGTGGGGGACCAGCAGGAGATCACCGCCGCCGAGGGCCACGGACCGGTGAGCGCCCTGGACAACGCCATCCGCAAGGCCCTGGGACAGTTCTATCCGGGCACCGACGAGATGCATCTGGTCGACTTCAAGGTCCGGGTCATCGACGGACGGGAGGGAACGGCCGCCCGGGTCCGCGTGCTCATCGAGTCCCGGGACCAGGACCAGCTCTGGAGCACCATCGGGGTCTCCGAAGACATCATCGAGGCGAGCTGGCAGGCCCTGGCCGACAGCTTCCAGTACAAGCTGGCGACGGCCGCCGAATCGGTCCGCCGGCGGGAGCGGAGAGCCGGGTGAATTCCCGGATGAATCCAATGACGAGGAGGTTTCATTTGCAGGCAAAGGAACAGGTCAACGCCGCGGGACAGATCCGGACACGGGTCCCGCGGCCCATGCTCCGTGGGGTCCATCGAATCGGTACCGCGCCGAATTCGTCTTCGGGGAAAGGTCTTTCTCCGAAAAAAAGCCAGGGGATACCCTCCCCGGTTACCGTAACATAGACCCATTCAACCAACGAAAAGAAGGAGTACCCCATGAGCGATCGTGTCTATATTTTCGATACCACATTGAGGGACGGGGAGCAGTCCCCCGGCGCCAGCATGAACACCGGCGAGAAGCTGCGGCTGGCCGTTCAACTGGAGAAGCTGGGCGTGGATACCATCGAGGCCGGATTTCCGGCGGCCTCCGAGGGCGATTTCGAGGCGGTCTCCCGCATCGCCGAAAAGATCAAGGGGTCCGAGGTGGCGGGGCTGGCCCGGGCCTCCAAGTCGGACATCGACAAGGCGTGGGGCGCGGTGCGACACGCGGCCAAGCCGAAGATCCACACCTTCATCGCCACCTCCGACATCCACCTGGAATACAAACTGAAGATGACCCGGGACGAGGTCTTGAAGTCGGCCGTCGAGGCGGTCCGGTACGCCAAATCCTTCACCCCGGTGGTGGAGTTCTCCGCCGAGGACGGCTCCCGAAGCGATCCCAATTACCTGTGCAAGGTCTTTGCGGCGGCCATCGAGGCGGGGGCCACCGTGGTCAACCTGCCCGACACGGTGGGGTATGCCATCCCGGCGGAGTTCGCCGAACTGGTCCGGTACGTCATCGCCCATACCCCCAACATCGGCAAGGCGATCCTGAGCGTCCACTGCCACAACGACCTGGGGCTGGCCACCGCCAACACCCTGGCCGCCATCCACGCCGGGGCACGACAGGCGGAGGTGACCATCAACGGCATCGGCGAGCGGGCCGGAAACACCTCCCTGGAGGAGGTGGTGATGGCCATCCACACGCGCCCCAACTACCTGCCCATGGAGACCGGCATCCGGACGGAGAACATCTTCCCGTCCAGCCGCCTGGTGAGCATGATCACCGGCATGATGGTCCAGCCCAACAAGGCGATCGTGGGCGCCAACGCCTTCGCCCACGAGGCGGGCATCCACCAGGACGGGGTCCTGAAAAACCCCATGACCTACGAGATCATGAAGCCGGAGACGGTGGGACTCAACCGGAACGTCCTTGTGCTGGGCAAACACTCGGGCCGTCACGCCCTGCGGGATCGATTGAAGGAGATGGGGTACGACCTCTCGGACGAAGAGCTGCAGCTGGTCTTCACCCGATTCAAGGAGCTGGCCGACAAGAAGAAGCACGTGGTGGACGAGGATCTGGAGGTGATCGTCACGGAGGGGATTCTCCGGACCTCGGAGGTCTTCAAACTGGCGTACATCCACGTCACCTGCGGCAGCACCGTGATGCCCATGGCCAGCGTCAAGCTCGACATCCACGGCCGAGCCGTCAAGGACGCCGCCTACGGCAACGGGCCCATCGACGCCGCCTTCAACGCCATCGCCAAGCTGACCGGCACCCAGTCGGAGCTGCTCCGGTTCTCCGTCTCCGCGCTGACCGGGGGCACCGACGCCCAGGGGGAGGTGACGGTGCGCCTCCGGGAGAACGGCCTCATGGCCCTGGGCAAGGGGGCCGACCCGGACATCATCACCGCCAGCGCCAAGGCCTACATCAACGGCCTCAACCGGCTGGAGTACCTCAAGACCCATCCGGTGGAGAAGGCCCAGCAGGTGTAGCCGTCCGATGGAACCATCCGGGATTTGACGGGATAGGTTCCCCGGAAAGACGAAACGCCCATGAACGAACGACGGGGGAGGCGCGGCAACCGCCTCCCCCGTCTGGTATCGATCATCGTCGGCCGTTGGCGCCTTTTGACCGGCCACGGCAACGGGTTATTGTCCCAGCATCCCCTCCTTGAGGCCCTCGTCGGCCGGGGGCTTCCCGAGCCAGATGGCGAAGGCGGCCCGTTTGAAATCGAGGCCCTCGATGGTCCCCAGGGTCTTGCCGTTTTTCACCACCGAAACGCCCCCGCCGGGGAGATGGATGACGTCGTAGACGTCCCCCTCCTTGGCCTCCTCGTCGAAGAGGGCGTTGAACCGATCGATCTTTTCTTTCAGCGGACCGGGGGTCCCGCCGGTGGCGTTGTCGAACCCTTCGTTCCACGCCTCCACCAGTTTTTCGCTGGAGACGCCGTCGTAGATAAAGTGCATCCGGATGGCCATGGGCCGGTCCGCGGCGATGATCTCCCCGGCATCCGCCCCCTTCTCGGTCAGATAGAGGCCGCCGGCGTAGATCTTGAAGAAGAACTTCTTGCGCAGACCGGCCCCGTTGAGGACGAGATCACGGCCGTCCACGGAGAGGGTCTCCGGCAGATCGACGCCGCCGATCCGCCGGGCGGCGGCCGGCGGGATGAGAAGGAGAAAAAGGATCGCGGCGGCCGCCGCCGCGGCCCGGCCGTTAGTCCCCCATCTTCGCCATATAGTCGTCATACTTGGTCTCCAGGGCGAGCTTGTGTTTGGCCTCCTCCTGGCAGAGCACCTGGAAGAGCTTCTTCTGCTTTTCGGTCTTGGCCTGGTCCAGAAGCTGGTTGTAGAGGGCCAGGGCCTTCTCCTCCCGCTTCATGGCGATGGCGAGGATCTCGTTGTAGGCCATCCCGGGCTTGAACTCCATCTCCACAATGTAGTCGCTGCGCTTGATGTCCTTGATCCACTTGAGGTCGTACTCCTCCAGGGACGTGGCGACCCCTTCGTCCTCCATGTTCTCCAGCATGGCCTGGTGCCGCTGCTCCTGTCCGGCGAACTCCATGAGCATATCCTTGACGCCGGACATGGAGGCCTCCTGGGCCGCCGTCAGGTAGAATTCGGCCGCCTCTTTCTCCTTTTCGATGGCAAAATCGACGATCTCCCGCAAATTTTCAAACTGCATCTCACGCTCCTTTCATCCTGATGTAGGGGATTCGAACCACGGGCCATTCATTCACAGCCACAGCCTTTCCGTCTTTAAAAACTCATTCTAGGCATCCGCCAGGGTGTTGACAACATCGGCGGCCCGGGCGATCCCCTGTTCGGCCAGATACCGCCGGAGGCCGTCGATGATCTCCATTGTGGCCCGGGGGTTGACCAGATTGGCGGTGCCCACCTGGACGGCCGAGGCGCCGACCATCAGAAACTCCACCGCGTCGGACCAGGTCATGATGCCCCCGATGCCCACCACCGGGACCCGGACCGCCCGGGCCACCTGCCAGACCATCCTCAGGGCCACCGGCTTGATGGCCGGCCCGGACAGGCCGCCGGTGATGTTGGCGAGCCTCGGCCTGCGGGTATGGATGTCCACGGCCATGGCGGTGAGGGTGTTGATCAGAGAGAGGCTGTCGGCCCCCTCCCCTTCGGCGGCCCGGGCGATGGACACGATGTCGGTGACGTTGGGGGAGAGCTTGACCATCACCGGCTTCCGGGTCCGGGACCGCACCGTCCGGACCACCCGGGCCACGGCCCGGGGGTCGGTGCCGAAGGCCGCGCCGCCGGCCTTGACATTGGGGCAGGAGATGTTGACCTCCACCCCGTCGATGCCGTCGGTCTCTTCCACCCGTTCCGCCAGCCGGCCGTACTCCTCCTCGGTCCTTCCGTAGATGTTGACCAGGACCGGGGTTCCCAGGGAGCGGAGGGCCGGGAGCTTCCGCGCGGCCAGGGCATCGAAGCCGATGTTCTCCAGGCCGATGGCGTTGAGCATGCCGCCGTGGGTCTCCACCACCCGGGGCGGGGGATTCCCCTTGGTGGGGGAGAGGGAGACCCCCTTGACGATGATGGCCCCCAGGCGTCCGAGGTCCACCAGCTCCCGGAACTCCCCGCCGTATCCGAAGGTTCCCGAGGCCGTCATGACGGGATTTTTGAGTTGGAGCCCGCCGATGTCGACGGCCAGGTCCGGGCTCGAAGCCACGGTCGTCATGGGGCGGGGGCGGTTCCTCCCCCCCGTGGGGTCCGGCGGGCCCCCCGCCCGACGGCCCACTGTCCCAGAGCCACGGGGTATCTGCCGGTGGCCGCCGCGGCCCGGACGAGGAGCCGGACCGCGTCCGGGGTTCTCAGGAGGGTGCAGGCGCGCCGGGCCTGCCGGTAGGCATCCTCGTGGTTTCCGGCCCCATGGGCCGATTCGGCCGACTCCAGGCACTTCCGGGCGTCGGCCTCGATGTCGAGGAGGGGGCCGAGATTCGATTTGCAGCGGTGGCAGGTCCGTCGCTGGCGGCTCTTGGCGCCGCAGGCAGGGCATTGTTCCATGTCGACTCCGGTCAAAATCCCGCCGGGGACTCCGGACAGGTTCCATGGGGTCTATTCATAGTAAAAGAGGATCTCCTCCAGGGTCTTCCGGTATTCCTCGACGCTCTGGGGCTCCCCCTGGTCCAGGGCGTCCCGGAGGTCCTCCATGAGGTTGACCACTTCGTCCCGGTCCTCCGCGGAGATATCGTTGAGCATCGACTCGGCCCGGGTCAACGTCTGGGCCACCTCTTCGGAGACCCGGTCCCCGGCCGCCTTCCGGGAGGCCTCGGTGACATCGATGACCTCGGCGTCCGCCTCCTCCCCCCACATGTCCGCGATCCGTCGCCTGGACGCGTCGATCTCCTCGTCGCTGAATCCGGTGAAGGCGTTTTCGATCACCGCGTTGATCTTCTTTCCCGTGGCCTTCTCCACCGCCTCGATCCGGAGGATGCCGTTCAAGTCGAGATCGAAATGGAGCAGGATCACACTCCCCTCCGGGGCCTTGCTCAGGGTGAACCGGTACCGGCCGATCTGGATGTTGTCGAGGGCGTCGGGCTTCTCCCCCTGGTAGACCCGGATCTCCACCACCTCCTGGTTGTCGTACATGGTGTAGAAGGCCTCGGTCCTCGCCGCCGGCAATTTGGTGTTTCTCCGGATCAGGGGCACGAACATGGTCATGCTCGGTTCGCCGTTAATCTCGCCCACCGCCGAGGTGCCGAAGGTGTACGGGGTGATGTCGAGCAGGACCCCGGTGGAGTCCACCCCCATCTCCCGGCCCGCCTGGATGGCGGCCCCCAGGGCCACGCAGAGGTCCGGATCGATCTCGCTGTGGGGCAGGTGGCCGAACTTCTCCTCCAGCATCTTGGAGATCTTGGGGATCCGGGTGGAGCCTCCCACCAGGATGATCTTGTCGATGGCCGAGGGCAGGAGCTGGGCGTCCTTGAGGGCCCGGTTGACCGAGTCCATGGTCCGGTTGAGTTCGTCCTCGATCATCTCCTCGAAGTCGAGGCGGGAAAGTTCCGTGGAGAGGTGGATGTCCTGCCACCCCTTTTTGCCGATGTGGTCCTCCTCGATCTGGGCGTACGGCTTGACGGAGAGGTCGACCTTGGCCTTTTCCGCGGCCCGGGTGAGCCTCGCCATCACCCCCTTGTCCTTTTCCGGGTCGATCTTGAACGACAGCTCATCGCGGCAGTGCGCCACCAGACGGCCGACGATCTTGGCGTCGAAGTCGTCCCCGCCCAGCTTGTTGTCCCCGGTGGAGGCGAGCACCTCCACCACGCCGTTTTCGATCCGCACGATGGAGACGTCGAAGGTCCCGCCCCCCAGGTCGTAGATCAGGATCCGCTGGGCCTCCGAACGGGTGCTTTCGTAGGCCAGGGCCGCGGCCGTCGGTTCGTTGATGATCCGGACCACTTCCAGGCCGGCGATCCGCCCCGCCTCCCGGGTGGCCTGCCGCTGGGCGTCGGTGAAGTAGGCCGGCACGGTGATGACCGCCTTTCCGATCGAATGGTCGAGGATCTTTTCGGCCCGCGACTTTAGGGATTTCAGAATCAGGGCGGAGATCTCCTGGGGCCGGTATTCGTCCTTCCCCATGGCAAGCTTCCGGTCGGTTCCCATGAGCCGCTTGACCGAGGTCACGGTCCGTTCCGGGGCGATGACCGCCCGGTTTTTGGCCTCCACCCCCACCAGGATCTCCCCCTGGTCGTCGAGGGACACGCAGGACGGGATGATCCCGTTGTCGTTGTCCGTAAGGATCTCCGCGTTTCCGTCGATGATGAAGGCGACTTCCGAGTTGGTGGTTCCCAGATCGATTCCGACGATTGGTTCCATTGGATCTCCGGTGTATGGCGTGTTCGGGGGTTATTCGTTGACGACGACTTCCGCGTACCGGACCACCTCGTCGTCCCGGACAAAGCCGGAAAGCTGCTCCTGGATCACCACGCCCTTGTCTTGTCCGGTTTCGGAGCGCTTGTCCACCGCTTTCATGGTCCGGGCGTCGAAGGTCCGCCCCACCGTCTCCACCGGCGTGACGCCCACCAGGGAGAGGGCCCGGTCGAATCGCCGCAGGGCCATCTCATACCCCTCCACCACGCCGTCGATCCCCTTGGGGCTCGACCGGAGGATGCTCTTGGAGGCGGCCACCTCCCGGGCGGCCGAAAGTCCCCGGGACAAGGCGTCCCGGATCTCCAGGAAGGGCATCACGGCCCGCTTTTCGCTGGCCCGGCGGACGCGCTCCTCCAGCTGGCCGATGTCCCGGGTCCGTTCCTTGAAGAGATCCGCCGCGTCGTGGTAGGCGTCGATGATGGCGTCGAGGTTCTGGAGGGATTTCCACTGTTCCCGGTTCTGCATCTGGATCTCCTTGCGCAGGGAGATGAACTCGGCCATCAGGGTAAAGAGATCACACCCCTCCGGAATCCGCCCCTCTTCGGTGGGGACCGGCTCCGGGAGATCCTCCAGCCAAAGCCGGAAATCCCGGATGGCGTCCTGCTTCCAGTCGGGCAGCCCGTCCCCCCCTTCGATTCGCTTCCCGAGCCTTCCGGAAAAAAAGCGGATGATCCATTGGTACACGGGGATGATGAACCGCCTGTCGATCCCCCTCCATAACTTTTTGAACCATTCGGCAATCCTGGAAAATAGACTCATCTCGTCCTCCTTGCCCCGTTAATCGTTCTTTTCCGCCTCCAACAGCTCCCGCAACCCCACGCGCCGCCGTTTGAGTTCGCGGGCCTTGGCCAGTGACAACAGCGCCGACTCGTACTCCCCCACCGTCAATCCGCCGAAGATCTTCTCCCGGACCCGGTTCCGCCCGTCCTTCAAGGCTTCATAGGCCTCGGTGATCCGCCGGAACTTCTCCGGGTCCCGCTCGGGGGAATGGTTCCGGACCATCTTGAGGTACTGCTCCCGGATCTGCTCGTCCGTGGCCTCCGGGGAGACGTCGAGGGTAAGGCAGTGGATCAGCATTCCCGTCGCCTCCGTCCGGCGCCCCGGTCCTCGCGGAAGATCAGCAGCCGGGCCTCCCGGGAGAGCCGGTCGTCGATTTCGAGTTCCCGGAAGATCCGGACCACTTTATCGAACCGCCGGTGACCGACCACCTCCGAACGGAGCAGACCGCCCATCTCCCGGATCAGAAAGTCGGGCATCCCCCGGAGCCCCGCATCTTCGATGAATTCCTCCAGCACCTCGCCGATTTCCTCGGTCAGCTCCTCCAGGGCGCTTTTCGCCCAGGGCATGTTCCGGTTCCCGAGGAGAATATCGATCTTGTCGGCGACCTCCTGAAAGACCTCTCCCAGAAGCGCCATCGGATTTCCCTCCAGGTCGAGGTCCGAAGCGGGGTCGAAGTCGTCGTCTAGGTCGTCTAGAAAGTCCGGATCGAAGAGGCCGGGGAGAAACGGGCCATCCAGCATGCGGAAGTCGAACTGCTCCAGCGCCGTCCGCAGGGGCCCTTCGAAGTGGGGGGCGATCCGCCGGGAGAGGCCCCGGAGCTGCTCCTGCGCGCGGCCGGCGGCCTCCGCCTTGATCCGCTCGAACTTCTCGGAGTTGTGCCCTTTCCCGGCCGCCTCGTCCATCAGGGCGAGGTGGAACTCGAAGAAGAGCCGGTGGTCGGTCCGCGCCGTCCTGATCCGCTTCTTGGCATCCTTCCGGATCCGGTCGTGGAACCGGGGATCCAGGAGATGCTCGTAGACCAGGAGCGCGTCTTCGTCCGTCATCCGTCGGAGGACATCCTTGCGCAGATCGAGGAAGACCCGGCCCACGTCCCGGGCCCCCAGGACGGCGCCGAAATCCCTCTCCACGGGCAGGAGCAGGCGGGCGACCTCCTGGGAGGAGAGCCGGGGAAGCTGCTTCAGCTCCCGCCGGATCCGGGCGTCGATCTTTTTGACCGGGGCCTCCCCCGGCGCGGGCCGCCGGGATGCCACATCGAGGCGGAAGATCCCCAGGATCCGCAAGCGATGGAAGAGATCCTGTTCCTCCATCCCCTTGTCCATCAGGGTCTCCACCGATATTCCGCCGGCGGTCGCCCCCAGCAGCATCCGCTTTTCCACGATCAGCGGGGTCAGCCGCTTGCTCCCCACCTCCGCGGCCCGGTCGATGTCGGCATCGGCCAGGTGGAACTTCCCCCGATCGATGTTCTTCTGGGCGGAGATGAGCAGCGCAAGCCCCCGGCGGTCGATGACCTGGCTGTCGTGGGGGGCCCGGGCCGCGGCCTCCTCCAGGATGTTTTCGGCCTTCCGGAAGGCGTTGCTGCTGTAGTAGAGTTCCGCCAGGGAGAGGCAGGGGAAGGGATCATCGGGAAACGTCTTTTTCATGGTCAGGAGAAGGTGCTCCACCTGCTGTTTGCAGGGGCGGGAGGTCCTCGGGAGCCGGACCAGGATCTCGTAGGTCCGCCGGTTTCCGGGATCGAGCCGGATGCTCTCGCCCATCATCTGGATCAAGGCCAGATCCCGATCCTCGGCGGTGATCCCCATCATCTTCTTCTCCCGGTTGGAGACCAGCCCGAAGTTGAGGCTCCGGGACCGGCCCCCCTCGGAGAGATCCTCGGCGACCATGTAGTTGAGCACCATGGCGGCGGCCATCTTCCTCTCCCGGGGATCGGGAAACTCCCGGTCGAGAAGGGAGAGATACCGGACGCCCGCCGTGATCAACGGCTGGCCGTAAGCCAGGTTGACCTTGGCGATGACGAGGTCGCCCGTCTCCGGAGGCAGCAGCTTCAGGACGAGCTTCTGGTAATCGGGGGTTCCGATCCGCTCATGGAAGACCATCTGCCAGAGGATCTCCAGGATGTACCGGACCACCGGTTCGGGGGCTTCCGGGCTCAGTTGGTCCGCGGCCTTCCGGATGGCCGACACGGCCCGTCCGTATCGGGCCTCCTTCAGATCGAGCAGAAGGCCGAGGAGATCTTTCTCCAGATCGACGGGTCCGTCCCACACCGCCGCGGTCCGCGCCAGGGCCTCCTTCCTCTCCGTCTCCCCGGGATCCTCCCCGTTGGCCGCCGCCGCCAGGACCGTCCGGAGGTTTCGGGCGGTCCCCGCCAGAATGAAGTCGTCCGGCACCAGGGCGAGGGCCCGGGCGGCGTCGGCATCGTCCTCCTGGTAGAAGGCGGCCATGGCCCGACCGAAGATCCGCAGGGGGGCGTAGGGGGAGTTTCTGGAGACGGGGCGCAGCCGATCCCGGGCCTCCTCCCACCGCCCCTCGTCCATCAGGGCGACGGCCTCCTTCGCCGGCCCGGCCTCCCGGGCCAGGGGGTGCCCCTCGGGAAACCGCTCCAGGTGGTCCCAGCATCGGTGGAGGAGCAGCCGGTTGGCCAAAAACCGGTCGGCCTCCGGGCAGCGGTCCCGATGGGCGAGGTACTTGGCGTATATGCCGAAGGCCTCCTTGTTGGCGCAATTCTTGATGTAGGCCGTCAGGTCGGTCGGATCGATCTCCGTGAGCCGGGGCATCAGGGCCCTTGCATTCATCCGCACGGCATCGGCTTCGGCCATGAGGTTCTTGGACCGGAGCTGACTCTCCCGCTGGAGGTAGGCCCGAAAGAGGGCGCCGTCGACGGGTTTGGAATGGCCGTGTTTCTTGGCGGTGAAGCTGAGCACATTGATGGCGTCCCTGGGCTTGCCCCGTTCGAGAAACCCGACCCCCCGCTCGAGCAACTGGTCCGCGCTCAACCGGTGAAGGTCTCCGGCCGCGGGCTGGTTCCCCTTCTTCCCTTTCTTCTTCCGCTTTCCCATTCTCTCTTTCCGGCGCGCCCACCCGGTTTCATGGTGATAAATATCGAATAAGAAATCAAATTCTCATATCCGGACGTTGTATCAAATTAATGGGGTCTGATCAAGTGGATTCACGGCGGCCCCCAAATTCCCGGACGATCTTTCCGGCAACGGGCTTTTCGGGGACCTGCCGCGCCGGCCCCCGGCCGGGGAAACGACCCGAAACGACCTTGACAAACCCCGAGGAAGGATTTACCATCAAAATTTGAGTATATTCTCATTAAAGAGGGGTACTTATGGCCCGACCCAAAAAAAACCGAATGGTGGCATACAATCCGAACGTCAGTTACTTCAAACCGCGCGGGATTCCGCTTCTCGACCTGGAGGAGGTGCGGCTCACCATCGACGAGTGCGAGGCCGTCCGGCTGGCCGATCTGATGGGGTTGTCCTACGAAAAGGCCGGCGCCCGGATGGGCGTCTCCCGGGCGACCTTCGGACGCATCGTCCAGCGGGCCCGTGAGCTGGTGGCCGACGCCCTCATCAACGGCAAGGCGATCAATGTGGAGGGAGGAAACTACACCATCATCGACGAGGAACGGGTGTTCCTCTGCGACGGATGCGGCAACCAGTGGACGGCGCCCTGCGGCACCGGACGCCCGCCGGCCTGCCCCGCCTGCGAGGGAGGGCTGTTTCGCCGGATCATCCGGAAAGGCGAAGCGCCCGACCCCGTCCCCTGATCCGGCCATGAGAATCGCCGTCACATCGAAGGGCCCGGCGAGGACCTCCTCGGTGGAGCCCCGGTTCGGGAGAACCGCCTTCTTTCTCATCGCCGACACCGAGACGGGGGACTCCCAGGCCGTCGAAAACCCGCTCGATCCGGACCTGCCCCTGGGATCGGGGGTCCAGACCGCCAAGGCCATCCTCCGCCACCGGCCGGACGTGTTGCTGACCGGCGCCTGCGGCCCGCTGGTGTTCCGCTTTCTGGAAAAGAACGGAATCCGTCCCCTCCTCGGCGCCGCCGGAACGGTGGCCGACGCCCTGGAGCGGTTCGAATCCCGAGACAAAGCCTCCGGCGGAGGGGGATCCCTCCCGGAGACGCCCATCCAATCCATCAACATCTAAGGAGAGACCGACATGGACAAGTGTGAAGGCAGTGGTTGCGGCGGAAGCCGACGGTCCCAGGAGGACCAGGACGCCGCGGTCAAAGGATCCCTTGAGCGGATCAAGAACAAATTTATCGTGATGAGCGGCAAAGGGGGGGTGGGAAAGACCAGCGTATCGGTCAACCTGGCCATCGCCCTGGCCCGGAAGGGCTTCAAGGTGGGGCTCATGGACGTGGATATCCACGGCCCGGACGTCCCGCGCATGCTCGGCCTCGACGGCCTCCTGGGGGTCACCCCGGAGCAGAAGCTGACGCCCATGGCCTATTCGGACCACCTCGCCGCCGTCTCCATCGAGTCCCTGAGCCGCAACAAGGACGACGCCATCATCTGGCGGGGCCCCATCAAGCACTCGGTGATCCGTCAGTTCATCGGCGACGTGGCGTGGGGGGAACTCGATCATCTGATCATCGACGCCCCCCCGGGCACCGGGGACGAGCCCCTCTCGGTGGCCCAGGTGATTCCGGACGCCAAGGCGATCATCGTCACCACCCCCCAGGAGGTGGCCCTGGCCGATGTCCGGAAATCGATCAACTTCTGCAAGACAGTGAAGATGGCGATCGCCGGGCTCATCGAAAACATGAGCGGCTTCGCCTGTCCCCATTGCGGGGAGACGGTGGACCTCTTCGGCCGGGGCGGCGGGGAGAAGACGGCGCTGGCCTTCGATCTTCCGCTGCTCGGACGGATCCCCTTCGACCCCAACCTGGTGGCGGCCGGAGACGCCGGCATCTCTTTCCAGGACCACTACCGGAACGCCGCCGTCACCCAGGCGATGGCGGAGATCGCCACCAAGGTGGCCGCCGGCTCCTGACATCCCTCCACCCGGCCGATGGCGCGGCCGTCCATGGGCCCGCCTCGCATTCCCCCCCCGGCCGCCGGCGCCTCCGTGTATAGAACCCGGCGGCCGGGGGTATCCAATACACTCCCTTCAAGGAGAGACGCCATGGTCACCCCGGAGGATATCCGCGAGGCCGCCTCCCTGATCCGCAGCCGGATCATCCGGACCCCGCTGGTCCACTCCCCCACCTTCAGTCGAAGGTTCGGGGCGGACATCTATCTGAAGCTGGAGAACCTCCAGAAGACCGGGTCCTTCAAGATCCGGGGGGCCGTCGCCAAGGTGCTGAAACGGCGCCGGGAGATCGCCGGCGGCGGCGTGGTGGCGGCCTCGGCGGGAAACCACGCCCAGGGCGTCGCCCTGGCGGCCCGAACCGCCGGGATCCCGGCCGCCATCGTCATGCCCGAGTGGGCCTCCATCACCAAGCAGGAGGCCACCCGGGGGTACGGCGGCGAGGTGATCCTCCATGGCCGGAGCCTGGAGGAGAGCCTCCAACGGGCACGGGAACTGGCCGCCGAGGGGAGGACTTTCATCCACCCCTTCGACGACCCGGACATCATCGCCGGCCAAGGCTCCGTCGCATTGGAAATCCAGGAGGATCTCGATCCGGTGGGCATGATCGTGGTTCCCATCGGCGGCGGCGGCCTGATCTCCGGCATCGCCGTTGCCGCCAAGTCATTGTGGCCCGACGTCACCGTGGTGGGGGTCCAGGCGTCCGTATGTCCATCGGCCCAGGAATCCCTGGCCCACGGCCGCCCGGTCCGGGTCCGGGCCGAGACCTCCATCGCCGACGGCATCAGCGTCAAGCAGGTGGGGGAGCGGCCCCTGGCCGTCCTCCAGCGCCTGGTGGACCGGGTGGTGCTGGTCTCCGAGGAGGAGATCGCCGCCGCCATCCTCATGCTGCTGGAGCGGAAGAAGATTCTGGCCGAGGGGGCCGGCGCGGTGGCCCTGGCCGCCCTCTTGTCCGGCGTGGCGGCGCCCGCGCCGGGGACCCGGGTGGTGCTGCTGGTCAGCGGGGGCAACGTGGACAGCCCCCTGTTGGGCCGGATCATCAACAAGGGGCTGGTGAAGAAGGGCCGGCTCACGCGCCTGTGGGTTCCCCTGAGCGACACCCCCGGGGCCCTGGCCCGGCTGCTTGCCCGGATCGCCGACCATAAGGCCAATGTCCTCCATATCTCCCACGACCGGGGGGTCGAGGGGATGCCCCTCTTCTCCACCTGTGTGGAGCTGGAGCTTGCGACCCGGGGCCCGGAGCACATCCGGGAGATCACAAGGGACCTCCAGCTGTCCGGGTACGGGATCGAGGTCCGCTGACGGCCGCGGCCCGGCCCGACGATCAGGCCGGCTGGGTCCGACGTCTTCTCCGCCCGCGGCCATTCTCCTTTTCCGGCAACACGACGAAATGGGTGACCGGGTCGGTCATGCCGATCTTGAAGTATCCCATCCGCTCGCCCGATTCCATCATCTGCTTGAACTGATTGTATCCGTAGACCGACTCGTCGAAGCCCCCGTACTTCTTGATCAGGGCGTTCTTGATGAACGTGAGCAGGGGCTGGGGATGGGGGGAGGTTCGGATGATGCCCACGATCTCCTCGAAGACCTGATCCACCTCGTCCGGGAGCTTGCCGTTCACCGACGGGTCATCCTCCTGGGGCAGGGTCAGCCAGTCCCGCAGGCCGGCGTTGTTGACCACAAAGTACCCCTTTTTGACGCCGGCCTCGATCATCGCCTTGAACTTGTCGAATCCATATTCCTTCTGCTCGAAGGTGCCGTAAAGGCGGATCAGGGCCTGCTTGACGTTGGTGAGCAGCATCAGCTTGTCCTCCTCCTTCCGGAGGATCTCGACGATGTCCCGGAAGATGTCCTCCAGCTTCCGGTCCGAGGTGGCGGCTTTGGGTCCGGCCCGCCCCGTCCCCTCGCCGGCGGCCGGGTTGACGTCCTTGTCGTAGATCAGCAGGGTGTCCACCAGGTCGGCCAGGCGGCTGGAGGCGTTGTTGGACTGGGCGATGACCACGGCCTTCTTTCCCAGGGGGCGCAGGGTGGTGACCACGTGGATGAAGTCCCCGTCGCCGGTGACGAGCACGTAGACGCGGATGTTGGGGTATTTGTAGGCGTAATCGATGCAGTCGGTGGCCAGCTTCACGTCCACGTTGTTCTTGAAGCCGCTGGGCACGTAGACCGGCTCGAAGCCGATCTTGTAGAGCACCAGGGAATCCTGCTGGAACCGGGATTCCCGCCAGTCGGCGTAGGCCCTGGCCAGCACGAGCCGGCCGTACCCTTCGGCGATCTCCCGCAGCGCCGAGATGTTGGCCTTGCCCCGGATACAGCCGTGCATGTTCTCCCAGTCGATGAACATGGCCACATCCACCGCATTTCGGTCGGCCCCGTCTTCTTCGGCCATGGATGCCTCCTTT